>DASXXR010000366.1:0-14370 GCA_036502945.1 Paraburkholderia sp. | reverse complement strand
GGGCTTCGGCCACCGCGTGTACAAGAACTACGACCCGCGCGCGAAGCTGATGCGCGAGACCTGTCACGAAGTGCTCGAGGAACTGGGCCTGCACGACGACCCGCTGTTCAAGCTCGCGATGGCGCTCGAAAAGATCGCGCTTGAAGACGAATACTTCGTGTCGCGCAAGCTGTACCCGAACGTCGACTTCTATTCGGGCATCGTGCAGCGCGCGCTGGGCATTCCGACTTCGATGTTCACCTGCATCTTCGCGATGGCGCGCACGGTGGGGTGGATCGCGCAGTGGAACGAGATGATCGCGGATCCGGAGCAGAAGATCGGCCGCCCGCGCCAGTTGTTTATCGGCGAAACGCCGCGCGACGCAAAGCCGCTCGCAAAACGCTAGCCACGCGTTTGCGGCTCGCCCGCTGAGGACCGACGGGCGCCGTTTCCAGACGACGGAGGTGGCGCCCGTGGCCGTTTGATGGGGCGCACCGCGGTTGATGCGAACAGCACGTCGCATGCCAGATACGCTGCTGAAGGACGCGCGGCGACGCGATTTAACAGCGTGCATCTACGAAAGCAAAGGTGCAAGAGCGCAAAGCTTGCGTGCCCAATTCGCGCGGACCCTCTACAATCGGAACCAAAATCACCAGCACAGGAGCTAGCTGATGCAGGATCCGGAAGCACTCGGCGGTTTGACGCATTCAGGCGGCGTGGACTATCGCGAGCAGGAAAACGATGGTGCGTTCATCGCGCCGGAGAACCTGAACGTCGCAAGCGCCAACCAGTACGTGTTGAAATCGGGCGGCACCTTCATCGTCAACGATCCGTTAGGCGACGTCACCGGTATCGACGACGGTCTGTTCGTCAACGACACACGGGTGTTGTCGCAACTGCGGCTGACGTTCGGCGGACGCGCGCCTTCGCTGCTGTCGGGCAGCGTCAGCAGCGACAACACGGCATTCACCGCGCACCTGACCAATCGCCCGTTACCGCCGCTCGGCGGCAACAGCACGCCGGAAGGCGTGATTCACGTGCAACGCGTGCGTGTGCTGTCGGGGACGGTGCTGAACGAGGCCATCGAATTGACCAACTACGGCACGAGCGACGCAGTCGTGCCGTTATCCATTTCGTTCGCCAGCGACTTTCGCGACATGTTCGAAGTGCGTGGGCTCAAGCGGTTGAAGCAGGGCACTGTCGAGCCGGCGCGCGTCGAGAACGGCGAGGTGCTGCTCGGCTACATCGGCCTCGACGAGGTTGCGCGCCGCGTACGCATTGCTTTTTCGCCGACGCCGGACAAACTGCTCGCGGGCCGCGCCGACTATTCGGTGGACTTGCCGGCGCAGGCATGCGTGTCGATTTATCTATCGGTGGCGGTGCAGGTCGAAGCAGAAAAAGGGCGCGCCGATGCCGTGGTGCCACAGTCCACGCACACGGTCACCGAGGCGCACCTGTCGCAGATCGACACGGTGCGGCCGCGTGTAGGCCGCGCCGCGGTACGTGCAGCACTCGTCGACGCGCACCTCGTCATGCGTGAGCGGCGCCGTTCGTCCGCGCGAGTACGTTCGAGCAATCCGCTTTTTAACGCGTGGATCGACCGTTCGGAGGCCGATCTCGGTCTGCTCACGACGGATCTCGAGACGGGCCCCTATCCGTACGCGGGCATTCCGTGGTTTTCGACGCCGTTCGGCCGCGATGCGGTGATTACGTCGCTGCAATCGTTGTGGTTGCAACCAGGCCTTGCGCGCGGCGTGCTGCGCTTTCTCGCGAAGCACCAGGCGCGCGAAGATTCGGCGTTCCGCGATGCGGCGGTCGGCAAGATCATGCATGAGATGCGCCGCAGCGAGATGGCGGCAACCGGCGAGGTGCCGTTCGCGCTGTACTACGGCGGAGTCGACACCACGCCGCTTTTCATCGTGCTGGCGGGCGCGTATGTGGCGCGCACCGGCGATACCGGTTTGATCGACGAACTGTGGCCCGCGCTTGAGCGTGCGGCGAAATGGGTGGCGGGCGTTTGCGACAAGAACCGCTTCGGTCTGCTGGACTATCAGCGCGCCTCCGATGGCGGGCTTGCGAACCAGGGCTGGAAGGACAGTCACGATTCCGTGTTTCATGCCGACGGCCGTTTTCCTGACGGACCGATCGCGCTCGTCGAAGTACAGGCCTATGCAAGCGCCGCGTTCGACACCATGGCGCAATTCGCCGCGATGCGGGGCCTCGCCGGTGACGCGGCGCGCTATACGCAACGCGCGACATCGATTCGCGAGCGCGTCGAAGAGAAGTACTGGATGGACGACGTGGGCTTTTACGGCATCGCGCTCGACGGTCATGGCGAACTGTGCCGCGTGCTTGCATCGAACGCGGGGCATCTGCTTGCTTTCGGCTTGCCGACACGCGAGCGTGGCGAAGCGGTTGCGCGCGGTCTCGAGTCTGCGTTGTTCCATACCGGCTGGGGCGTGCGTACGCTGGCTGCCGGCCAGCCGCGCTTCAATCCGATGGCGTATCACAACGGCTCGGTGTGGCCGCACGACAATGCGCTCTGCGCGCGCGGTCTCGCGCAGTACGGCGGCAAGGCGGCGGCGGTGCGCTTGCTGCAGGCGCTCTTCCAGGCCGCGGTCAATTTCGACATGCGTCTGCCGGAACTCTTTTGCGGGTTTCCGCGGCGGCGCGGCGAGCCGCCCACGGCCTACCCGGTTGCGTGCCTGCCGCAAGCGTGGGCGGCAGGGTCGCCGTTCATGATGCTCGAAGCCTGCCTCGGCATAACGATCGACGCCGCACGCGGGGAAGTGCTGATCGAGCAGCCTATGCTGCCCGACGGTATCGATTGGCTCGAGGTGCGCGATTTGCGGGTTGGCGACGCGTCGGTGTCGATCACGTTCCGGCGGGTTGCGGGCAAGGTCGTCGCGTCGGCCGAACAGGGCAACGTGCGCGTGATCGCATTGCTGTAGCCGGTGGGCCTGCATATTCATGTCGAGGCGCGCGGCGACGCCGGCCGCGCGCGCCGTTAATCGATATTTAAAATTTCGTTACACGATGCTTTAAATCCGAAAGGTTTAGTGTTCGACGACGATATCCTTTTGCCGCGATAAATGAATGCGTAGCAATTGATGATTGTTGTTGAGAATTACTGTTTGAACTTTCTCTGATTTGCCTGTAAATATCATATTCGCACGTTAGAAGATACAGATTGTGACTATGCGCTGAATATATGGTCAGGACGCAGAGTCAGATTAATAGTAGACAGGGCATTTCGCAGTGATGTAATCCGGCTTGTCAGGATTGATAGATGGCCGCTCAGCGGTGCCCGTTGGGCATGTACGTCTCTTCGGATCTGCGCTGATTGCTGATTGCCAATCAGTGGCGTTCAATGCGTTCGAGAGCGTTTTCGCAAATTCGGAAGGTATTTTTGTGTTGTCGATACGCCACGATATTCTTGCGAATTATTCGATTTACCATCGCCGAATTCCGCTAAATAACTGTCAGTATTGAGTATGACGGATTTGTGACATTATTATTCTTCTGATTGACGAGCTTTATTGCGTCACGTAACGCGCTTCTCATCACTGAGTCCTCCCTATACTTGCGTTCGCCGTTCAATCCGGTTTCCCCATAAGAAGGAGCTACAGTGAAGAAAATCGCTATTCCAGCAGCGGTCGCCGCGGTATTCGCCGCGTCGACGGCCCATGCGCAAAGTTCTGTGACGCTTTACGGCCTGATCGACGCAGGTCTCGCCTATACGAACAACGTTCAAAAGGGCGCCACGAAGGGTCCGCTATTCCAGGCGACGAGCGGTGAAATCAACGGCAGCCGTTTCGGGGTGCGCGGATCGGAAGATCTCGGCGGCGGGCTCAAGGCGATCTTCGTGCTCGAAAACGGGTTCAGCGTAACGAACGGCAAGCTCGCCCAGGACAACCGCTTCTTCGGCCGGCAGGCCTACGTGGGTCTGGCGAGCAATCAGTTCGGCGCACTGACGCTCGGCCGTCAATATGACACGCTGGTCGATTTCGTCTCACCGTTGTCGGGTACGTCAGGCACGTTCGGAGATACGGGTTTTGCCCACCCGTTCGACAACGACAACCTGAACCACTCGGTGCGGATGAACAACTCGGTCAAGTACACGAGTCTCAACTACGGTGGTTTCAAGTTCGGCGGTTTGTACGCGTTCTCGAACAACACGGACTTCTCCGTCGATCGCGCTTATAGCGCGGGCGCGAGCTATCAGTTCGGCGGGTTGACCGCTGCGGCCGGCTACCTGCAGATCAACGGTTCGAACAATACGGCGAATACGGCCGGTGCGATCGATCTCGCCGAGTCGCAAGCGAACGGCACGGGCGGTTTTCAGCTCGGTGCGGACGTCCAGCGCACCTTCGGCGCAGGCTTGAACTACGCGTTCGGCCCGGCGCTCGTCGGCTTCGTGTATACGCACAGCCAGTTCCAGGGCTCACAGTCGTTCGGTTCCGCAAACGGCGACGTGCGCTTCGACAACTATGAACTGAACGGCAAGTACGCGTTGACGCCGGCGGTCAGCCTGGGTGTCGCGTATACGTACACGGACGGTCACGTCACCGACAGCTCGACGTTCGGCGAAGACCCGAAGTGGAACCAGGTCAACCTTCAGGCGGTGTATTCGCTTTCGAAGCGCACCGACGTCTACGCGGAAGGCATGTATCAGCACGTGTCGGGTCACGGCTTCGTCGCATTCATCAACAACTCGGGTGGCGCGTCTTCGACGAACAACCAGGTTGTCGCGACGGTTGGTTTGCGCACGCGCTTCTGATCGGTTTGTTTCAAGCAGTTTCGAGCCCGCCCTGGTGGCGGGCTTTTTCGTCTTTTTGGTCATCGCACGGTCGCATGGAACAACCTATCATGAAGTTCGGTCCACGCCGGCATCTGCGGCGCAGCACAGTATTCGTGACCGATGCCAGTTTCCGCAGAAGAATCCGGGCGAGACCGTTGCGGGCAGGCATCGCGGTTCAGGACACGGCTACGCAGGCAGGGCATAACAGGAGAGCGTAATGAAGCGCAAGGCATCGGCAGTCTGGCAGGGCGGTCTGCAGGACGGAAAGGGCACGATCTCCACCGACAGCGGCGTGCTGAAGGAAACGCAATATTCGTTTGCAACGCGTTTCGAAAGCGGAGTCGGCACTAACCCGGAAGAGCTGATAGCGGCGGCACATGCGGGTTGTTTTTCGATGGCGTTGTCGGCAGAACTGGGCAAGGCGGGCATCAAGCCGGAGCGCATTGCCACGACTGCGACGGTTACGCTGGATAAGGACGGCGGCGGATTTACGATCACCGCCGTTCATCTCGATGTTGCGGTGAAGATTCCCGGCGGCGACAAAGCCAAATTTGACAAGGCGACCGCCGACGCGAAGGCCGGTTGCCCGGTGTCGAAGGTGCTGAACGCAACCATCACGATGGACGCGAAGCTCGAAAGCTAAGCGTCGCCGCTCAGGTACGCGGTAGCGTTCAGTGTGCTGTCCGGACAGGGCGTTTTTGCGTATCGGCGCGCCTGTCCGCACCGGTTTCCAAAGAGGCCAGCATGAAATCACAGGCAGAAAAAGCTCACCTGTTCCGTGCGTATCACGAGGCCGCGCAGGCCTTCATCATCCCGAATCCGTGGGATATCGGCTCGGCGCGGCTGCTGGCGGCGGTCGGCTTCAGGGCGCTGGCGACGACCAGTGCCGGCTACGCGTTCTCGCGCGACTTACCGGACAACGCAGTCGGGCGCGATCAGATGATGGTGCATCTCGCGGAGATCGCGTCGGCAACCGATCTGCCGGTCAGCGCGGACCTCGAAAACGGCTTTGGCGATGCGCCGGAAGACGCGGCTGAGACGATCCTGCGCGCGGCGGCCGCGGGTGTTGTCGGCGGTTCGATCGAGGATGCGACGGGCCGCGCGGACGATCCTGTCTATGCGCACGAGCTGGCGGTCGAACGCGTGCGCGCCGCTGTGGAGGCCGCGCGTGCGTTGCCGTTTCCATTCACGCTGACCGCTCGTGCGGAGAATTACCTCGTCGGGCGGCCCGATCTCGACGACACGATTCGCCGCCTGCACGCGTATCAGGAAGCGGGCGCCGACGTGCTCTATGCGCCCGGACTCAAAACGCGCGATGACATCGCCGCCGTGGTCGGCGCGCTCGACAAGCCGGTCAATGTGCTGATGGGCATGGCGGGCGTATCGCTCGACCTGCGCGAACTGCAGGCGCTTGGTGTCAGACGCATCAGCGTCGGAGGCGCGCTTGCGCGCGCGGCACTGGGCGCATTGCTGCGCGCTGCTCGCGAAATGCATGAACGCGGCACGTTCACGTTCACCAGCGACGCACTCGGCATGAAGGAAGTCAACGATCTGTTCGACGCGGCGGTAGAGGCATCGGGACAGCGCTGAGCTTGCGGTGGTGACGTACGAATAGACGTGGAGCAGTTGTATTCAGTGAGGCATCTCACGGCAACAGCTTGCGCATCTCCGGTGTCGAGATGTCGTCGATGTGGCGAAACGCTGGCGCGGCCTTATCCGTCTGCGCGGCGTCGACACCGAACTCCTCGAAGTGGACCCGCCACTCCCGCACCACGCGCCAGATGTCCGCAATAAACTGGCCGGCGGCGCGCTGGGATAGCGTGAACTTGTTGTGCCAGCTGAGGGCGTTGTCCAGAGTGGCCAGTCTTCCGTCCTGGCCGACGCTCAGGTGGAGATAGCGGTCGGTGGCATTGCTGGCGCGAGGCAGCACATCGTAAAGCGGGCTTAGCCGCCAGCCGGGCAACGCGGCATCCCAGATGAAGCCGTGGTTGCGCAGGTGGTCATCGTCGTTGCTCACGAAGATGTTGTAGACCATGCGCTTGAACAGCTCCGCGTTGTCCTCGCGAATCACGCTCGGGTGGCAATATTTCCGAATGGCGTCGGCCAGATCGGCATACGACTTGTCGCGTGACTCGCTCTCATCGCATGCCACAAGCGTGAGGCCGCTGACAAACGCCGAGCGATGCTCAACTCGCCCGTCGCCGGACCCGAGCTTCAGGCGCTCGGCGTGCTGCGCCGGTGCGCCGCCCGGCACCGTCCAGTAGCGGTCGAATCGACGAATGAGCATGATGCGACGGTCGCCAAGCAACAGCGTTTTCACTGGCGGTACCGTCAACCCTGCTTTCTCCGCCATCCTGAGCGCGGCGCACTCGATGCCCGGAATATCAAACCGGTCATGGCGACTGGCGAACTTGGCGAGCCACAGCACCTCTTGCTCATCGCGAACCGAGGCCTTCGGGCGCGCGCCGCCCAGAGCGGTACCCTCCACGAAAATTGCTTCCAGATGGGCCGGAACAGGCAGGCCGTCCTCGATGCGCTCCGCAGCGTCCATCAGGTGGTTCAGGGTGTGCAAACTGCTCACGCCCGCCGTTGGCAAATCTGTCCGGCTGGAACGGATGTCGAGTGCTCCCACGCGCTCACTTCCTGCGTGCAGGAGATATTCCGATTCAGCCAGGCTGTTCGGTGGCGCCTTGAGCTTGGCCTCGATAACGCGCCGTCCCCATGAGTCAGGCGCCGCATCGCGGATGCCACCAAAGAAGGGAAGGGCATTGACCGGCAGCAGGTACTTGCCCGAAATAGATGTCCGGTCCGCAATGCTCAAGCTGACCGGGTCCACCTCCAGTGCGTCGTTGCGCTTGAGGTAGTTCAGACCATAAGCGAAGCTCGATGCGATAAGTGTCGAACCCTCCTCAGTCAGGGCGAGTTGCCCGCACGGCGCCCATTGCGCGCCAATGTTTGCGAAAGCTATCAGTCTTGATTCGCGAGTTGCCATCGGGGTTCTTGTTCTGCAGGGCAGGTGAAGCGGATGGTTAGAAGTTCAGTTCGTCGCGCTCGGATGCACTCATCTCGCGAACCCGGGACTTGCGTTCGCGCGCCGCCAGCGCCGCCAGCGCCGGGTCCTTTTCCGAATACAGGACTCCGAGCGATGTGCCGGGCGCGATGGCGTCCAGATAACGTAGCACCTGACCGATGGCAAGGCCTGGCTCCCCGTGTTCGAGGCGGTACACGGTGTTGCGCGACAGACCCGCGCGCAAAGCCGCGTCGGTCTGTTTGACGCCGCGCGCGATGCGCAGGCGCGCCAGCAATTCCCCAAGGTGTTTGCTTTGCTCGAGGAGGGGGGGCGCAAGGCTGGAGGCTTGGGCGACCTTCATGTTCGTTAAAACGCTCGTTATGAGCTTAATGATCGATATATCGATCATATTAGGTCATCGATCATTCTTTGTCAAATTTCCATTCACGGAGTAATGTACCTTAAATCGAGCATAAATGGCATAACGATCGATTTTACGAGCATTTACATCGTTGCGGGCAGCATGGGCGGCGTCGCGCGGCCAAGCTTGATTTATTGACCGTTCAGTCATAAAATCGGCTGGATGAGCCGACCGATTCCTCTGAAAAAACCCTTGCGCAAGCCCAACGCGGACTGCCAGCGCGGACGTCCGCGCCAGTTCGACACGAACGCCGTTCTCGCAAAAGCGGGCAAGGTGTTCTGGGGCCACGGCTATCACGCAACATCGATCGACGATCTGGTGAAGGCGACCGGCGTGCTGCGCGGCAGTTTGTACGGCGTGTTCGGCGACAAGCACGGCCTGATGCTCGCCGCGCTCGATTATTACGCGGAGGGTTCGGTCGCTGGGCTCGTCGAGCGCCTGAACGCCGACGTGCCGCCTGCGGACGCGCTGCGAAACGCACTGCTGCATCACACGCGGGTCGCGACGGCGCTGGGCGGCCAGCGCAGTTGCTTTATTACGAACGCCACGCTGGAAATGCAACCGCATGATGAAGCGCTACATGAAAGGATCGCGGCAATCCACCGCCGCATTGTCACCTTGCTTGCGGCCGCGGTGATCCGGGGCCAGGCGACGGGCGTGTTCAACGCCACGCTCGACGAGAAAGCCATCGCCGATTTCCTGTTATGTGTGACGCAGGGCCTGCGCGTGATCGGCAAGGTCCGGCGCAACGAAGAAGAGTTGAAAGCGGTCGTCGACGTTGCGATGCGCGCGTTAATCTGAAATTCAAGTTTTTTGAGTAATTATTGAACGATCAGTCATGAATATGAAAGACAAAACGTCCGCGCCGGCAGATCTGGCGGCATCCGGTTCCGGCGCCGCCGCCGGTGCAGCGCGGTCTGCGGCGCCGCATGCCCAGCATCAGGGTCTCGCGCTTGTCGTGCTGATGGTGGGCGCGTTCCTGGCACCGCTCGATTACTTCATCGTCAATCTTGCGCTGCCGGCAATTCACACCGGCCTTGCAGCCAGTGACGCGCAACTACAACTGATCCTCTCCGCGTATGCGTCCGCCTTCGCCGTGCTGCTTATTACCGGCGGCCGGCTGGGCGACCTGTTCGGCCGCAAGCGTATCTTCATGACCGGCATGGCCGGCTTCGTGGTGGCGTCCGCGCTGTGCGGGCTGGCGACGACCGGCCTGATGCTGGTGATCGCGCGCATCGTGCAAGGCATGGCAGCGGCGCTGATGGTGCCGCAAGTGCTGGCGACCATTCGCGCGGTGGTGCCGCTGCATCTGCAAACGAAGATCATCGGCTTTTACGGATTTGTGTACGGCCTGTCGTCGATCGCCGGGCAACTCGGCGGCGGCGCGCTGATTACGTATCGGCCGTTCGGACTCGACTGGCGTGCCGTTTTTCTGATCAACGTTCCGGTGGGTATTCTCGCGTTTATCGGCGCCTGGAAATACATTCCGGAGAACCGGCAACCCACCAGCACGCGCGTCGATCTGAAGGGGGTCGCGCTGCTTTCGGTGCTGTTGCTGCTGCTGATCTACCCGATGACGCATGGCCGCGAAGCCGGCTGGCCGCTATGGACGTTTGTCATGTTTGCGTTGTGCGTTCCGGTATTCGCGATTTTCGTTGCGACCGAGCAGCGTCTTGAGCGCAGCGGCGGATATCCGCTCATGGATCTGCAATTGTTTCGCAATCCCGCGTTTTCATTCGGGCTTGCTGTTGCATTTCTGTTCTACTGCAATAGCTCGTTCTTTCTGACCTACGGCGTATATCTGCAGACCGGCTTGCACTGGACGCCGCTCGAAGCGGGCATCGCCATCATGCCATTCGCGATCGGCTTCGTCGTCGGTCCGTTGACGTCGCTGGCTGTCGTCCAGCGCATTGGCACGCACGTGCTGACGCTTGGCTTCTCGCTGCTGGCCGTCGGCTTTTCGGTGACCGGCTGGGCGGCGTCGCAACACATCGCGCCGGGCGTGCTGTTTTACGCTGGACTTGTCTGTGCCGGCGTCGGCCACGGTCTCGTGTTTCCGTCGGTGATGCGCGTCGTGCTTTCCGAAGTCGTGCCGGAGAAGGCCGGGCTTGCGTCAGGCGTCGTCAACACGACGCTGCAGATCGGCGCGGCATTCGGTGTCGCGGCGATCAGCGGCGTGTTCTTCGGCGTCGTCATGGGCAACCCCACGGCGGGCGGTTACGCACATGCGTTCGAGCGCTGTCTCAGCATCAACGTGGTGCTGATGACCGTGTGCATCGGGCTCAGCATGATGGTTGTCCGACACCAGAATATCGCGCTGCGGCGCGCAGCGGAAAATCGTGCGGTGAAGAATTGCGCATAAACCGGGCAAAACTTCACATTAAAAGGCTGAGGTGATTACACTGTTTTGGTCCGACGCCCCACGCATTTACCGGACGTCGGATGGTGATTTTAAAGTTCAGTAATGATGCGCTGATTTATTGGTGAGCGCGGCTGTTAGCGATAAAACCAGATCTTCGCGTTAACCACTATTAGTTGCATGCGTATGACAGGCGTCGATCGGAATTATTTGCATATCCTACGGTCGTGTCACGTAATTCCTACTTTATGAGCATCTGTGTCTCACAGCAAAAGCCGCCGACACAAGGGTTTCATGCGTCTACAATATCCGGCACGGCCGTACTAAAATATTTTATAAATCCGTTTAAATCGGTGATGTAAACGGTTTCGTTTAAAAAAACACTTGCCCACCGAAAATACGATTGTTAATCTTGCGGCACTCTTAAATAAATCGACTGTAGTGCGTGTGCGGCAGTGTTTGATCGGACAGCTCGACGCTTATAACGGGGACATTTATGCGGACTGCTACTTTAAACACATTCGATCCGCCGCAAACCGAGCAAGTCAACATCGGCGATGTTGTGACGCTCAAGACGGGCGGACCGCGGATGACGGTGACCTACGCGGGACCGGTCGCAAGCGCCATCGGCGACTGGCTCGTCTGCCAGTGGTTCGACGAACACGGGGAATTGCGTCAGGAGATGTTCGAACAGGATAAAGTCCGGCTCGAGCCACGCTCCATTCCGGCGGGATCGGTGCAACTGCACAAGTTCACGCGGGCCGCGCTGCCCTAACGTAAGTAAGGCAGGCACGGCGGCCGCGCCATCGGCAAACCCCACGTAAAGCCACCCTAGCGACGCAGCGGCCTGAAAAACTGCCTGATGTCTTCGGCCAGCAATGCGGGTTCTTCCATCGCCGCAAAATGACCGCCGCGCGGCATATCGGACCATTGCGCAACATTGAACACGCGCTCGATCCACGAGCGCGGCGGCTGGCTGATCTCCTTCGGAAAACGCGCGAACGCGAGCGGCGGCCGAACGCGCTCGCCGCTCGCGAACCGCATCGGCCGCAAGCGGGTTTCCCGGTACAGGCGCATCGACGAGCCGATTGTTTGCGTATGCCAGTACAGCGACAGGTTGGTCAGCAATTCGTCCTTCGAGAAGGCGCGTTCGACGTCGCCGCCGCAATCGCTCCATGAACGGAATTTCTCGACAATCCACGCGGCGAGCCCAGCGGGCGAATCATTCAATGCGTACGCAACGGTCTGCGGCTTTGTGCCGTGCAGATGTGCGTAAGCGCCTTCGCTATCGGCCCATATGGTTTTCGCAGCGAGAAAATCCTTCTCGGGTTGCGTAAGCGGCGGATCGCCGGCAGTTTGCGGCGGCGCGTATGAGCCGGGCAGATAGTTCAGGTGAATCCCGTCGACAGCGTCAGGATGGCGGTATGCGAGCACTGTCGAAACCGCGGCGCCCAGGTCGCCGCCCTGTGCGCCGAAATGCTCATAGCCGAGACCGCGCATCAACTCGGCCCACAGGTCGCCGATCGCGAACACCGACGTGCCCGGTTGCGCCGGCCGCTGCGAAAAACCGAAGCCGGGCATCGACGGCACGACGACGTCGAATGCGTCGGCGGGATCCGCGCCGACCGACGCAGGGTCGCACAGATGCTGCAACAGATCGACGAACTCGATGAATGATCCGGGCCAGCCATGGGTGACGACGAGCGGATAAGGTTGGGGTCCCAGCCCGCGCCGATGCAGAAAATGAACTCGCAGCCCACCGATATCGGCGACGAACTGCGGTTGCTGGTTGAGCCGGCGCTGCGCGGCGCGCCAGTCGTAGGCGGTTGCCCAGTAATCGACGAGTTCGCGCAGATACGTGCGATCGGTGCCGAGCGCCCACGGTTCGCCGTCGAATTGATCCGGCCAGCGGGTGTGCAGGAGCCGCGCGTTGAGCGCGTCAATCTGCGCGTCCGGAATGTCGATCAGAAACGGGTCGATCTGCATCGGGTTACCCTTTGCGCGCGCTGGCGCGCTGTGTGTCGTCCGGACCGGTTACTTCGACGAACGATCGCGCGTTTCCTTGCCGGAGCTGCGTAATTGCACCCGCTCGGCCAGCTTCTTCGAGAAGGTGCGCATCCCCCCAAGCCGCCGCGACTGGGCGATTTCGCCGGCTACGTTTTTCGGCGGATTGGGCTGCAGCGCCCAGTAGAGCGCGAGCAGCCAGCCAAAGACCGTCCAGCCGACGCAGGCGTTGAACAGTGCGATTGTCAGCAGGTCGTGACGTTTGCGCCGGTCGGCGAGGATCGACGGCAGGAAATAGAGTCCTAGCGCGACGATTGCCGCGACGCCTTGAATAGCGATGTTGATCATCGGGACTGACGGGGCAATGGGTAACGTGCCGTTTCATTGTCGCGCGAACACGGCGCTCGCGCGGCGCGGAGAACGGATGTATTTGAGTGTACAAGTATGACGATATTTGGCGACCGGGGATCGGGACTATCATGTGAATTTCGACTGACCGGAAACGCTGCGATGATCTCCGACGATACGACTCAACATCAGCTTGACCATGATTCGCTGCGCGAATTCGTCGAGCGCAAGTGGAACGACGAGATCGTGCCCGCGCTCACGGACTACATCGCGGTGCCTGCAAAAAGCCCGGCGTTCGATCCCGACTGGCAGAAGCACGGCTTCATCGAACGCGTCGTCACGGAAGCCGCGAAATGGGTCGAGCAGCAGCCGGTGCGCGGACTAAAGCTGGAGGTGATCCGCTTGCCCGGCCGCACGCCGGTGATCTTCTTTGAAACGCCCGCCACGCGCTCCGGCAGCACGGATACGATCGTGCTGTACGGCCATCTCGACAAGCAGCCCGAGTTCGCCGGCTGGCGCAACGACCTCGGGCCGTGGCAGCCGAAGCTCGAAGACGGCCGGCTGTACGGCCGAGGCGGCGCGGACGACGGCTATGCGATCTACGCGAGCGTCACCGCGCTCGCCGCGCTGGACGCGCAAGGCATCGAACGTCCGCGTTGCGTCGGCCTGATCGAAACCTGCGAAGAATCGGGCAGCTACGATCTGCTGCCCTATGTCGATGCGCTGCGCGACCGGCTCGGCGAGGTCGGGCTCGTCGTATGCCTCGATTCGGGCGCGGGCAACTACGATCAACTATGGCTGACCACTTCGCTGCGCGGCATGGTCGCCGGCGATCTCGAAGTGCAGGTGCTCGACGAAGGCATCCACTCGGGCTCGTATGGCGGCATTGCGCCGTCGAGCTTTCGCATCATGCGGCAACTGTTCGAACGGCTCGAAGACGCGTCAACCGGCAATCTGCTCCCGAAGGGTTTTCATTGCCTGATTCCGTCCGAGCGCCTGCGCGAAGCGGAAGCGACCGCGAAGATTCTCGGCGACGACGTGTGGAAGAAAATGCCGTGGGCTTGCGGGCAGGACGGCCGCCAGGTGCTACCCACCACGACCAATCCGCAGGAAGCGTTGCTCAATTCGACATGGCGGCCTTCGCTATCGGTGACGGGCGCGGCGGGGCTGCCGGCGCTCGCCGACGCGGGCAACGTGCTGCGGCCACGCACTGCATTCAAATTGTCGCTGCGACTGCCGCCGCTCGTCGATGCGGTGAAGGCGGTCGGCGAATTGAAGGCGCTGCTCGAATTCGAGCCGCCGTACAACGCGAAAGTCACCTTCAGGCCGGACGCTTCCGCGGCGACAGGCTGGAGTGCGCCGAGCCTCGCGCCGTGGCTCGCGGGCGCGTTGAACGATGCTTCGCGCCGGCACTACGGCGCGGATTGCGGCTATATCGGGCAGGGCGG
>DASXXR010000365.1:0-3620 GCA_036502945.1 Paraburkholderia sp. | reverse complement strand
GAGAGCATGCAGCGCGGTGGAGGCATCGGCTGCGGCCGGCAGCGCGAACGGGATGAGCAGGTGAAGTCGGTTGGCGTGCATGATGGTGCGCATTGTATGGCAAACTTCGCCGTTGATCGGGGCCGGCGTGAGATCGGCGCGGCCCCGTGCGAGGTCGGTGAGAGTCCGGCGCGACCCCGGCGGCATCGCTTGCCGCATCGGCGCGGCGGCAAGCGCAAGCAACAAGCATAAGGCCCGGATTGCGGCGTGCCGCCGCAGCCGCACAGCAATCGGCCGGCCTGGAAATTGCTCGAAACGCGTCGCAAAACCGCGTGTGTGCCGCCGTAGCCGGCGCGATCCGCCGCGAGCCGGAACCATCGGTCATAATTCGCGCCAAACCATGACGGCGCCGCGCGGCTCGTTCACGCATCCCGAAGCGGCCGCCCGCGGGGAGCGCGTCGAAGCAGCGCTACCCCACGGAGTGCTGCACCGCAGCTGGAAAACGCAGATAAGGACTCGCTTGAAACTTCCGTACGAATGGCAGATCGGCTGGCGCTATACACGCGCCGGCAAACGCACGACCGGCAACGGCTTCATTTCGTTCATCGCGCTGGTGTCGATGTCGGGCATCGCGCTCGGCGTCGCGGCGCTGATCGTCGTGCTGTCGGTGATGAACGGCTTCCAGAAAGAGGTGCGCGACCGGATGCTGTCGGTGCTCGCGCACGTCGAGATCTTTTCGCCGACCGGCTCGATGCCGGACTGGCAGCTCACGGCGCAGGAAGCGCGCCGCAACAAAGAGGTGATCGGCGCGGCGCCGTATGTCGAAGCGCAAGCCTTGCTGACGCGCCAGGACGCGGTGAGCGGCGTCGCGTTGCGCGGCGTCGACCCGTCGCTCGAGCCGCAGGTGTCGGACATCGACAAGGAGATGAAGTCTGGCCGGCTCGCAGACCTTGTACCCGGCGAATTCGGCATCGTGCTCGGCGCGGATCTGGCGGCGAACCTCGGCGTGATCGCCGGCGACAAGATCACGCTGGTCGCGCCCGAAGGCACGATCACGCCGGCCGGCATGCTGCCGCGGCTGAAGCAGTTCAGCGTGGTCGGCGTGTTCGAGTCCGGCCATTATGAATTCGACAGCACGCTTGCGCTGATCAACATCCGCGACGCGCAGGTGCTGTTCCGTTTGGCCGCGCCGACCGGCGTGCGGTTGAAGCTGAAAGACATGCAGCGCGCGCCGCTCGTCGCGCATGAACTGGCGCGTTCGCTGTCGGGCGACCTCTACATTCGCGACTGGACCCAGCAGAACAAGACATGGTTCTCCGCCGTGCAAATCGAAAAACGCATGATGTTTATCATCCTCACGCTGATCATTGCGGTCGCGGCGTTCAATCTGGTGTCGTCGCTCGTGATGACCGTGACGAACAAGCAGGCCGACATCGCGATCCTGCGCACGCTCGGCGCGCAGCCGGGGTCGATCATGAAGATCTTCGTCATCCAGGGCGTGACGATCGGCTTTGTCGGTACGGCGCTCGGCGTCGCGCTCGGCTGTCTGATTGCGTGGAGCATTCCGTGGCTCGTGCCGATGATCGAGCATCTGTTCGGCGTGCAGTTCCTGCCGCCGTCGGTGTATTTCATCAGCGAGCTGCCGTCCGAACTCGTGCCGGGCGATGTGATCAGGATCGGCGTGATCGCGTTCTTGATGTCGTCGCTGGCGACGCTCTATCCGAGCTGGCGCGGCGCCAAGGTTCGTCCTGCGGAGGCGCTGCGCTATGAATGATCGTCCAGATCCGCAAGCCATGACCGGGGCGAGCGCTGTCCACCCTTTCGTGCTCGAAGCAACCGGCATTTCGAAGGCGTTCGTGCAGGGCGGCCTGAACGTGCAGGTGCTCAACAATACGCAGCTTTCCGTGCGGCGCGGCGAGAAGCTCGCGATCGTCGGTGCATCGGGGTCCGGCAAGAGCACGCTGTTGCACGTGCTCGGCGGCCTCGACGATCCGAGCACCGGCGAGGTATCGGTGCTGGGCAAGCCGTTCACGAAGCTGTCGGAACGCGAACGCAACGATCTGCGCAACCGCGCGCTCGGCTTCGTCTATCAGTTCCACCATCTGCTGCCCGAATTCAGCGCGCTCGATAACGTCGCGATGCCGTTGCGGATTCGCCGCATGACCACCGAAGACGCGCGCCGCGAAGCGCTCGCCACGCTCGAGCGCGTCGGTCTCGCGCATCGCGCGAAGCATCGGCCAGGCGAGCTGTCGGGCGGCGAGCGGCAGCGCGTCGCGATTGCGCGCGCGCTCGTCACAAAGCCCGCGTGCGTGCTCGCCGACGAGCCGACCGGCAATCTCGACGGCGGCACCGCGGACACCGTGTTCAACCTGATGCTCGAACTGTCGAACACGTTCGACACCAGCTTCGTGATCGTCACGCACGATCAGGACCTGGCGGCGCGCTGCGACCGGACGATGCGTTTGCGCGACGGCGTGCTGTACGAGGAGCCGCCGGTTCCGCTTTAGCCGGTTCTTTTTTCCCTTCATTTTCCCTTTAACCTGCCTGACTCCTTGCAACCCGAGGCCGCCCGCATGTGGATCGACACGCATTGTCATCTCGATGCTTCGGAGTTCGATGCGGACCGCGCCGCGGTCGCCGCGGCGGCGAGCGATGCAGGCGTCGCGCGGATCGTGATTCCGGGCGTGACGCGTGCGGGTTTTGCCCGCGTGCGCGAGCTCGCGCATCGTGTGGAGGGCGGGGCTTACGCGCTCGGTATTCATCCGCTTTTCACGCCGAACGCTGTCGAGGCCGATCTCGACGCGTTGCGGATGGAGATCGAAGCGAGCCTTGACGATCCGCGTTTCGTCGGCATCGGCGAAATCGGTCTCGACTACTTCGTGCCGGGTCTCGACGATGCGCGCCAGCAGTTCTTCTACAACGAGCAATTGAAGCTCGCGCGCGAGTTCGATCTGCCGGCGATCTGCCACGTGCGCAAATCGCAGGACCAGGTGCTGAAGGGGCTGCGCCGGCATCAGGTGCATCGCGGTATCGCGCATGCGTTCAACGGCAGCTTCCAGCAGGCGCAGGCGTTCATCGATCACGGCATGCATCTCGGCTTCGGCGGCAACCTGACGTTCGAACGCGCGCTGCAGATCCGGCGTCTGGCCGTGCAATTGCCGCTCGACGCGATCGTCGTCGAAACGGACGCGCCCGATATCGCGCCCGCATGGCTCTATCGCCAGCGCAACACGCCGGACCAGATTCCGGCGATCGGCGCGAGCCTCGCGCAACAGCGCAACATCGATGAAAACGAGCTGGCGCTATGCACAACGGCTAACGCGCACGCCGCGTTGCCGCGGCTCGCCCTTTACTCTGCATAATCGTTTCCAGTGATTCGCGCCGGGCGAAGCATGCCGGCCGGCGCGTGTCGAAGCGCATCGAAGCGCATCGAAGCGGCTCGCGGCGCACGGCGAACGGCGAACGTCAGGCGCGGAGGATGAATGCGGGCGGTATGGTGCGGGTTTGCGTTGGGCGTCGTATGGCTGCAGCATCAGCCGGTGTTGCCGGATTGGCGTGGCACGGTCGCGCTCGCTGTTGCGCTGTGCGGGTGTGCCGGGATCGCGCTGTGGGGCCTGCGCGGCCGCGCGTGGCGTGCCAGA
>DASXXR010000364.1:0-1849 GCA_036502945.1 Paraburkholderia sp. | reverse complement strand
ATCTCGCTCGGGCTCGGCGTGACGATCGGCGGCATCGTGCTGCAGATCACGCGCGCGCTGCACGGCCATCCGGCCATCGAGTGGTCCGACTTCTGGCCCGCGTTCGTCACCGTGGGACTGTGCTCGTTCGCATCGATTCCGGTGACCCGCCGGCTCTCGCCCAATGCGGGCGAAGAGATCGTGCGCGGCAAACGCGTCGATGTCGATGTCGATGCGAAGCGCTAGCCTGCACAACGACTTATCACCGCGCCTGCAGGTCGCCGAAGACGCTTGGAGCGATGGCGAAGCAAAGGGCTGAGCGCGCACGCGCCGCGCCGTGCGCCCGACGGATCGCCGTCCATATACGCATAACGCGTAGCGCGCCACGCGACGCCGCGCGGCTGAACCCAGCCCCGTGCTATCTCGCCGGCTGCAGCGCCGGCGGCGGCTGCGTCGCCCATACCGAAACACCGTGCGGATCGACATTGAAACGTTGCGCGCGCAACCCGTCGAACGACGCGTCGTCGCATCCGATGTCGAACCGGTGACCGCCGACATCGAGCACTGCGTAGCGGTCGCCGTGTCGCAGTTCGAACCCGTCGAGCGTGCCGGCATACGCCCCCTCCGGCGCCGCCGTGATCGCGCGCGGCAACACGCGCCACATCACGTGTCGCCCCGGCGCGATCGAACGGTCGGCTGTGTCGATCAGCAAGCCGAGCGAGGTCTCGATGCGGCCCGCCTGTCGAACCACCCCTTCGCCGACGTTGTGCAGCCCGAGCAGTTCGGCGACGCGCAGCGTGGCGGGCCGCTGGAACACCTCGTCGATCCTGCCCGCCTGCAGCACGCGGCCCTGTTCGATCACGAGCAGTTCGTCGGCGAGCAGCGCGGCTTCGTCGGGGTCGTGCGTGACGATCACCGTGACCGCTGAAATTTCCCGTTGCAGCGCGCGCAGCGACTGCTGCAGGCGACGCCGGCGCGGCGTATCGAGTGCGGCGAACGGTTCGTCGAACAGCAGCAGCTGGCTGTGGCGCGTAAGCGCACGCGCGAGCGCGACGCGCTGCCGCTGGCCGAACGACAACTGACGCGGGAGGCGTCCCGTCAACGCGCCAAGGCCGAGATGCTCGACCCAGTAGCGCGCGCTCGCCGCATCGGCATCGACAGGAAACGACAACTGCTGCGCCACCGTCATATGCGGAAAAAGGCCGTAGTCCTGCGGCATATAACCGATCTGCCGACGCTCCGGCGCAAGCGCTGCGAGATCGAGTTCGCCGAGCTTGACGGTGCAGCCGTCGTTAAGCTCAAGCCCGGCGATCAGCCGCAGCGCCAGCGATTTGCCCGAACCCGACGGCCCGATGATCGCGAGACGCCGGCTTGCCGGCGTCCAGGCGATATCGAGGCCGAACGCGCCGAGATCGCGCTTTAACGCGAACGAAAGCCGCGCATTCGGCAGCGCGGGCAATGCGGCTGCCGCGCCGGCGGACGGTTCGTCGCCGTTGTCCTGCGGTGCGCTCGCCTCCGCGCCACCACTACGGCTGTACACCGACAGCACCGCGCATACCACGGCAATCGCGAGCGTCGGCAACAGCAGCGGCATCATCGCGGGCAAGCCCTGGCCGCCGAACACGACATACGTGTAAACCGGCAGCGAATACGGGTGATACGCCACCATCACGGTTGCGCCGAATTCGCCGAATGCGCGCAGCCACGCGAGCGCGAGCCCGGCACGAACGGCCGGCCACGCAATCGGCAAGGTGACGCGAAAAAAGCGGCTGCCCGCATGATGGCCAAGTGTTGCGGCGACGTCGTCGAACACCGGGTCCAGCGACGCGAACGCCGAGCGCGCCGCGACGATCAGAAACGGCGCGGCGAC
>DASXXR010000363.1:0-6086 GCA_036502945.1 Paraburkholderia sp. | reverse complement strand
CTGCGCCGATGCGGCGCATGATGCGTGACGACGATTGTCTTGCCACCGAACGGCTTCGCCAGTTCGCGCTCAAGCCACGCGCGCGCGTGGGCGTGCAGCGCAAGCGTGTCGGCGGGCGTGAAACCGCGTGGCGCGCCGGGTTGTTGCGACAGGGCTGCGGGGTCGGCGGTCGGGTGCGTTATTGGGTTGACCGCCGGGTTGGCCGCCGAGTTGACCGCGTCAGTGCCCTTTGTGTCTGCGGGATTCGCCCACGCGACCTGAATCAGCCCGCGGAAGTCGAGCATCGCGCGCTGCGCGGCGGCAATCGACGCAGTGCGCGCTGCTTCGTCTGTGCCATACAGCTCGAAGTCGGTCCACAGCGTGGTGCCGAGCACGCGCCAGCGGCCCTGCGGACCGACGAGCGCTGCGTTGTTCAGGAAGTGGACGTTGTCGACCGAGTGCGCTGCGTCCTGCATCGCCGCCTCGAGTGCGCCGAACTCGCCGTCGTAGTACTCGTGATTGCCCGGCACATACACGACCGGTACCGCGCCGTCGAACGTCTGCGCCGCCCAGCGCAAACCTTGTGCGTGATTGTGGATGTCGCCGGCCAGCACGACGAGGTCGGCTTTCGCGTGCGGAATCAGCTCGGGCTCGTCGCATTCGAGGTGCAGATCGGATAGCACGCGAATCTTCATCGGTACGGCTCCGCTTGCCGCCTGCCGCGGCTCAGGTAGGGGTGTTTCATGCCGCTTCGCGGCGGGGCATGTCTTTAGCGTAGCACCTTGCCGGCCTTCATCGGGCGCGGTGGATAGCCGGTGGTTCAGGCCGCTCGTTTCGCGCGCCGCGCGGCGCGTTTGAACGGCGCGACGTAGGCGAGCGCGCAGACGAAGAAAATCAGCGCAAGCAGCACCTCGAGCCAGCCAAGACGCGCGGAGAGACCACGGTCGCTCATTGCCCGCACGATGCCTTCCATCAGGTACAGCAGAATCAGCATCGACGCCCATTGCAGGGTATAGAGCTGGCGGCGCCATACGCCGGGAAGGGCGAGCAGCAGCGGCACGGCCTTCAGCACGAGCGCCGAGCCGCCGGGACGCAGCGGCGCGAGCCGCCATTCCCACGCGACCGACAGCGCGATCAGCAGCACGAGCGCAACCGTCGCGCCGAGCGCGGCGCCGCGGTTTGCCGCGGGCGGCTGGGTTGCGGTGTGCGCAACGGTGGGCGAAGCGTGCGCGCTCGCGTTCGCTCGCTCATTGGGCCCGTTCACGTTCGTTCGCTCATCGAAGCAGCCGTGCGTGCGATGCGCGCGCCGAGCGCGACGGCAAGCGTTTTCTCGTCGGCGGAAATGCCTTGCGCGGCCGAGCCCGCCCGCGCGAAGTGCGATGCACCATACGGCGTGCCGCCGGTTTGCGTGGTGTTGAGCGTGCTCTCGGCGTACGGAATGCCGACGATCAGCATGCCATGGTGCAAAAGCGGCAGCATCATCGACAGCAGCGTGGTTTCCTGCCCGCCATGCAGACTGCCCGTCGACGTGAACACGCCCGCCGGCTTGCCGGACAGCGCGCCGGACAGCCACTGCGGCGTCGTACCGTCGAGAAAGTATTTGAGCGGCGCGGCCATGTTGCCGAAGCGGGTCGGCGAGCCGAGCGCGAGGCCGGCGCATTCTTCGAGATCGCGCAATTCGGCGTACGGCGGCCCTTCGGCGGGAATGTCCGGCTGGGTTGCTTCGCAGACCGTCGAGACCGGCGGCACCGTGCGCACGCGCGCCTGCATGCCGGGCACGCTGTCGACCCCGTGCGCGATCGCGAGCGCCAGCTCGCGCGTCGCGCCGTGCCGGCTGTAATAAAGCACAAGGATGTCTTTCATAGGCCGTTTTGAGTGAGCGGGTATTATAGGGGCTGGGTCCGGCGGCGAGGCCACACGTCACGGCACGCGGCATGACGGAGAGACTGATGAAGTGGAAGGAATTCGGCTGGTTTTCCCATTCGTTGTGCCACGCATTGACCCACTCATTGACTCAGTTACGTTCCCGATTGCGTCTCGATTTCGACACGGTCAAACGTCTCGCGGAATTCGCCGCCAAGCGCAGCGGCGAAGACCGCATCCCGCAGGTGGCCGGCAGTCTGACCTTCACCACGATGCTGTCGCTCGTGCCGCTCGCGACGGTCGTGTTTGCGCTGTTCACCGCGTTCCCGATCTTTGCGTCGTTCCAGACGTCGCTGCAGGGCTTCCTTGCCGATCATCTGATGCCCGCGCAGTTCAACAACCAGATCTTCAAGTATTTGAACCAGTTTGCGTCGAAAGCGAAAGGGCTGACGACGGTCGGCATGATCGTGCTGTTCGTCACGTCGGTGATGACGATGATGACGGTCGAATCCGCATTCAATGTGATTTGGCGCGTGCGCAAGGCGCGGCCGTTCGCGCAGCGCGTGCTGGTCTACTGGGCGATTCTGACGCTCGGGCCGATTCTGATCGGCGTGAGCCTGTCGATCTCGTCGTATCTGTTTACGAGGTCGATGGCGTACGCCGGCGCGCAATACATCCCATCCCTGATCGAATGGGCGCTGACGGGTGCGGCGCTGCCGCTCACGGTGCTCGCGTTCACGATGCTTTACGTCTATCTGCCGAACTGCCGCGTCCAATGGCGCGATGCGCTGGTGGGCGGCGTGTGCGCGGCGATCGCGTTCGAGTTTGCCAAGCGCGGCTTCGGTTTCTATATCCGCCGGATGCCGACTTACACCGCTGTGTATGGCGCGTTTGCCGTCGTGCCGCTGTTTTTGCTGTGGATGTATATGAGCTGGTTCATCACGCTGATCGGTGCGATGGTTGCGTCGGCGTTGCCGGCCATCCGCGTCGGGCAGTTCCATCGGCCTTATTTTGTCGGCGGCGATCTGCTGTATGCACTCGAACTGCTGGCGACACTCAGCGAAGCGCGCGACGCGGGCTCGCACGGCCACACGGTGCCGGAACTGGCGCGGATGCTTCGCCGCGACATGGGCACGACGCTGCGCCTCGCGCAGCAACTGGAGGCGGTCGACTGGATCGTGCAACTCGACGAAAACGGTCTGCAGCCCCGCTTCGTGCTGCTGGCGAATCCGCATCAGATTACTGTCCGGCGGTTTTACGATCTGTTCGTGATCGATCGCGCCGAGCTCGAATATCAGCTCAATCTCGACTCGACGCGCATTCACAGCGCGACGCTGCTCGCCGCGCTCGATAACGACAAGCTGGATGTGTCGCTTGCCGCGCTGCTTGCGGCGCGGGCGGAGGAGCGTACGGGCCGCAAGGCTGATGACGAACGCGGCGCGTCGGCGATGCCGCATCAGACGGCTTGATGCGCGTGGCTCGATGTAGGGGACCGCTGCGTTGGCTTAAATGCGCGGGCTCAATGCAGCGGCTCAAGCGGCTCAATACGGCGGTTCAACGCGGCGGTTCAATGCGGCGGATCAAGCGGCGGATCAAGCGGCGGCTCAAGCGGCGGCTCAAGCGGCGGCTCAAGCGGCGGCTCAAGCGGCGACCCCATGCAATGTGGCGACCCGCCACCCGCGGTGACGGCTTGCGCACTCCCGCCGCCGGCTACAACGAAATCTTGCCGGAACAGATGTCCTTGAACATCACCCAGTCGCCCATCAGGCTGTAGATCGGGTGACGGAAAGTGGCGGGGCGGTTCTTCTCGAACAGGACATGCCCGCTCCATGCGAACCCGTACCCACACACGACGGCGGCAGGCAGCCATAGCCAGCCGCCCGTTGCGAGCGCCATCGCGACACACCCGATTACACCGAGCGAGCCGACGAAATGAAGCCGCCTCGACGCGGCATTGCGATGCTCGCTCAGGTAGTACGGATAAAACTCCGCGAAGCTGGCGAAGTGCCGTTCAGTGTGAGTGGTGTGATCGCCCATCATCGGCTCCCATGCTTGGCCTGCGGCGTCAACGCACTTACGGTTGAAGGACTGCAGGCAGCCCGGAATCGTGCAGGTGGAATTCATTGTGCTGCTATCGCCGGTTGCGCGCAACCTGGCCATTCGGCCGATGGTGCGCCGCCGCGATGGCAGAGTAGCAGCCCCTGGGCCGCCCACCGCGCCGGCTGCCATGGTGGGCGGGCCGCTTTCTTTTTAGGGGTCTTTCCGCTAGGATCGAAAATCATCCCCATTAAGCTTTTCCATGCAGTATCAGGAGACGAATCATGCGAGTCAGCGATATCCTCAAAGTCAAGGGGAACACCCTATTTACGGTGACGCCCGATACCTCACTGAATGACGCGGTCAACGCGATGGCCGAACACGATATCGGCTCGCTTGTCGTGATGGAGTATGGCGACCTCGTCGGCATGCTCACGTTCCGGGAAATCATCCTGACGTTGAGCCGCAACGGCGGCAGCGTCGGCACCTGGACGATCCGCAAGATCATGGACGATCACCCGCTCACCTGCACGCCGGAAACGGACGTTAATGAAGTGCGGCGCATGATGCTCGAGCATCACGTCCGCTATCTGCCGGTGCTCGAAAGCCGCACGCTGATGGGTGTCATCTCGTTTTACGACGTCGCGAAGGCGGTGGTCGAAGAGCAGGGGTTCGAGAACCGGATGCTGAAGGCATACATCCGCGATTGGCCGGAAGAACCCGAACAGGCGCAGCAGCAGCACTTGCGCTGATGTCGGCGAATGGTCTGAGGTCCGCTGGACGTCCGCATAACGTCGGCATGAGCGTCGGTTTAGCCGCTTCGTCGCCTTGATGCGGGCGCGATGGCGGTGCGGGTTCCGGCGTAATTGCCGGCTTCGCACGACCGGTTGGCCGGATTGGTGTACGGTACGCGTCATATCGCTGTCGCATGGCTGAAGTGAAATCGGAGCGCGCGCGAAAGCGTGCGCTTTTTTGTGTCCGCCGCTGCGTCTATCCGCCGCGTGGTGGCGCGTCGTCTACCCTTTCATTACGCCTTCCGCGTGCATCTGCCGACTTCATGAGCGATCGACCGTTACCTGCCGCCCGCCCTTCCGCCCGTTCCGGCGATGCGCACGAATCGCAGTTTCGCCTGCTGCGCGAGCGCCGCTTTGCGCCGTTCTTCTGGACGCAGTTTCTTGGCGCGATGAACGACAACGTGTTCAAGATTGGTTTCACTTCGCTTGTCACTTATCAGGCGGCGCGCTTTTCGGGTGTCGACGCGAACACGGCCGCGTTCCTGATTTCCGCGATTTTCATCCTGCCGTTCGTGCTGTTCTCCGCAACCTCCGGCCAGATCGCGGACAAGTACGACAAGGCGATGCTCACACGCTTCGTCAAGACCTTCGAGATCGGCGTGATGCTGGTCGGCGCCGCGGGCTTCTGGCTGCACAGCGCGCCGCTTCTGTACGTGTGCACGTTCCTGATGGGCGTCCATTCCACGATGTTCGGTCCGGTCAAGTACGCGTATCTGCCGCAGCATCTGAATTCGCCCGAACTGGTCGGCGGCAACGGGCTGGTCGAGATGGGCACGTTTGTCGCGATTCTGTTCGGTACGATTGTCGGCGGCGCGGCGGCGGGTCTGGCCGTCCACGGCGAGCTGATTCTCGCGTGCGGGTGCATCGCGATCGCCCTGATCGGGCGCGTGGTGTCGGGCTTCGTGCCCGCGTCGATGCCGTCGCAGCCGTGCCTGCAGATCAACTGGAATCCGGTCAGCGAGACGTGGCGCAACCTGAAGCTCGCGCGCGGCAACCGCACGGTGTTCCTGAGCCTGCTCGGCATTTCGTGGCTGTGGTTCGTCGGCGCGACATTCCTGTCGTCGTTTTTCCGTTTCGCGAAGGATGTGCTTTTCGCGGACCCGGACGTCGTCACCGTGTTGCTGGCAACCTTTTCGGTCGGCATCGGCATCGGTTCGCTGCTGTGCGAGCGGCTGTCGAAGCGGCGCATCGAGATCGGCCTCGTGCCGCTCGGCTCGATCGGCATGAGCGTGTTCGCGATCGACCTTTTCTTCGCAAGCCACGCGTTGGCGCCGGCGCCGCGTCTGCTGACGGTCGCCGAATTCCTGGTGCTGCCCGCGCACTGGCGCGTGCTCGCCGATCTGTTCCTGCTCGCGATGTTCGGCGGCTTTTACAGCGTGCCGCTCTATGCGCTGATTCAAAGCCGCAGCCAGC
>DASXXR010000362.1:0-5818 GCA_036502945.1 Paraburkholderia sp. | reverse complement strand
TTCGGCGCGTCTTCGTTGATCAGGTAGACGCGCGGCATCGGCAGATTCGCACGCGTTGCCAGTTCGCGAACCATCCGGTAGAACTGCGGCGCGCTGGATTCATCGACTTCCTGCGCGTTGTACATGCGCAGAACCATCTTGTCCGAGAACCAGTAGGAAAAGAAATTCATGCCGAGCGCGATCACCAGCGCGAGCATCATGCCGCGTTGCCCGCCGATCATGCCGCCGATCACGATGAAAAGGGCCGTAATGGAGGCCATCAGCATCGCGGTTTTGACCCAATTGAACATACCCAGTACTCCTTGCCCCGAACGCGGGTTCATATCTCGTGCCGTCACCGACGGCGAATGATTGTAAGCTAATTGTTAGATATGGGCGTACGGGAAAAATTCAATTACCTCGAAGCAGTGGCGAGCTTGACGCCAAGTCCGACGAACGCGCTGCCGACGACGCGGTCGAGCCACTTCTTGACGCTGGGCTTCCCTGAGAAGCGGCGCGTGACGCTGCCTGCCATCCACGCGACGAAACTGTTCCACACGGTGCTCATTGCGACGAAAACCACCCCGAGCGTGAGGAACGCGAGCGCCTTGTGGCTGCTGCCCGTGGTGACGAACTGCGGAAAAAACGACACGAAGAACAAAACGACCTTCGGGTTCAATACGTTGGTCCAGAAACCCTGCAGAAACAGTTGACGCATGGACTTCGGGGCACCGGCTGCGCGCGGAGTGTCGGCACTCTGAGACACAGTGCCCGGCTTCGCGAAGATCAGCCTCACGCCCAGATAGATCAAATAGATCGCGCCGACAAACTTGATCACCGTGAACGCCGTTGCCGACGCCGCCAGCAACGCCGTCAAGCCGAACGCGCACGCAAGCGAATGAACGCAGCAGCCCGCGGAAATACCGAGCGCAGACATCAAGCCCGCCGCACGCCCTTGCGCGACACTGCGACCGACGATGTACGCGGTATCGGGACCCGGCGTGACGTTCAGCAGGAAAACGGCAACGAGGAAAAATTCAAACTGGGTAATGCCGAACATGGAAGCCTCGGAGAAGAGCGCGGTGCACGAAGATTCTAACGCGCCGCGCGCAGGCGGCGGGAATCGGTCGAATGGCAGATGGCGGCGCCCCGCGAACGCCTGCTACTGTTCACCAGGCGGCTGGAAACGCTGTCCGGCCGCGAGCGTGATGCCCGTCAGAAATTCGCGAACCGGCAACCGCTTGCCGCCCGGCTTTTGCAACTGCGTGATTCGCAGCGCGCCATCGCCGCAAACCACGACGACACCGTCTGGCGACACCTCGGCAATCGTGCCTGGCTGCGCAGCGTGTGCCGAATTCACGGCATCGGCAGACCAGATCTTGAGCAGCGTGCCATCCAGTTGCGCCGCGCCGCCGGGGAACGGATCGAACGCGCGAATCTGGCGCGCGAGGTCGACGGCAGGGCGCCGCCAGTCGAGCGCGGCTTCTTGTTTGCCGATTTTTTCCGCGTAGGTTGTGCCGTCAGCGGGCTGCGGCGTGCTGAGCAACATGCGGTCGCGCTCAAGTTTCGTCAGCGCATCGACGATCAATTGCGCACCCGCATGCGCAAGCCGGTCGTGCAGCGTCGCGGTGGTGTCGTGGTCGTGAATCGGCGTGCGGACTTCGGAAATCATCGCGCCGGTGTCGAGGCCCGCATCCATTTGCATCAGCGTGATGCCGGTTTCGGTGTCGCCGGCTTCGATCGCGCGGTGGATTGGCGCCGCCCCACGCCAGCGAGGCAGCAGCGACGCGTGGATGTTGATGCAGCCGTGCGGAGGGATATCGAGCACCTCCTGCGGCAACAGCAACCCATACGCGGCCACGACCATCACGTCATGAGGGGTCGCGCGCAGCAAATCGATCGCCGCCGCGGCTTCGGCCGGGTATTTGCCGGCGCGGCGCAGCGACGGCGGCTGCGCAACCGCAAGGCCGTGATCCTGCGCATAGAGCTTCACGGCACTAGCCTGCAGTTTCATCCCGCGGCCGGCAGGCCTGTCGGGCTGGGTCAAAACCAGTGGCACCGGGAAGCCGGCTTGATAGATCGCGGCAAGCGCAGCCGCCGCGAACTCGGGCGTGCCGGCAAAGATAACGCGCAACGAATGGCTCATGAGCAGCAGCGAAAGATGAAAGACACGGGCATCACATCGCGTGCGCGAGCTTCTTCATCTTGCTCTTGATGCGCGTCTGCTTGAGCGGGGACAGATATTCGACGAACACATGGCCCAACAGGTGATCCATTTCGTGCTGAATACAGACGGCAAGCAAGCCTTCGCAATCGATCTCGAAGCTTTCGCCCTTTTCGTTAAGCGCGCGCACACGCACTTGCTCGGCCCGCTCGACATTGTCGTAAATGCCGGGCACCGACAGGCAGCCTTCTTCAGAAATCTTCCGCTCGTTGCTCGACCAGACGATCTCGGGGTTGATGAACACGCGCAGTTCGTCGTGAGTGTCCGATACGTCGATCACGATGACGCGCTCGTGCACGTCGACTTGAGTCGCCGCGAGGCCGACGCCGGGCGCGCCATACATCGTTTCGGCCATGTCGGCGACCAGCCTGCGGATTCGGGCGTCGACGGTTGCAACCGGCTTGGCAACCTTGTGCAAACGCTTGTCCGGGTAATTGAGGATGTTCAGTAAAGCCATGGTCCTGATGTTCAGTGAAGCGCCGCCACGGACGCGGAAAATCGCGAGGTCGGCCATTCGGCCAGCTTGCCGGCCTGTCGGGACACGCAGAGGATAGATAGCAACGGAACCGTTTCGATTCAACGCCAAATGCGCTCAAAACGAAAAGCTCGCGTGCAAAAACCGCGGTGCTATCGCGCGGTGCTATCGGGTTGTTTGGGTCGATTTATTTCGGATGATGAAAATTTTAGCATGGCGACCGGCTGTGGTGGCCGCGCCTGAGGATCCACATGTCAATGCAAGCCCTACCGAAAACCGATAATGAGCTTGCCGCATGGCTGCGGCTGGCGATGGCCCCCGGGCTGAAACCCTCGGCACTGCGCACGTTGCTCACGGATTTCGGCCTGCCGGATGCCGTACTCGGCCAGCCGTTTGCGTCACTGGCCCACTCGACGGATGCCGTGGCGGCGCGAGCGGCGCTCGCGGCCCCCGGCGCCGATTTCGCCGCTCGCCTCGACGCGGTGCTCGGATGGCGTGATGTGCCGGGCAACGCGCTACTTACGCTCGACGACCCAGCCTACCCGCCCGCGCTGCTGACGATGCCCGATCCGCCGCCCCTCCTCTATGTGAAGGGGCTGTTGGGCCTGCTTCACGTACGAAGCGTCGCCGTGGTCGGCAGCCGCAGCGCGACGCCGCAAGGCGTCGAGGATGCGAGGCGCTTCGCTCGCGTGCTTTCGGATGCCGGGGTCGTCGTCGTATCGGGCCTGGCGCTCGGCATCGACGCCGCCGCGCACCGCGGCGCACTGGCGGGTCGCAGCAGCACGGTTGCGGTCATCGGCACCGGCGCGGACGTCGTCTACCCGTCCGTTCATCGAGCACTCGAGCAGCAAATTGCTACCACAGGCGCGATCCTGTCGGAATGGCCGCTCGGCACGCCTGCCAGGTCCGCGCACTTTCCGCAGCGCAACCGTCTGATCGCGGGGCTCGTCGGGGGCGTGCTGATTGTCGAGGCTGCGATGCGCTCAGGCTCGTTGATTACCGCACGGCTAGCCAATGAAATGGGGCGAGATGTGTTCGCTCTGCCGGGATCGATTCACGCGGCGCTGTCGCGCGGCTGCCACCGGATGATCAAACAAGGCGCCAAGCTCGTCGAAACGCCGGAAGATGTGCTCGAGGAACTCGGCATCGTCGCGCCGGCCGCCAGCTCGCCGTTGCGGAAATCGACTGAAAACGACTCAGATACATCTGATTTATCGGCAGACGCGCAACGGTTGCTCAACGCGCTCGGCCACGCGCCGACCACCGTTGAAATTCTCGCCGCACGCACCGAAATGGACGATACGGCGCTGCAAGGCACATTGCTGCAGCTCGAACTGTCCGGTCATTTGACCGCGCTGCCGGGTGGCCGCTATGTCCGGGCAGGTCACAACCAATAACGCGCCGTGCTACATTCGCGCCAAGCAACCCGTGCCAAGCCTCAAGGAACCACCGCCATGCCCGCGCTTAACCTCGACACCGACTCCGACCGGATCGCAGAGCGTGTCAACGACAGCGATACGCTGTTCGTTGCATGTCTGTGTGCCGAGTGGTGCGGGACGTGCCGGGAATACCGGGCGGCCTTCGACGTTATCGCCGATAAGCACCCCGATATCTGTTTCGCATGGATCGACATCGAAACGCATGCCGACCGCTTCGACGATCTCGACGTGGAGAATTTCCCCACGATTCTGATCGAAGACGCAGTGACCACTCGCTTCTTTGGCACGGTGCTGCCACAACCGGGAATCGTCGAACGCATGCTCGTCGATCTGACCGCATTGCCGGGAGCCGCCGGCGCGCCTAAGCTGAGACCGGCGCTCACCGCGGCCTGACATGGGCTGTTAGTCGCTTCGGCAACGCGGCATGCAAATTGCTAAAACCGCGAGGCTTGCTTGTGCGAAGCTTGCCGGACGCACGAACACACGAACGCGCCATTATGATGGCTCGCTTTTTTTGGGTGCAACGATTGCCGTGGAAGCGTCGTGTGCTATAAAGCGGTCGTTAATAGGTGCCTAATAGGTACCCAACTGAGGTAGCAAACGGGCTGCAAACTGAGGGCCGAGTCGGCCCATGTCGAAACCCGAATTCACCCACTCACAATAGTCATGTCCAAAGCACTGATCATCGCCGAAAAGCCTTCCGTCGCGAACGACATCGCGCGGGCTTTGGGCGGCTTTACCAAGCATGACGAGTATTTCGAAAATGACGACTACGTCATTTCGTCCGCGGTCGGCCACCTGCTGGAGATCGCTGCGCCCGAAGAATATGAAGTCAAGCGGGGGAAATGGAGTTTCGCCAATCTGCCCGTCATCCCGCCGCATTTCGACCTTAACCCGATCGCAAAAAGCGAATCGCGGCTCAAGGTGCTCACCAGGCTCCTGAAGCGCAAAGACGTCGATCGCCTGATCAACGCCTGTGACGCGGGGCGCGAAGGCGAACTGATTTTCCGCCTGATCGCGCAGCATGCGAAGGCAAAGCAGCCGGTCCAGCGCCTATGGCTTCAGTCGATGACGCCAGCGGCGATCCGCGACGGCTTCGCCCATTTGCGCAGCGACCACGACATGCAGCCGCTCGCCGATGCCGCTCGCTGCCGCTCGGAGGCCGACTGGCTCGTCGGCATCAACGGCACGCGGGCCATGACCGCGTTCAACAGCAAAGGCGGCGGCTTCTTCCTGACGACAGTGGGACGCGTGCAAACGCCGACGCTGTCGATCGTCGTCGAGCGCGAGGAGAAAATCCGCCGCTTCGTGCCCCGCGATTATTGGGAAGTGAAGGCGGAATTCGTCTGCGCGGCCGGCTTCTACGAAGGCCGCTGGTACGACCCGAAATTCAAGCGCGACGAATTCGATCCGGAGAAGCGCGATTCGCGGCTGTGGAGTGTGCCCGCTGCGGAAACGATCGTCGCCGCATGCCGCGGACAGATCGGCACCGTCATCGAAGAGTCGAAGCCGTCAACGCAGCTCTCGCCGGCGCTCTTCGACCTGACCAGCTTGCAGCGCGAGGCGAACGGCCGCTTCGGCTTCTCGGCGAAAAACACGCTAGGCCTGGCACAGGCGCTATACGAAAGGCACAAGGTGCTGACGTACCCGCGTACCGATGCGCGCGCGCTGCCCGAAGACTATATGGATACGGTCAAGGAC
>DASXXR010000361.1:0-2983 GCA_036502945.1 Paraburkholderia sp. | reverse complement strand
TACGCCTGCGACCATGAAATACGTACGCCGCAAGTCGAAGCGTGGTGAAAACGTCAACGCCATGATCGATGCCGCGGCATTCGCGTGCCCCATGCCGGTCGTCATCACGCAGACGTCCTGCGCATTGCAATGGACGGCCGGGTAGTCCGGCGACAATCCGGCAACTGGAATATCTCGCCAAGGACCGAGTTTATCGAGCCATGCCTTCCCTTCTGGCCCGAACATCGAAATGATCATGACCTTCACCTGACGGCCTTGCGCTGCGCGATTCGATGCGGCGCCGCTCCCAGCGGCGTTGTCGCTTTGCGCGTGCGCAACGACAGGTGTGACTGCCATACATGTGGCTGTCAGCGCTAGAGCGGTAGAGGCGGTCAATGAGCGAAAGGTACGAATGTTCACGAAAACATCCTTCTCTTGTTTTGTACCGCGGGGTTAGAACAGCCTGCCCGCCTAGTCTTGAATACTGCACCTGGATATTGCGGGCGCCGACAAGTATAGGTGGGCGCCGGTTAATGCAGACCATTAAATTTTCCGGCCAGTCATGTGGCACCACTTGCCGCTCCGCTCAACGTCGCGCATCGGAAACTCAGGCGCGCGGCACGTCCGGTTCGAAGAAAACCCACCGTACTTGCGGAAACTTTTCCTGCAATTCGGCCTCGATGATATTGATCGCATCGACCATCGCGCGACCGCTGTCGTAGTCGATCATCTCGGCCTGCACGGCGACCACCACATGCCGCCCCCACTGCAGCGTGATCAGGTTGATGATGCTGCGGATCTCCTTGCGGGTCCGCAGATGCGCGTCGATCGCGTGCCGCACCTGGGGGCTAGCCGATTCGCCGATGATCATCGACTTCACTTCGCGCGCCACCAGCCACGCAATCACCATCAGCAGCAGCCCGATGCCGATCGACCCCAACGCGTCGAACACCGGGTTGCCGGTGATCATCGTCAGCAGCACGGCGACGAACGCGATGGCCAACCCGGCGAGCGCCGCCACGTCTTCTCCGGCAACGACGAGCAACTCGGATTCGCGGGTCTCGCGAAACCATCGCCACAACGATGTATCGGGATGGCTCTTGCGAATCTCGCGGACCGCGCCCGCTAACGACAGCGCCTCGAGCACCACCGAAATTCCTAACACGGCAAGCGCGACATACGCATACGAAAGCGGCTCATGCACCAGCAAGCGATGCACCCCTTCATAAACTGAAAACGCACCGCCGACGAAAAACAGCAGCAACGCGACAATCAGCGAATAGAAGTAGATCGCCCGCCCGGCGCCGAGTGGATGCAACGGGCTTGCGGGTCTGCGCGCCTGCCTGAGCCCGAACAGCAGCAACACCTGGTTGCCGCAATCGGCACTCGAGTGAATGGCTTCGGCGAACATCGCGCCGGACCCGGTGAACGCGGCGGCGGCGAACTTGCATAGCGCGATCCCGAGATTCGCGGCGAGCGCGTAAAAAATGGCTTTCGGCGATTCTTCTGTCATCGTCGGCGCGTCAGTGCGGCAGGGTTGTTTTCAATGCTGTGCGTCAGCGTCAAACCACGTCGACACGCGGCGCGCCGTCGTGCATCTCACCGATCACCACCGCGCGATCGAAGCCGTCCGCGCGGAAAATGGCCAGCACGTCGTCGACCGTATCGGGTGCGCACGCAACCAGCAACCCGCCGGACGTCTGCGGATCGGTCAGCAGCGTGCGCGCGGTATCGGGCAAGCCGTTCGCAAGCTGCACGCTGTCGCCGTACGAAGCCCAGTTGCGGCCCGACGCGCCGGTAAATACACCGGCAGCCACAAACGCATCGACCCCTGCAAACCACGGCAGGTCCGCATAGCGCACGCGTGCATTGAGCCCGGCGCCGCGCGCCATTTCGAGCGTATGGCCGAGCAGCCCGAAGCCGGTCACGTCGGTCAACGCATGCACGCCAGGCAGCGCCGCGAGTTCGGTGCCAGGCCGGTTCAGCTTCGTTGTGGCAGCAATCATCGCGGCGTAGCCCGCTTCGTCGAGCTGGTTCTTTTTCAGCGCCGCCGACAGCACGCCGACCCCAAGCGGCTTGCCGAGCACCAGCACGTCGCCCGCCTGCGCCGCCGCGTTGCGCTTCACACGCTGCGGATGCACGAGGCCGAGTGCCGCAAGACCGTAGATCGGTTCGACCGAATCGATCGAATGGCCGCCCGCCACCGGAATGCCTGCTTGCGCACAGACGTCTTCGCCACCGCGCAGCACGGCGGCAATCACGTCGTGCGGCAACACGTTGATCGGCATGCCGACGAGCGCCAGCGCGAGTATCGGCTTGCCGCCCATCGCATACACATCGGACAGCGCGTTGGTCGCCGCGATACGGCCGAAGTCGTACGGGTCGTCGACGATCGGCATGAAGAAATCGGTGGTCGCGATGATCGCCTGCTCGTCGTTGAGACGGTAGACGGCGGCATCGTCGGCGGTTTCGGTGCCGACCAGCAAATCCGGGAACGCCGGCAGCGGCACGCTGCGTTTTAGCAGATTCGACAGCACGGCAGGCGCGATCTTGCAGCCGCAGCCGCCGCCATGCGACAGGCTCGTCAGGCGCGGTACGGCGGTGTTCGGCAGGGCATTTTCATTCATGGCATTCGGGATGCGGTGGTCGAGATAGTGCGTATTATGGGCAATACGGCGGAACGCTGCCGTCCCGCCACGGGCTGGCGCCCGTCTGGGAAGGAACAACGTACGGTAACAAGCTTCTCGCGAATACGATCCGCCCGAAACCCGCGCGTGCTTCCGCGACCGTTCGTCAATGCCGTTCGAGCGCCGCCATCTCGCGCACCACCACCAGCAGCATCGACAGGCTCGTACCGCCCGCGGCGCGCAGTTCGCCGAGCAATTGCGCATAGCGCGCAAGCGCCGCCTCGCGCCGCTCGCGCCATGTGTCGACGAGCGTGTTCGGGTCGGCCGTCTGCGCCGCCTCCGCAACGACGCTCGTCGTCAGCGCGCGCTTGAGCCGC
>DASXXR010000360.1:0-4344 GCA_036502945.1 Paraburkholderia sp. | reverse complement strand
GCCGCTCGAAGAAATGCCGGGCGGCAAGGACTACGTCGCGAAGTACAAGAAGCGCTTCAACGAGGACGTGCAGACGTACTCGCCGTACGCTTACGACGGTGCGATGGCGATGTTCGACGCGATGAAGAAGGCGAACTCGACGGACCCGGCGAAGTACCTGCCGGTGCTCGCGAAGACCAGCATGCCGGCTGTGACGACGAAGGACCTGTCGTATGACACGAAGGGCGATCTGAAGAACGGTGGGATTACGCTGTATAAGGTTGTTGACGGCAAGTGGGCGACGCTGCAAAGCGTGGGCGGGAAGTAAGCGAGCTGATTTTCTGTCGGTTCTGCAATCCCCTGTAAACGTTACGTTTCAGGGGATTTTTCTTTTGCCGGAAATATTGACGGGAAGGCGGAAGCCCGTTCACCCCACCCTCCGAGCCCTCGTCGACAGGGTCAGCAGCGCCGCATTCGTGCCTGGCTGCTGCCGGCACAATATCGACGGTAGCCGAATCCTTGCCGGGTGACCCAGCCGATGAACGAAGATGCTTCGCTAGGCATGCCCCGCCGCGCGCATTCTTCGTCCCTGCTCGCGAATCTGCTCGAGCGTTGCTCCCGGTGTGCTGGCTTCCTGGGGCAAACGGATCTCGATCAGCGCGGGGCGTTTTGCGGCAACGGCGCGTTTAAACGCAGGCACGAAATCTTCGGTTCGTAGCACCGTTTCACCGTGCGCGCCGAACGAATGCGCGAACGCGGCGAAGTCCGGATTCGTTAGCCCGGTGCCATACACCCGCCCCGGATAGTGCCGTTCCTGATGCATGCGGATCGTGCCGAAGTGACCGTTGTTCACAACGATGAAGATCACCGGCAGGTCGTATTGCATCGCCGTCGCGAGTTCGTGACTCGACATCATGAAGCAGCCATCGCCGGCGAACGCAACAACTGCCCGTTGCGGATACAACGACTTCGCCGCAATCGCGGCAGGCACGCCATAGCCCATCGCGCCGCTCGTCGGCGCTAGTTGTGAGCGGAAATGACGATACGAGAAATGTCGATGCAGCCACGTCGCGTAGTTACCGGCGCCGTTCGTCACGATTGCATCGTCAGGCAGATGCGCGCGCAACTGCTGCACTATTTCGCCGAGTTGCACGTCGCCCGGAATCGGACGCGGCTTGCGCCATTCCAGATACGCGCCGTGTGCTTCTTCCGCCGCGCCGTGCCAGGCGGGCGTTGCAGCGGGCCGAAGCGCGGCGAGCGCCGCAGCGATCTCAGGCATGCCCGACACGATCGGCAGATCGGCCGCATACACGCGGCCCAGTTCTTCCGCGCCTTGATGCACGTGTACGAGAGTCTGTTTCGTCTTGGGAATGTCGAGCAGCGTGTAGCCGCCGGTTGTCGCTTCGCCGAGCCTCGGTCCTATTGCAAGCAGCAAGTCGGCAGCGCGGATACGTTGTGCAAGTGCCGGGTTGAGGCCGAGGCCGATTTCGCCTGCGTAGTTCGAATGCTCGTTGTCGAGCGTGTCCTGAAAACGGAACGCGAGACCGATCGGCAAGTGCCAGTTCTCGACGAAGCTGCGCAGATCCGCACACGCAGCGGGCGTCCAGCCGCTGCCGCCGGCGATCACCATCGGCCGCTGTGCGCCTTCGAGCAACTGCTTCAACTGTTCCATCTGCGCTTGTGAGGGCGACGCTGCTACGCGCTGATAAGCGGGCGCACCAGGCACCACGGGACACGCATCGCTCAACACGTCCTCAGGCAGCGACAACACAACCGGCCCTGGGCGTCCCGACGTAGCAATATGAAATGCGTGGCTCAGGTACTCAGGGATGCGCCGCGCGTCGTCGATCTGTGCGACCCATTTGGCCATTTGCCCGAACATCCGCCGATAGTCGATCTCCTGGAAAGCCTCACGATCGAGATGTTCACGCGCGCACTGGCCGATCAGCAGGATCATCGGCGTCGAATCCTGAAACGCGGTGTGCACGCCGATCGACGCGTGCGTGGCGCCCGGCCCGCGCGTGACGATGGCGATGCCCGGGCGGCCCGTGAGTTTGCCGACGGCTTCTGCCATATTCGCGGCGGCTGCTTCATGGCGACAGACGATGGTCTGGATGCGCTCGGTCTCGTCATGCAGTGAATCGAGAACCGCCAGAAAGCTCTCGCCGGGCACGCAGAATACGCGTTCGACACCGTGCGTGAGCAGCGCATCGACAACGAGCCGCGCGCCGGTCGTGGTCGAGGAAGTAGAAAGATTCGACGGAGACATTGCGAAGACACCTCGAATGTTGTTGTCGGGCCGCTTTAGCCGCAATTGAACCGAACTTAAACTGAATCACGCTCCGCAGCTTACGCCGCGCAGACGCCGATGTCACAGACGCAGCCCCGCGCGTTCCGCGGGGCGCATCAACATTCGATGATATTGACCGCGAGCCCGCCGCGCGACGTTTCCTTATATTTGGTTTTCATATCGGCGCCCGTTTCGCGCATCGTCTTGATCACGGAATCGAGCGACACGTAGTGGCTGCCGTCACCGCGCAGCGCCATGCGCGCCGCGTTGACAGCCTTCACCGACGCCATGGCATTGCGCTCGATGCACGGAATCTGCACCATCCCGCCGACCGGATCGCAGGTGAGCCCCAAGTTGTGTTCCATGCCGATTTCGGCGGCGTTCTCGACCTGCAGCGGCGTGCCGCCCATCACGGCGGCGAGCGCGCCGGCCGCCATCGAACACGCGACGCCGACTTCTCCCTGACAGCCGACCTCGGCGCCTGAGATCGACGCATTCAGCTTGTACAGAATGCCGATCGCGGCAGCCGTCATCAGGAAATCGATCACGCCCTGCTGGTTCGCTCCCGGCATGAAGCGCGTGTAGTAATGCAGCACCGAGGGGATGATGCCGGCCGCGCCGTTGGTCGGCGCGGTGACGACGCGGCCGCCGGCCGCGTTCTCTTCGTTCACGGCGATCGCATACAGGTTGATCCAGTCGATCATCGAGAGTGGATCTTGCAGCGCCCGCTCGGGATTGCCCGACAGCGCGCGGTACAACTGCGGCGCGCGGCGCTTCACCTGGAATGGCCCGGGTAACGTGCCGTCCGCGTCAGGATTGCCAATGCCGCAGCCGCGCGCGACGCACGACTGCATCACGTCCCAGATTTTCATGAGCCCGGTGCGCGTTTCTTCCTCGGTATGCCATGCGCGCTCGTTCTCCCACATCAACTGCGCGACCGACTTGCCTGTCGATGCGCACATCTCGAGCAACTCATCGCCGCTGCGAAACGGATGCACGCGCTGATCGACCGCGGCGAGCACCTTCATGTTCGGCGCGCCGGCCGTCACGACGAAACCGCCGCCGACCGACAGGTAAGTGGCTTCACGCAACGTTGCGCCTTGTGCGTCGAATGCGTGCAGCTTGAGGCCGTTGGGATGTTCGGGCAGCGCCTGACGATAGAACGAGATGTGATCCTTCGGCACGAATGGCACATTGTGCTTGCCAAGCAGCGCAAGCGTGCGCGACGTGCGGACGGCTTCGAGGCGCTCGCCGATGGTTTGCGGATCGACGCTATCCGGTGCGTCGCCCATCAGGCCCAGCATCACGCCGCGGTCGGTGCCGTGGCCCTTGCCCGTTGCGCCGAGCGAGCCATACAAACCCGCTTTGATCGACGCGGCTGCTTCGAGCAACCCGTCGCGCTCAAGCCCTTGCACGAACATTAACGCCGCGCGCATCGGCCCGACCGTGTGCGAACTGGACGGCCCAATGCCTATCTTGAAAAGGTCGAATACGCTGACTGCCATGGCTGCTACTCCTGCAAACAGGTCATTACGCTACTACCGCGCCGCTAACGGGAGACACACGGCGAGCCACGCGGGCGGTGTTGGTGCGAGTTTCAGCGCGATCGGCGTATACCGTCCATCCAGCCGCGCGGCCAGATGAAACAGCTCGGCCGCGTTATTCGGATCCCATTGGCCCGAAAAGCCGGGCAGACCCGCTTCGCGGCGTTTTGCATCGAACGGTACGCTCGAATGCACGAATTCCTCGTGCGTCTTCTTTCCTTCCGCATACGGCGTGAGCCAGCCCAGCGCTGCAGCCAGCGTGGCGCCGCTCGGCGCGCGCTGCGGTAGCCAGTTTCGGTTGTGGCGGCGCGCGGCGAGCGCAGCGGTAACGAGTGGCTGTAAATCGTAAGTCACGTAGTGCAGCGCATCACGCTCCGTGAAATCGACCGTTGAGCCGTCCGGCGCGATGTTGTCGTTGATGTGTTCGATAAAAAGACGCTGCGCCGCGTCAATCATCTTGCGGTTGTCCAGCGTGAACGCGGCCATCGCAATCAGTTTGACACGATGGCTTTGCCAATTGTTGCGATATGT
>DASXXR010000359.1:0-9585 GCA_036502945.1 Paraburkholderia sp. | reverse complement strand
CTCGAGCAGCGGCTTCGGGCAGGCATCCGTCAGCGGACGCATCCGTTCGCCGCGGCCGGCGGCGAAGATCATGGCTTTGGTCAGAAGAGTGGTCATCGGTCAGAACGTGTAGCCGGCTTCGGCGGCGCGGCCTTCGAGTTCGTCGAGCAGTTTCGCGAACGGCGCGAGCGGCCGATAGCGGCCGGCCACCTTGCGCGCATAGCCGATGAAACGCGGCAGATCTTTCAGATAATGCGGTTTGCCGTCGCGATAGTTGATCCGGCAGAATAGGCCAAGCACCTTGATATGCCGCTGCAGGCCCATCCATTCGAGCTGCCGGTAGAACTCGCCGAAGTCCGGGTCCACGGGCAGGCCTGCCTTTTTCGCGCGTTCCCAGTAGTACACGAAGCAGTCGAGTTCGAACGCCTCGCCCCAGCTCAGGAACGCGTCGCGCAGCAGCGAAGCGACGTCGTACGTGATCGGTCCGTACACCGCGTCCTGGAAGTCGAGCACGCCCGGATTCGGGCTCGCCACCATCAGGTTGCGCGGCATGAAATCGCGCAGCATGAACACCTGCGGTTGCGCGCGCGCGCTCGCGACGAGCAGCGCGAACGTCCGGTCGAGCGTGCTGCGCGTGGTTGCGTCGACTTCCCGCCCGAGATGGCGCGCGATCAGCCACTCCGGCATCAATTCCATTTCGCGGCGCAGAAACGCGTCGTCGAACGGCGGCAGCACGCCTTCGCGCGATGAAAGCTGCCAGCGGATCAGCGCGTCGAGTGCGTCGCGCATCAGCTGGCGTGCGTTGCCTTCGTTCAATGCGCTCAGATAGGCCTCGGTGCCCAGATCCGTCACGAGCATGAAGCCCGCGTCGAAATCCACTTCCAGCACGCGCGGCACGTGCACGTCCGCCGCCTTAAGCAACCCGGCGACCTGCACGAACTCACGGCATTTTTCCGGCGGCGGCGCATCGACCGCGATGACCGTCGAACCCGCAGCGGCACGGTGCGCGCCGTTTTCATCCGCCGCATGCTCAGCGCCTGCGCTGCCGCCGGCAAGACGGAAGTAGCGGCGAAAGCTGGCGTCGGCGGAAGCGGGGGCAAGGCTGGCGAGATCGAGGCGGTAGCGGCCGGCATGCGTGCGAAGCCAGGCAGTCAGCTGCTCGAGGCGGGGATCATCGGTATGGGAAACGGGGGGCTGCGTCATGAAAACCGGGGACAAAAACGGAGGGGGCAACGTCTTGCCATATAATACCCCACGACTTTTTTGACGCGGCTCGCGCCAGCCTTCGCATATCTCGTTTGACCGCCCGCCTCACCGCTGGATTAGACCGAAGAATTTGTGCAATCCACGTCTTCCGGCCGATTGCGCAGGCGGAACGTGTGACTGCATGAGCTGATGGACGGGCCGATTCGCCAAACGATACATGCCGCCTAGACAGCTTTTCCCAACGACGCCCTCTCGCGACGGCTTGCCACGCGCCAGGCGGCTCGTCGCGGCGCTGGTTGCCGTGCCGGGTCTGTTTCCCGCGATTTCGCACGCCCAGCTGGCGGGCGAAGCGGCGCAGGCGCAGCCGATCGACGCGCCCTGGGGCCTGCGGCTCGCCCCTCAACTCGAAGAGCACACGGTGCCGGCCGGCGACCGGACGGCGACGTTCGTGCTCGGCGATTCGACGACCGGCACGGTCGATCGCGACATGGCCGCGAAAGGTTCGGCGGAAGTGCGCCGCAACGCGTCGGTGATCAAGGCCGACGCGCTGCACTACGATCAGGATACCGACATGGCCGACGCGTTCGGCCAGGTTCACGTGAGCGGCAACGGCAGCACGTTCATCGGTCCTGAAGCGCACATGAAGGTGGAGTCGAGCGAAGGCTACATGACCGCGCCGAAGTACCACTTCACTGCGACGGGCGGCTCGGGCAGCGCGGAGCGGGTCGATCTGCTCGATAACGAGCGTTCGGTGTTCACGAGCGGCACGTATACGGCGTGCCAGTGCGTCGACAATCCGGCGTGGTACATCAAGGGCAGCGAGTTCGATTTCGACACGGGCGCCGACGAAGGCGTCGCGCACAACGGCGTGCTGTTTTTCCAGGGCGTGCCGGTGTTCGCGAGCCCGTGGCTGTCGTTTCCGTTGTCCGGCGACCGGCGCAGCGGCGTGCTGCCGCCGGTGGTATCGGTCAGTTCGACCAATGGGCTCGAACTGTCGCTTCCGTATTACTTCAATATCGCGCCGAACCGCGACCTGACGCTGACGCCGCGCCTGATCTCGAAGCGCGGCGTGCAGACGCAGGCGAGCTTCCGGTACCTGTCGCCCACGTATAGCGGCTCGATCACCGGCGAGTTCCTGCCGGACGACGCCATTACGAAGACGAACCGCTACGCGCTGTATATCCAGCACAACCAGAGCTTCGGCAACGGTTTCGGCGGATATATCTATTACAACAAGGTCTCGGACAACACCTATCCGGAAGACCTCGCGTCGTCGACCAGCCAGTTCCTGAACGGCACGCAGCTGTTGTATCAGCAGGAGGCGGGCCTCACGTACAACAACGGCCCATGGTCCGTGCTCGCGCGCGAACAGCACTGGCAGACGCTCACACCCTCGACGCCGCCGTACGGCCGCGAGCCGCAGTTGAACGTGAAGTACACGAAGTACAACGTCGACGGCTTCGACTACGGCGCCGAGGCGGATTACACGCGCTTCAAGATCACCACCGAAGACATGACCGAAGGTCAGCGCGTCGTCTTCAATCCGTATCTGTCGTATTCGGTGGTGGGCCCGGGCTACTTCGTGACGCCGAAGGTGCAATGGCACTTCGCGTCGTACGACCTGAGCAATATCGGCACGAACTCAGTGCCCGGCCAGCCGAAGAACTTCACCGAATCGATACCGACGTTGTCGTTCGACACCGGTCTTATCTTCGACCGCTCGATCCGGCTCTTCGGGCAGGATTACATCCAGACCCTCGAGCCGCGGCTGTATTACGTGTACACGCCGTTTCGCAACCAGAATGACGCACCGCTTTTCGACACAGCCGATTCGGACTTCGGCCTCGCCGAAATCTTTACGCCGAACACGTTCGTCGGCAATGACCGGATCGCCGATGCGAACCGGCTGACCGCCGCCCTCACGACGCGCTTCATCAATCAGGCCACCGGTGACGAGCGCGCGCGCTTTGTGATCGCGCAGCAGTATTACTTCACCGATCAGCGCGTGACGCTGCTGCCGGGTGAATCGGCCGCGCAGGCAAGGCATTCGGACCTGATCGCGGGTGCGTCGCTGAAGCTCGGGGCCGGTTTCGCGTCGGAAACGGCGTTCCAATATAATGCGGACAACAACCAACTGGTGAAAAGCAGCATTGGTTTCGGCTTCAGTCCCGCCACGGGCAAGGTAATCAATCTAGGCTACCGCTACACGCGCGCGAACACGACGCTCGACAACCAGCCGATCAACCAGATTCTGATTTCGGGGCAATGGCCGTTGGCGCACCGGGTGTACGGGGTGGCCCGGCTCAATTACGACCTGCAAGGGCATCGGATCGTCGACGGCCTGCTCGGCATGCAGTACGACGCGGACTGCTGGACGCTCGGCGTCGGCCTGCAGCGCTACGCGAACGGTGTTAACACGTCGGGTCTCGAGACTTCCGCCACGCGGGTTCTCGCGCAGTTGACGTTCAAGGGGCTGTCGAGCGTCGACAATGGGCTGATGACCGCGTTCCGCGCGAGCGTCGCCGGTTACGCGCCGCCGGCGCCGCCGCCGCAGCCCGAATCGCGGTTCAGCAACTATGAGTGATGGTTCCCGGCCATTTGTAGAAGACCAGAAGACGGGCGGGAAGCGCCCGATATCATTGGAGTATCTGTGGCAATCATGAAAAAGCTTCGCTTGGCAACGTTCGCGACCGGTCTCGTTGCCGCAGCGTTCTTTCTGCCGGCCGCGCCCGCGCAGGCGCAGGCATTGGACACCGGCAACAGCGGTCAGACGGTCGATACGATCGCGGCGGTGGTCAACAACGGGGTCATTACGCAGCGCGAACTGGACCAGCGCGCCGGCCTGATCACGCGCCGGCTGACCCAGCAGCACGCGCCGATTCCGCCCGACGATCAACTGCGGCAGCAGGTGCTCAATCAGATGGTGCTTGAGCGCATCCAGTTGCAGAAGGCGCGCGAAGACAACATCACCGTCGACGAGGCCGCCGTGCAGAAAACGCTGGAGCGGCTTGCGCAGGCGAACAACATGACGCTGCCGATCTACCGCGCGCGCATCGAAGCGGAAGGCGTGCCCTGGTCCACGTTTACCGGCGACGCGAAGACTGAGCTGATCCTGTCGCGTCTGCGCGAAAAAGAAGTGGACAGCAAGGTGACGGTGTCCGATGCCGAAGTCGCGAACTACATTGCCAGCCAGCGCGGGCCGAGCGCCGGTATGACCAGCGATCTGCGCTTCGAGCACATCTTGCTGAAAGCACCGCTCAACGCGTCGCAAACCGATATCGAAGCCGCGCAGAAGAAGGCCGACGATCTGCTCAAGCAGGCGACGGCCAGCGGCACGGATTTCGAAAAGCTCGCGAAGTCGAATTCGCAGGCGGCCGATGCGTCGAAGGGCGGCGATACGGGCTTTCTGCCGCCGTCGAAATTCCCGCCGGAGTTTGTCACGGCTGCGTCGACGCTGCGTCCGGGACAGGTGAACCCGTCTGTGATCCGCACCAGCGACGGGTTTGAGATCGTGCGTCTCGTCGACCGCCGTTCGGGCCAGGGCACGGTCGGCGATTCGACGAAGCTCGTGCAGACGCACGTGCGCCACATTCTGCTGCGCGTCGGCGACGGTATGTCGGAGCCGCAGGCGCGTCAGAAGCTGCTCGAGATCAGGCAGGAAATTGCCGCGGGCGGCGACTTCGACAAGTTCGCACGCACCTACTCGCAGGATGGTTCGGCATCGCAAGGCGGCGATCTTGGCTGGATCAGCCCGGGCGAGACGGTGCCTGAATTCGAACGCGCAATGAACAGCCTGCAGGACGGCCAGATCAGCGATCCGGTACGCAGCGAATACGGCTACCATTTGATTCAGGTGCTAGGCCGCCGGGATGCGGAAGGCTCGGTTGCGCAGCAGATGGATCTCGCGCGCCAGGCAATCGGCCAGCGCAAAGCGGAACAGGCCTACGCCGACTGGCTGCGCGAATTGCGCGACACGGCCTACGTCGACTACAAGACCGCACCCGTCACTGCCCAGTAATCACCCATCATGACGAGCGCCGCCCAGCCGTCCCGCACGCCGTTGCAGATCGCCATCACCACGGGCGAGCCGGCCGGTGTCGGTCCGGAGCTGACGGTGCAGGCGCTTGCGGCGGCCGGCGCGCACTGGCCTGATGCGCACTTTACGGTGCTTGGCGATGCAGGTTTGCTGGCGGAGCGCGCAAAGGCGGTTGGCGTCGACTGGAGCGCGTTGCAAGGCGCGCGCGTCGGGGTTCAGCATCAGCCGCTCGGTGTGCCGGCGCGGCCCGGCAAGCTCGATGCGGCCAACGGCCGTTATGTGCTGGCGCTGCTCGATGCAGCCATCGACGGCGCCACGGCCGGTGCGTTCGATGCGATCGTCACCGCGCCGCTGCAAAAGAGCACGATCAACGACGCAGGCGTGCCGTTCACCGGCCACACCGAATACCTCGCGGAGCGCACGCATACACCGCACGTCGTGATGATGCTGGCCGGCACCGGCCAGCGGCCGCTGCGCGTCGCGCTCGCCACCACGCATCTGCCGTTGAAAGACGTGTCGTCAGCGCTGACAATCGATGGCCTCGTTCAAACGCTGCGTATCGTCGATCACGACCTGCGCCATCATTTTGGTTTGCCTGCGCCACGTATCCTCGTTACCGGGCTCAATCCGCATGCGGGCGAAAACGGCTATCTCGGCCGCGAGGAAATCGATGTCATCTCGCCCGCGTTGAAGCTCGCGAACGGGCAGGGCATCGACGCGCGCGGGCCGTATCCGGCGGATACGCTATTTCAGCCGCGCTATCTGAACGAAGCCGACTGCGTTCTCGCCATGTTCCATGACCAAGGCCTGCCGGTGTTGAAGTATGCGACGTTCGGCGAAGGCATCAACGTCACACTGGGTCTGCCGATCATCCGCACGTCGGTCGATCACGGCACCGCGCTCGATCTCGCCGGCACCGGCCGCGCGGATGCCGGCAGCTTGATCGCCGCGATCGATACGGCCGTATCGATGGCCCGCCATCGGCGCGCGGCCTGACCTCCTTTTAGCGTTCTTCGATGTCCAATAGCAGATCCAGCCAGCATCAGGGCCACTTCGCGCGCAAGCGCTTCGGGCAGAATTTTCTAGTCGATACGGGCGTGATCGATTCGATTGTCGATCTGATTCGTCCGCAACGCGGTGAGCGGATGGTCGAGATCGGACCGGGGCTCGGCGCGTTGACCGAACCGCTGATCGAACGGCTCGCCACGGCTGACTCGCCGCTGCATGCGGTCGAACTGGATCGCGATCTGATCGAGCGGCTCAAGAAGAAGTTCGGCGACCGCCTGGAACTGCATGCGGGCGATGCGCTCGCGTTTGATTTTGAGGCGCTTGCCATGCCTGGAGATAAGCCTTCGCTGCGCATCGTGGGCAATCTGCCGTACAACATTTCTAGTCCGCTGCTGTTTCATCTGACGGCGTTTGCGCCACGCGTGATCGATCAGCATTTCATGCTGCAGAACGAAGTGGTTGAGCGGATGGTCGCGGAGCCCGGCAGCAAGGCGTTCGGCCGGCTTTCGGTGATGCTGCAATACCGCTACGTGATCGATAAATTGCTCGATGTGCCGCCGGAGTCGTTTCAGCCGCCACCGAAAGTCGATTCGGCGATCGTGCGGATGATGCCCTACGCGCCGCATGAACTGCCTGCCGTCGATGAGGTGAAGCTTGGCGAGGTGGTGACCGCCGCGTTTTCTCAACGACGCAAGATGCTGCGCAATACGTTGTCTGCATATCGCGATGTCGTGGATTTCGATACGCTTGGCTTCGACCTGGCGCGGCGCGCGGAGGATGTGGCGGTTGAGGAGTATGTGCGCGTGGCTCAGGCTGTCGCGTCGGTCTCCGGATGAACGTATCGTAAAAACACACACATAGCATCGCTTAGCATCGTCGTATTGATCAATGGCATCCGCTTTGACAGGGATGCCATTTTTATTTTTTCGATCATTTGCAAAGACGATATCCGTGTGCGTTTGACCGATTTTCATATCTTTTACGTTCAAGATCACCGTACAGGCGACCCGTAATTATTCTTTTCGCTCGTTTAATAAAATCAGAAGATTCCTAGAATTTTTGTCAAATAACGGCATCATTTCACGTTTGGGAATAGTCCTAGGATTTTGCGCGTGGGTTCCTTTATATACTTTGCGCCGCTGGAACGGGTTAGGCATCCCAATCGTCAATTTTTCGCTGAAAAGGTGAAATCGATCGCGCAGACCGAATTGATTTGCGTCTGGCTCTTCATATGCAAGCAAGTCCATTTGTCTCTGTCTTTCGTTTCGAAATGCGGTGAATACGAGGGGTGCTTAAAAGACAATTTTTCATATTTCGATATAACGAAATAAAGTCAGAATAGACAAATGAACAAAAGCTATAAATCAATTTGGAATGAATCCACCCAGACTTGGATAGCTGCGCAGGAGAATGCGAAGGGGAGGAGATCCAAATCCAGTAAGTCGATCGTAGCCGTCGCTTTGTCGGGCGCAGGGTTGCTTGCGCCGGGCATTGCCAGTGCATATACCGCTAATGCTCCCGGCCTTGAACTTTGCTATAACGGCACGGCCATGGGCGAATACGTCAACAGCACTAACTGCACAATGACTTCCAGCTATGGTTTTACCTCCCAGAACGGCTTCGGGCTATTCGCTAAGTTTGGTTCAGGTTGGGATTTGTCGGCGCAGCCTGCATTCGTAGTGGGCAACGCCGACGGTCAGTTGGTTCTGCACGGCACTAAAGGCATCACCATGGATGACAATGTCCTGATGACGGGGCATCAGATTAAAAATCTGGCGGCTGGCGGACAGGATACCGATGCGGTGAATGTGTCGCAGCTGAAGGGTGTGACGACGGCGCTTGGCGGTGGCGCCGCCGTGAACGCGGATGGTACCGTGAAGCAGCCGGGCTACAACGTGGCGGGCGCTAAGTATGCTGACGTCGGTTCAGCGCTGAGCGCGTTGGACGCGAAGGCGGTCGCGGGGGCGGCTGACGCGGTCAAATACGACACGTCGGCGCATGGCAAGGTGACGTTCAGCGGCATCAGCGGGACGACGCTGTCAAATGTGAACGCTGGCCAGGCCGACAAGGATGCGGTGAACGTCGCCCAATTGAAGGCGGCAGGCCTGAAAATCGACACGTCGGGCAACGCGACGAACTCGTTCGTCGCCTACGACGACGCAACGAAGGGCAAGGTGACACTGGCCGGCGGCGCAGCCGGCACGACGATCACCAACGTGAAGGCAGGCGCGGCGAGCGCGTCGAGCACTGAGGCGGTCAATGGATCGCAACTGTTCAACACGGCCAGCAGCGCCGCGGCCGCGCTGGGCGGCGGTTCCGCGGTCAATGCCAACGGCAGCATCACGATGCCGACCTACACAGTGGGCGGCAATGCCGTGAACGGGGTCGACGGTGCGGTCAGCGCGCTGGACACCCGCATCACGAATGCTACGGCTTCGACTGGCGACATTACGACCAAACTGAAATACATCAAGATCGGCGATACGACAGCACTGGATGCAACCGCATCCGGTACGGACTCGGTTGCGATCGGTGGTTTCGCGCAGGCAATGGGCGACGGTGCGCTGGCGATCGGTGCGAACGCACGAGCAATGGCCGATAACGCAGTCGCGGTCGGCGCGGGCTCGTCGACCACGCAGGCGAACACCTTCGCCGTAGGTTCGACCACATCGAAGCGCCGTATCGTCAACGTCGCCGACGGTGTCGGCGTGAGCGACGCCGTGACTGTGGGCCAGATGAACACGGCGATCGGCGCGGCCATCGTCGACTCCGGCGTGAAGAGCAACGGCCTGCTGCGCAGCTCGACGATGCTGCTCGGCGCGACGGCCTCGAGCAAGACGCCGGACCAGCTGATCGTCTCCGGCCCGACGACGATATCGAAGGCCACGGACGCCATCGGCCAGAACGCCATTGCCGTCGGTCTGAACTCGCATGCGAACGCGGACAACGCGTTGGCGGTGGGCCAGAACGTCAGCGTGCTCGGCAGCAACGGCGTCGGCTTCGGTCAGAACGTAGCGGTCGGATCGGACTCCGCGGTGGCGATCGGTGTGTCGACGTCGGCGGTTTCGGCGAACTCGGTGGCGATCGGCAGCAACGGTACCGAAGTAAATACCGGTGCGGCGAATGCGGTAGCGATCGGCAGCGGCGTGTCGGTGGGCGGTGCGAACACGGTCGCGATCGGCAGCAACATCATTGCAGGCACGGCGAACAGCGTCGTGCTGGGCTCGAACAGCTCGGACGACAACCGGGCGAATACGGTGTCGGTCGGTGCGTCGGCGGTGCCGGGCATGGGCACAAGCCTTCTGCGTCGTCAGATCATCAACGTGGCAGCGGGTACGCAGGACACTGATGCGGTC
>DASXXR010000358.1:0-12580 GCA_036502945.1 Paraburkholderia sp. | reverse complement strand
TTCGCCCTCGACCGCGACATCGACGGCGCCGCGCGCGACGTGCAGGCCGCGATCAACGCGGCGCGCGCCGACCTGCCGACGAGCCTGCGGCAAAACCCGACGTACCACAAGGTCAATCCGTCCGACGCGCCGATCCTGATTCTCGCGGTGACGTCGAAAACGCTGACGCCCGGGCAGCTGTACGACTCCGCGGCGACGGTGCTGCAACAGTCGCTGTCGCAGGTCGATGGTGTGGGCGAAGTGGACGTGAGCGGCTCGGCGAATCCGGCGGTGCGCGTCGAACTGGAGCCGCATGCCCTGTTCCACTACGGCATCGGCCTCGAGGACGTGCGCGCCGCGCTCGCGTCGGCGAATGCGAACAGCCCGAAAGGCTCGATCGAATTCGGCCCGAACCGCGTGCAGCTCTACACGAATGACCAGGCGAGCAAGGCGTCGCAATACAAAGACCTGGTGATTGCCTACCGCAATGGCGCGGCGGTGCATCTGTCGGATGTTTCGGAGGTGGTCGATTCAGTCGAAGACCTGCGCAACCTCGGCCTCGCCAACAATCAGCGTTCGGTGCTCGTGATCCTTTACCGGCAGCCCGGCGCGAACATCATCGAAACCGTCGACCTCGTCAAGAAGATGCTGCCGCAGCTGCAGGCGTCGCTGCCGCGCGACGTGCAGGTGACGCCGGCCGCGGACCGGTCCACGACGATCCGCGCGTCGCTGACCGACACCGAGCACACGCTCATCATCGCGGTCGCGCTGGTCGTGATGGTCGTGTTCCTGTTTCTCAGGAACTGGCGCGCGACGCTGATCCCGAGCGTCGCGGTGCCGATCTCGATCATCGGCACGTTCGCCGCGATGTACCTGCTCGACTTTTCGATCGACAACCTGTCGCTGATGGCGCTGACCATCGCCACCGGCTTCGTCGTCGACGATGCGATCGTCGTGCTCGAAAACATCGAGCGTCACATCGAGAACGGCGTGCCGCGCATGAAAGCCGCGATGATCGGCGCGCGCGAAGTCGGCTTCACGGTGATGTCGATCAGCATCTCGCTCGTCGCTGTGTTCCTTCCGATCCTGCTGATGGGCGGCATTGTCGGGCGCCTCTTTCGCGAATTCGCGCTGACGCTGTCGCTCGCGATCGCGGTGTCGCTCGTCGTATCGCTCACGCTCACGCCGATGATGTGCTCGCGCCTGCTGCACGAGCCGCATCAGAAAAAACAGGAAGGCCGCTTCGCGCGCTGGCTCGAACGCGGCTTCAATAGCTTGCAGGGCGGCTACAAGCGCACGCTCGGCTGGGCGCTGCGCCATCCGCGGCTGATCCTGCTCGTGCTGCTCGCGACGGTCGCCCTCAACGTCTGGCTGTACATCATCGTGCCGAAGGGCTTTTTCCCGCAGCAGGACACGGGCCGCCTGGTCGGCGGCATCCAGGCGGACCAGAGCACGTCGTTCCAGGCAATGAAGGTCAAGTTCTCCGAGATGATGCAGATCGTCAAGGCCAATCCGAACGTCGACACCGTAGTGGGTTTCACCGGCGGCCGGCAAACGAACTCGGGCTTCATGTTCGTGGCGCTGAAACCGAAGACCGAACGCAAGGTGTCCGCCGACCAGGTGATCCAGCAATTACGCGGGCCGCTGTCGCACGTCGCCGGCGCGCGGACTTTCCTGCAGGCCGTGCAGGACATCCGCGTGGGCGGCCGGCAATCGAACGCGCAGTATCAGTTCACGCTGCTCGCGGATTCGACGGTCGATCTGTACAAATGGGGGCCGCGCATCACCGAAGCGCTACAGGCGCGCCCCGAGCTCGCCGACGTGAACTCCGACCAGCAGCAAAGCGGCCTCGAAGCGATGGTGACGATCGACCGCGCGAGCGCGGCGCGCCTGAAAATCACGCCTTCGCAAATCGACAACACGCTGTACGACGCGTTCGGCCAGCGTCAGGTGTCGACGATCTACAATCCGTTGAACCAGTATCACGTCGTGATGGAAGTCGCGCCGAAATACTGGCAAAGCCCGGAAATGCTGAAAGAGGTTTACATCAGCACGACGGGCGGCACCGCAAGCGGCTCGCAGTCCACCAACGCAACCGCGGGCACCGTCACACTAACCAACCCGTCGGGCAACAGCACGGCGGCGGGCGGCGGCACCGGCGGCACGAGCACATCGAGCGCGGCCACCATCGCCGCCGATGCCGCGCGCAATCTGGCGAACAACGCGATTGCGGCGAGCGGCAAGTCGAGCGCGTCGACGGGCGCCGCCGTCTCGACAGCCAAGGAAACGATGATCCCGCTGTCCGCGATTGCGTCGTTCGGGCCGGGCAGCACGCCGCTCGCGGTGAACCACCAGGGCCAGTTCGTCGCGTCGACGATCTCGTTCAACCTGCCGCCGGGCACGTCGCTGTCGGACGCCACGGCCGCCATCGACGAGACGATGGCCACGCTCGGCGTGCCGGCCACGATTCACGGCAGCTTCCAGGGCACCGCTCAGGCGTTCCAGCAGTCGCTATCCGATCAGCCGATCCTGATTCTCGCCGCGCTCGCCGCCGTCTATATCGTGCTCGGCATTCTGTACGAGAGCTACATTCATCCGCTGACCATTCTGTCGACGCTGCCGTCGGCGGGCGTCGGCGCGCTGCTCGCGCTGCTGCTGTTCAATACCGAGTTCAGCATCATCGCGCTGATCGCGGTGATCCTGCTGATCGGCATCGTGAAGAAGAACGCGATCATGATGGTCGACTTCGCGATCGACGCATCGCGCAAGGGGCTGTCGTCGCGCGATGCGATTGAAGAAGCGTGTCTCCTGCGCTTCCGGCCGATCATGATGACGACCTTCGCCGCGATGCTCGGCGCGCTGCCGCTCGCGTTCGGACACGGCGAAGGCGCCGAGCTGCGCGCGCCGCTCGGGCTTGCGATCGTCGGCGGACTGATTGTGAGCCAGATGTTGACGCTCTACACGACGCCGGTCGTTTACCTGTATATGGACCGGATTCGCGTGAAGTGGGAAAAGCGGCGCGGCGGCGGAAGCCAGCCGGCAGCGGTAGCGGCAACGGAATAGCCGGCCGGCGGCCCGCAGCCTGGCCGCAGTCCTGGCCGCCTATCACCTCGAAGATATCGCGGAGCCTAGCATCGAGACGTCTTGATCAAAATCAGACGTCCGCGGCACGGCAACGATATCCATCGAGGTGTTGACATGACGATTCTTCGCAGTGGCGGCAACCCGTTTTATCCGGCGGACGAACCCAGTCTCTCGAGCTACAGGCTCGGGGCCACGTCCGATGACAAGTCGGCGAAACGCTCGGGCGTGTTCAGGATGCATCAACCGTTGCGGCCACCTGAACATCCGGCACTGCCCCGGCCGCCCGTGCACCCATCGCCGCCACCGGCCCCGCCGCCGACGCCTCAGCCGCCTGCGCATCAATTGACGCACCCGCTGTCCTCGAAGCCACCGTCGCCGTCGCCGCCGCCGGCGCCCCCACCGACGCCTCAGCCGCCTGCGCACGAGTTGACACTGGCTTCACTGCAACCGAACGGTCCAACCACACTGCACGACCCTGCAGCAGCGCCTGCGGGCGACAATCGGACCGGCCCTCAGGCTCCCACGCAGCATGCGATCGGATCAGCAACCGCGGTCGACGTCCGGACAACGTTGAACGCGGACGATATCGCGCTCCACTACACGTTGCATAAGTGGGGCGAGCGAACCTCAGTGGCCGACCGGCATAGAATCAAACGCCTAACGGACAATTCGACGGCAGGCCAGTTTTCATCCTTGCAGTCATTCCTGCATGACGGCGACACGCAGATCAATAAAGTATTGCGCGCGAACCGCTATCGAAGCCCCGCTGTATCTGCATTTCTCGAAGATTTCGCCCAACTGGCGGATTATCGCGGCGAGTCGTACCGCGCTGCCCTGCTTGCGCCGCGACCACTACAGGCGTTGCGCGCCGGACAAGGTGCGAAATTTTTCGACGGCGGGATTCAAACCTCATCTGTCGCGTTGCCCCACGCCAGTATCTGGCTGAACCACCTGCCGCGGCATCGTCCCGATCTGAAACCGGTCATTATGATTCTCGATCGTTCCGTGCCGCAGAAGAACATTTCATATGGCAATGGCGAGGGCATGGTTGCTGTTGCACCGGGCGCGCCGCTCACACTCAAGCGCGTGGTCGATCATGAAGGGGTGACGTTCGCGCTGTTTTCAGCGGCAGACTCGGCAGACGGTCTGATGACAAGACTTCTTGACGGCAGGAGGTTTTACCAGTCAACCGTCTGAAGCCAGACTGGCGCGTGTGTGCAAACCGCGCAAACCGCGCGGCGCGCCGACGCATCAAAGCTTCTGCGCCATCGCCAGCGTGAAGATCCGCACCCACTGGCGCGCCTGCCGCTCGCCGCGCATCGGCAGCCGCCAGACGGGCTGCGCAGCGTCCCTCACGTCGAGCGCAACGCGCCAGACCTCGCCGTCGCGTTCCGCTTGCGCGCGCTGCAGGTCGGCGAAAATATACGCGCCGCGCGCGCCGTCGACCTGCAGATTGCACAACCGCTTGCCTGCCGACAGCCGCACTTCGCCCCACGTGTCTTTCAGTTCGTGGGTCCAGTCGCCGTCGCGGATATTCGCCGCCACTTCGCGCCTGCGGCGCCACCACCACACGAGCGCGGCAAGCACGAGCGCCGCCGCGATCACCGCCGCGCCGATCGCGACGCCCATGCCGAAATGCGCGGCCAGCACATCGAACGCGCGCACCGCGCCGTAGATCAGCGCAATCAGGGCCAGCAGCGCAACCAGGATCGGCATATCGACTCCCCGACGCGTGACGGTCAGCCCGACAGTCGGGCAAACCTCAACAATGCATGCACATCAAGGCTGCTTGTGCGCGGCCGCCCATTCCTTCACCGCGCGCATCGTGTTCTCGACGTGCTTGTCCGGCGCCATGCTCGTGTATTCGTAGAGAATCTTGCCGTTCGGCGCGATTACATACGACACGCGGTTCGCCATCGAATCGTGCATCGGCAGGCCGGCGTCGTACACGCCGATCACTTTCGAATCGGCGTCGGCCGCGACCGGAAATTTGTTGCGGCATTCGCTGACGGAGAATTTGGTGAGCGTAGCGATGTTGTCGTGCGAGACGCCGATCACGGTCGCGCCGTACTTCCTGTATTCGTCGACGGCATCGGCGAATTCATGCGCCTCGATCGTGCAGCCGGTCGTGAACGCGGCCGGATAGAAGTACAGCACGACCGGACCCTTCTTCAGTTGATCGGCAAGCGAATACGTGTACGTCTTGCCGCCGAGCGACGCCTGCGCCGTGAAATCGGGCGCCGGATCGCCGGGCTTGAGCGTGGCGGATGCGCTCAGCGCAACCAGCGATAACCCGGCCGACAACACCGCCGCACACAAAGACCGCATGACTTTTCGCTTCATCCCGACTCCTCCAGTTCGTTTTGGCACACGTGCTTCCGCCGTTCGCCGCGTTCGTTATTGAAACACGTTTGAGCGGCGCATGTTCACCCCGAATACTGTCGTTTTGCTATCGGCTTCCTGCTTTTGCCGGCCCATTAAATATCGTTGACGGCGTGCACGCCGAACCACGCCGCAGCCGATAGATTCAGCTCCGCGAGCACGGCCGGCGAGAACACCGCGAAGCCTTGCAGCGTCTCGGCCTGCACGATCGCCGCTGCGTCGACGCCCTGCCCGGCGGCTTCGGCGATGCGCAGCAGCGTGCCCATTGCGCCGTCGCGTTCGACGATCGCGTTGCGGATCAGCGGCGACAGCCCGAGCTTGTCGAGCGCCTTGGCGGGCGACGAATCCACCACCACATGCACCAGCGAGAAAATGCCGGTCATGAACGCCGCGTCCGCGAAATCTTCGTCGCCGGGACGCAAGATGCGCGCCGCCAGTTCCATGAAACGCGAGCGCGTACCGGCAAGCTGCACGAGCGGATCGGAACTCCACGGCAGCTCGCCGCCGCCTGCGTACAGCAGCAGTTGCGCCCAGCGTGCGATCTGCCGCGTGCCGGTCGCGATGATCGCCTCGCGCAGTGAGCCGATGTAGCGGCCCAGCCCGAACGCGCTCGAATTGACGAGCCGCAACAACTGCACGACAACGTTCGGATGGCGCTTGAGCTCCGCTTCCAGTTCGATGATGCCGGCGTCGCGCGACAGCAGCGCGAGGAGGCGCAGCAGCGCAGCGCTCGACGAGCGGCTGCGGGTCGCGGCCAGCACCTGCGGCCGGGCGAAGAAGTACCCCTGGAACAAATCGAAGCCCAGATCGCGCGCCTCCAGAAAATCCTCTCGCGTTTCGATCTTTTCGGCGATCAATGTTTTGCCGTGTCCGCGCAGCGTCGCGGCGAGCTTCCTGAGCGCGCTGCGTTCGGTCAACAGGAAATCCACCTTCACGATATCGGCGTACGGCAGCATCGCGAAGAGGCTGTCCGACAACTCCCAGACATCGTCGAGTGCAATCTGGAAGCCCGCCTGGCGCAGGTCCGCGAGGCGCGCAAGAACCCGCGCGTCGACCGTCACCGTTTCGAGGATCTCGAGCACGAAGCGCTCCGGCGACATCAGATGGACGATGTCGTCGAACAGCAGCCGCCGGCCGATGTTGACGAAGCCGCGATGCACGCCGAGCACGGTCGGCACGCCGATCGCACCGATCGTCCGCGCAACGACCTGGGCAGTCGCCTGCGCATCGTCGGAAACGCGCGCATGGTTGTGCGCGCTGTCGCGAAACAACAGCTCGTACGCATGCAGCGCGCCGCTCCGGTCGAGGATCGGCTGACGTCCCAGATAGACGAACTGCGAGTCGGAGAGCGTGCCGGGCGGCACATTGAAGGGCGCGCCCGAGCGGGCTCTCGCGGACACCGGGCGCCCCTCTTCGGACAACGCGGCGGCTGGGACGCGCTTGGGCGTCACTCTGTCGTCGAACGGTTCAGACATGATTCATGGCGGCATGGATTCAGAAAACGCGCAGTCGTGCAGGCCTGCGATGGAAACGGTCCCACTGACCGCCGCGCATCGTACCAAATCCGAACCGCCTCACGAATATCCGCTTTAACGGACCGAGGGGGCCGGTACTTTAGCCGGATCGGTCAGGCGCTGCAGCGGGGCGCTCAGCCAGCGGTTTGCGCGCGTCTTTTTTTCACCTTACGCTAAAGATTTCGCCGCGCAGGCCGTTATGCTGATCTGATGGACGGCTTCCCATCTTCCGGCTCTCTCGCGGTAACCGGCAGCAGCGCGCCGTCCCGCCTGCAGACGAAACAGGAATTGTCACCGAATTACATGGAAGCGAACAGGATCACCGCACCTCGACGGGGTTGGCTGCGTACGGCCATCGAGCGTTTGTGCGCACCGCGCACGCAGGCGCGCGCCGCGGCTGGGGCCGGCGCCGCACTGGGTCTCGAGCAGACCGTCGGCGCCGTGGACTTTCTCGCGCATGTCGACAGGGATCTGCGTTTCCTGTACGTCACCGACGCCAGCCTGCGCTTCATCGGCTACCACCGCGAGTATCTGCAAACCATCACGCTGCACGACCTGATCGCGCCCGCCGACACGGCTCGCCTTGAAGCCGTGCTGACGCGCGCCGAAGCGAGCGGCAGCGTCGAGAAGGTGACGCTCGATCTGGTCAAGTCGCTGACCTATCCGATCGCGGTCGAACTGCGCGTCGTGCGCAATAACCACGACGGCGTCGAAGGCTATGCGATCGCCGGCTTCGACGTGTCCGCGTGGCGGGCGAACGAAGCGAGCCTGAGGCAGGCGCTGCACACCGACAACCTGACCGGCATCGCGAACGTGCCCGCCCTCGTCGACGCGCTGCGCGACGCGCAGCAGCAGGCCGACGTGAACGGCACGCCGGTCGCGCTGCTGCTGCTCGACCTCGACGACTATCAACGCGTGAACCGCGCGCTCGGCTACGACGCCGGCGACGAGATGCTGCGCGAAACCGCACGGCGCCTGACCAGCATGACGACGCAAAGCGAATTCATCGCGCGCGTCGCTAGCGACGAATTCGCGATCCTGCTGGCGCCCACCGCCACGCGCACGGACGCCGCGATTTCCGCCGAAGCACTGGCGCGGCGCCTGTTGACGGCGATCCAGCAGCCGTACACCTACAACCGCCAGCCGGTGCATTTGACGGCCAGCATCGGCATCGCCCTCTATCCGGATGTCCAGCATTCGAACGACGCCGCGACGCGCGAGAGCCAGCTGCTGCGCTGGGCCGACCACGCGCTGCTGCGCGCGAAGGCCGCGAGCGGCAACACGCTCGCGTTCTACGTCCCGGACGACAGCCCCGCCGACGCCGAACGGCTGAAGCTAGAGTCCGATCTGTACGACGGCGTGCGCAACGGCGAGTTCTCGCTGCACTTCCAGCCGATCACGAGCAGCCAGTCGCATGGCGTGGTCGGCGTCGAGGCGCTGATCCGCTGGCATCATCCGCTGCATGGGCTCGTGCCGCCGTCGATGTTCATTCCGCTCGCGGAGTCTGTCGGCCTCATCAATTACCTCGGCAACTGGGTGTTGAAAGCCGCTTGCATGCAGCTCATACAGTGGGACGCCAAGGGCATCGTGCTGCAATATGTGGCGGTCAACGTGTCGCCGCAGCAGTTCCGCGATCCGCGCTTCAAGGACAGCGTGCGCGAAGCGATCGCGCTGACCGGCATCGACCCGCGCCGCCTCGTGTTCGAGATTACCGAAACGCTGCTGATGCATGATCCCGCGCACGCCGCTGCGCTGCTCGGAGAATTAACTGCCATCGGCATTCGTTTTGCTGTCGACGATTTCGGCACCGGCTATTCGAGCCTCGCGTATCTGCAGCGTTTCCCGCTTGCGAAGCTGAAAATCGACAGGAGCTTTGTCGAGAATCTGCTAACCTCGCGCAACGATCAGGCGATCGTCAGCGCAGTGGTCGGGCTCGCGCAGACACTCGATCTCGAACTGGTCGCCGAGGGCGTCGAAACTGAAGCGCAACGTGCATTGCTGACCGAGATGGGGTGCGACCACATTCAGGGCTGGCTCGTCTGCAAGGCGTTGCCGTCGGAAGAACTGGCACAGCGCTTCGAATCACGCGCGCTTTATCTGCACGGACAGTCGTGATGCAGCCGGCTCGCATGCGCACCGGCTGCCGGCACGACGCCGGCAGGCTATTCACTGGAATATGTATGGTTTTAGCGGGAATCCCATGTTAAAAGCTGCGCTGCTCGACAGGCTATGGGCAAGAATGAACGAGCGCGGTGACTTTCCGATGCTGTCGCAGTCGCTGCGCACCACCATGGCGGCTGTGAAGAACGACGAACTCGACTTCACGTCGCTCGTGCAGGTCGTGCTGTCCGACTTCGCGTTGACGCAAAAGGTCTTGCGCCTTGCAAACTCCGCGATGTACATGGCATTCGGCGGCAACATCACCACCGTCTCGCGCGCGCTGATGGTGCTCGGCATGGATGCGGTCGGGCATCTCGTCGTCGGCTTGCAGATCGTCGATCACTTTCATCACAGCGCACCGCGCCGCATCGACGCGAAAGTCGAACTGAACCGTACGATGCTGTCGGGCTGCGTCGCGCGCAAGCTGACCGAGCGCGGCGACTTGCGCGCCGGCGAGGAAGCCGTCGTCTGCACGCTGATGCGCCAGGTCGGCAGGCTGCTCGTGGTGTTCTATCTCGACGCCGAATGGGACCAGATGCGCCGCCAGATCGACGCCGGCATCAGCGAAGCCGACGCGTGCATCAGCGTGCTCGGCGTCACATACGAAGAGATCGGCATCGAGGCTGCGCAGCGCTGGCGGCTGCCGGAGATGATCCGCATCGGCATGACGGCGTTCGATCCCGCTCGCGACGACGAACCGCGTCAGGCGCAGTGGATGCGCGCGGTCACCAACTATTCGACCGAAGTGGCCAATCTGCTGACCGCGCCGGATATGCCGACCGCGCTGCGCGATGCGCGCATCGCCGAACTCGCGCAGCGTTACAGCCGCATACTCGGCACCGATCCCGAGGTGCTCATCGAGATGAGCATCACGCTCGCACGCGAGGAAGCCGGCGAAGGCGTGATGCGCGAAATCAACGAACTGCGTGCGAGCGCCGATGCGATGGCCCGCGAGCCGCTCGATCCCGAAGAGCGGATTCGCGCGGGCGTCGAAGATCTGCGCGCGCTGCCGTCGGACAATGCGCTCGCGCCCGCGCTGACGCTCGCGTTGGAAACGGTGCTGGCGGGGCTCGGCTTTGCGCGCACGGTGGTGTTCGTGCGGCTCGGCACTGGCATGTTCAAGGCGCGCATGGGCTTTGGGCCGAAGATCGACGAAATCATGCCGCGGCTCACGTTCAACACCGCGTTCGAACCGGATGTGTTTCACCTGGCGATCGCGAATTCGGTAGGTATCTTCATCGAGAATGCGCGCGATCCGAAGATGCTGGCGCGGCTGCCGGACTGGTACCGGCGCGCGTTCGGCGACGCGCATTCGTTCGTGCTGCTGCCCGTGATGCTGGAGAATCAGTCGACTGTCGCGCTGCTTTACGGCGACTGGACGCATACCGATGAACCGCGCCGCATTTCGCAGGAAGAGATGGCGGCGTTGAATGAGCTGTCGCGGGAACTGCGCCGTTTTTTCGCGCGAGCGCCGGTGGGGGAAGTGGAGACGCTGTGAGGGAGCCGATGTAATCGCTCCCGCGCTTGCCGGCGTTGAATAGAAAGCTTTACGAAAGCACGGGCCGTCGATACAATCCGGCGGTCATTGGGGAGTAGCCTTCCTCCGCTTCGGAGGGGAACGCGTCAACATATCTGGCTTGGGCCATGGCGCGTTCGGCCTAACGGTCTGGCGAGACCATTGGCGCACTGCTTCGTCTCTGTCGGACGCGAAGCGTGCGTCATGGTTCGTCGACGTCCGACCTCGGAGCTCCTTTTGCCTCTGTTTCATGCTTTCCTCTGCCCGCTCTCCTTCGCCATGCGGAGCGCGACATGACCCACCTCGTTGTTCAACTTGCGTTGATGCTCGCTGTGATTCTTGCAGCGGCGGAACTGTTCACCAATGCGCTCGAGCATCTGGGCGAGCGGCTCAAAATCTCCGAAGGGGTGACGGGTTCGCTGTTCGCCGCCGTAGGGACCGCCCTTCCAGAGACGACCGTACCCCTGCTCGCGTTGACGACCGACATCCGGGGCACGGTCAACGAAGAGATCGGCGTCGGCGCGATTCTCGGCGCGCCGCTGATGCTCGCCACACTGTCGACCTTCCTGATGACGCTCGCGGTTTTACGTCAGCGGCGGCTGGGCGGCCGCATCTGCCCCGAGCGGAGCGGTTTCAATCGCGACGTCAACTACTTCCTCGTCGCTTTTGCGCTGGCCACGGTCGCGATGTTCGTTCCTCACGACGAGTGGTATATCCGCGGCCTGTTCAGCGTTGGGCTTGTTGGTGTGTATATCGTCTATCTGGCGACGACATTCCGCGCGTCGGCCAAACTGGTGGCTGACGGGCACGGCACGGAAGCCCCCGGCCGATTGCTGCTGTCGCGAACCGGCTTGCCGGCGAACGGGATCACCCTCGCCGTGCAATTGATTGTCGCCGTTGCGCTGCTAATCGGCGGGGCGAAAGGCTTTATTCACGGCGTGGAAGGTGTGTCGCACATACTCGGTATATCGGCGCTGCTGCTTTCGCTGCTGATCATTCCCATTGCCACTGAATTGCCCGAAAAGGTGAACAGCATTCTGTGGATTCGCCGCGGGAAAGACACGCTGGCATTCGGCAATATCACGGGCGCAATGGTCTTCCAGGGTACGTTGCTGCCGGCCATCGGCATCATGCTGACGCCGTGGGAGCCGCGCATCGAGGTGCTGACGGGCGTGCTGGTCACGCTTGTCGCGGCCGCCTGGATGCGTGTGAATTCGCGAGCGGGGGGCTTGGCGATATGGGCGCTATTGCTGAACGGGCTGCTGTATGCGGCGTATCTCGGGGTGACGCTTAGCCGCTAAGGGTTCGGGCTTGCAGCGCGATGCGGGGCGGTGCGCGGAACGGTTTAGCAGCCAGCGCCTAGTTGTCGCGAGGCGCATCGAAATCGAGTTTGCCGAGACTGGCAGCCAGGCTCAGGCGGGCGACGAACCAGTCGGATAACGCGACAATGCGCTGTTGCCTCGCATCCACGAGAGAATCCTGTGCGCGCAGCAGCTCGACGATGCTGGCGACGCCCGCCTTATAGCGGGCCTGTGCCGCATCGAACGCGAGCGTTGCATTGTCCAGCAACGCCGCCGTTCGTTGCCCAGTCAGCGCACCCGCGCGGACGAGCTGATAACTCTTCCACACGCTCAATGCGACCTGTCGTTCCGTTTCGGCAACCTCTGCTTGCTGGACTTCCATTTGCGCGCGCGCTTCGCCGATTCGATACGTCGCTCCGAAGCCTTCGAAGAGCGGGATGTTCATGCGCAAGCCCACGTAACGGCTGTGCACGCTCGAAACCGGATTGCCCGCCGCCCCGCCACTTGCGATGGGGCGGCTGCTCGAAGAAACGGATGCCTCGATGCGTATGCTCGGCAGGGTCTGCGCGCGGATGCTCCTGAGCGAAGCTTCAGTGGCGTCAAGCGATGCGCGCGCCGCAAGCAAGCGAGGGTGGCGTTGCAGC
>DASXXR010000357.1:0-23762 GCA_036502945.1 Paraburkholderia sp. | reverse complement strand
GCCGAAAAGGCGAAGATCGAGTTGTCGTCGGGCCAGCAGACCGAAATCAATCTGCCGTATATCACGGCGGATGCGGCGGGTCCGAAGCACTTGAACCTGAAGATCACGCGCGCGAAGCTCGAAGCGCTGGTCGAAGACCTGATCGAGCGCACGATGGAGCCGTGCCGCACCGCGATCAAGGATGCAGGCGTAAAGGTCGGCGAAATCGACGACGTGATTCTCGTCGGCGGCCAGACGCGTATGCCGAAGGTTCAGGACAAGGTGAAGGAGTTCTTCGGTAAGGAACCGCGCCGCGACGTGAACCCGGATGAAGCGGTGGCAGTGGGTGCCGCGATCCAGGGGCAGGTGCTGTCCGGCGATCGCAAGGACGTGCTGCTGCTCGACGTGACCCCGCTGTCGCTCGGCATCGAAACGCTCGGCGGCGTGATGACGAAGATGATCAACAAGAACACGACGATCCCGACGAAGCACGCGCAGGTGTATTCGACGGCGGACGACAGCCAGTCGGCCGTGACGATCAAGGTGTTCCAGGGCGAACGCGAGATGGCGGCGGGCAACAAGCTGCTGGGCGAGTTCAACCTCGAGGGTATCCCGCCGGCTCCGCGCGGCGTTCCTCAGATCGAAGTGAGCTTCGATATCGACGCGAACGGTATCCTGCACGTCGGCGCGAAGGACAAGGCGACGGGCAAGGAAAACCGGGTGACGATCAAGGCGAACTCGGGCCTGTCGGAAGCCGAGATCGAAAACATGGTGAAGGACGCGGAAGCGAACGCAGAAGAAGATCACAAGCTGCGCGAACTGGCCGATGCCCGCAACCAGGGCGACGCGCTGGTGCACAGCACGAAGAAGGCAGTCGCCGAATACGGCGACAAGCTCGACGCCAGCGAGAAGGAAAAGATCGAAGCGGCGTTGAAGGATCTGGAAGACACGCTGAAAAGCGGTGCGAGCGACAAGGCGGCGATCGAAGCGAAGATCGAAATCGTGTCGACCGCGTCGCAGAAGCTTGGCGAAAAGATGTATGCCGACATGCAGGCTGCGCAAGGTGCAGCCGGCGCGGCGGCGGCGGCAGCGAGCGCCGGGAGTGCCGGGAGTGCGTCGGCGAGCCAGCAAGCAGACGACGTCGTCGATGCCGACTTCAAGGAAGTGAAGAAGGACTGAGCCGGGTTGCTGTTCGACCATCAGACTGCGCGAAAGCGGTACGCGCAGTCCGGCTGCAGGACGTTCTGCGCCCGCTTGGGCGCTGCACGGAAAACGCGCCTGGTGAGCCTTCACGGCTCTCCGGGCACATTTGTTTTATGGCAGGCACGGCTTCGAGTGGGCGAACGACACGCGAAGCCTGGGCCGGACGAGTCGCGAGACTCCAGCATTCACAAGGAGCCGCCGCGTCGCATCGCGCGGATGGCGTTGAACCGATATGGCGAAACGGGATTACTACGAGGTTCTGGGCGTCGCGAAGAACGCGAGCGACGACGAGATCAAGAAGGCTTATCGCAAGCTCGCGATGAAGTTTCACCCTGACCGCAATCCGGGCAGCAAGGATTCGGAAGAGCATTTCAAGGAAGTCAAAGAAGCCTATGAAATGCTGTCGGACGCGCAAAAGCGGGCGGCGTACGACCAGTACGGCCACGCTGGCGTCGATCCGAACATGGGTGGGGCGGGCGCCCAAGGCTTTGGTGGTTTTGCCGACGCGTTCGGCGATATTTTCGGCGACATCTTCGGCCAGGCCGCGGGCGGTGCTGCGCGCGGCGGCCGTGCCGGTCCGCAGGTCTATCGCGGCGCGGATCTGCGCTACAGCATGGAGATCACGCTGGAGCAGGCCGCACATGGTTACGACACGCAGATCCGCGTGCCGAGCTGGGTGTCGTGCGAGGTTTGTCACGGTTCGGGCGCGAAGCCCGGCACGAAGCCGGAAACCTGCCCGACTTGCAGCGGTTCGGGCACGGTGCGGATGTCGCAGGGTTTCTTCAGCATCCAGCAGACCTGCCCGAAGTGTCACGGTACCGGCACTTACATTCCTGAGCCCTGCACGCACTGCCATGGTGCGGGCAAGACCAAGGAAACCAAGACGCTCGAAGTGAAGATCCCGGCCGGCATCGACGACGGCATGCGGATCCGCTCGGCCGGCAACGGCGAGCCGGGCATCAACGGCGGTCCGTCGGGCGACCTGTACGTCGAGATTCACATCAAGCCGCATACGGTGTTCGAGCGCGACGGCGACGACCTGCACTGCCAGATGCCGATTCCGTTCACGACGGCGGCGCTCGGCGGCGAAATCGAAGTGCCGACGCTCGCTGGCCGCGCGAGTTTCACCGTGCCGGAAGGCACGCAGTCCGGCAAGACGTTCCGTCTGCGCAGCAAGGGCATCAAAGGGCTGCGCTCGAGTATTGCCGGCGATCTATACGTGCACGTGCAGGTGGAGACGCCGGTCAAGCTCACGGATCCGCAGCGCGAGCTTTTGCAGCAGTTCGAAAAATCGCTGGTCGAGGGCGGCGCCCGCCATAGCCCGCAAAGCAAAAGCTGGTTTGATCGGGTCAAGAGCTTTTTCGACTAAATTCCGAGTCAGGGCAATTTGAAGTTGGCGGTAACGTGGCGACTGAAGACATGAGTGTCGTATTCGCGTTGCTGGACGATTGCAACTCGACCGCAAATCGCCGTTCGAGTCGCCTGTATACGGGTTTTCGGCACGAACACGTTTGCGCGGGCGGCGCGCAGCTCGACGCCGTTTGCGAAGCGGCTTCCGACGATGCGAGCCGCGGCCTGCATGCGGTGGTGCTCGCGGAGTACGAATTCGGCCGCGATCTTGTCCTCTCCAGACCGACGCAGCGTGGCGACGCCACGCTGCGTTTTTTATTGTTCGAGCGATGCGAAAAGCTCTCGCGCGATGAGGTCGACAGGTGGCTCGTACAGCGCGACAGCGGCGCCGTTGAGCCGTCGCTGGCGGGTACGGGCGGCGTAAAGGCGAGCGTCGATGCCGAGGAGTTTGTGCGGGCCATCGATGCCGTTCACGACGCGCTGCGCACCGGCGATTCATACCAGGTCAACTACACGTACCGGCTCGCGTTCGATGTATTCGGCTCGCCGGCTGCGTTATACCGGCGCCTGCGCGCCCGGCAACCGGTCCAGTATGGTGCGCTGATCGCGCTGCCGCAGGGGCGCTGGGTATTGTCGTGCTCGCCCGAATTGTTTATCGAAAAGAAGGGCGCCGCATTGCGCACCCGTCCGATGAAGGGCACCGCGCCGCGTTCGCGGGATCCGGCCGCCGATCGCCAGGCGGCCGATTTCCTCGCTCATGATCCGAAGAACCGCGCCGAGAACGTGATGATCGTCGACTTGCTGCGCAACGACCTGTCACGTGTCGCACAGACCGGTTCGGTCAAGGTGCCCGCGCTTTTCTCGGTTGAACCGTACGAGTCCGTCTGGCAGATGACTTCGACGGTAACCGCGCAATTGCGGCCGCGCACATCGTTCGCCGATATTCTGCGCGCGCTCTTTCCGTGCGGCTCGATCACCGGCGCGCCGAAGCATCGGACGATGCAGTTGATCGACACGCTCGAAAGCACGCCGCGCGGTTTATACACCGGCGCGCTCGGCTGGCTCGACGCGCCTGCCCAGGCCGCCGGGACGGCTGGCCCGCGCAGCGGAGATTTTTGCCTGTCGGTGGCAATCCGGACGCTGACGCTCGACGCGACGTCACACGCGGACGAACACCATGGAACGATGGGCATCGGCGCGGGCATTGTGCTCGACAGCGTCGCTGCGGACGAATACGCGGAGTGTCAATTGAAGGCTCGTTTCCTGACCGAAGCCGATCCCGGCTTCCAGCTGTTCGAGACCATGCACGCGACGCGTGAAGCGGGCGTGCGGCATGTAGACCGTCATCTTGCGCGGCTCACGGCCAGCGCCGATTGGCTGGGTTTCCGCTTCGACGAGTCCGATCTGCGCGCGCGGCTGGCTGCGCAATGCGGCGCGCTGCAGCATGATCTGCCGCATCGCATGCGGCTCGTGCTCGACAAGGCGGGCGGGGTCGAAATCACCGCGGCGCCGCTCGTGCCGCTCGCCGACGAAGTGGTGAGTGTGCTGCTCGGCCCCGATCACGGCTTTGCGGCGGTGTCGTCTGGCGACGTGCTGCTGCGTCATAAGACGACGCGCCGGGCGGAATACGATCGGGGCTGGCGCGAAGCCGAAGCCAAGGACGCATTCGATACGCTGTTTTTCAACGAACGGGGTGAACTGACCGAAGGCGGCCGCGCGAACGTATTCGTGAAGCTTGCGGGACGGTGGTGGACGCCGCCGCTATCGTCGGGCGTGCTGCCGGGTGTGATGCGCGCCGTGCTGCTCGAAGACACCGGCATGCAGGCGGCCGAGCGCGTGCTGACGCGCGACGACGTGCTCAATGCCGACGCGCTGCTGGTTTGCAACGCATTGCGCGGCGCGCTGCCGGCGCGGGTCTTCGGTTGAAGTAAAACGGCGTAGCGGCGTGATGAATTTCGCCGCTTAACGCTGATGGTGGTAGTGGCGCACGTGGACCAGCCGCGCGATCCACGCTGTCAAGCGTGCATGCCACATTGCGTCGTGCAGGTCATGGGGTGCGGTGTCGTGGTCGTGGATGCTCGCGACATCGATCAGACAAAAGGGGCTCATGGTCGTCTTCCGGCGGTTCGCGGCGGGGCCGCGGCAAAAAGAAGACGACGATAGACGAGTGCATTTGCAACGGAAATCAGACCGGTCTTAAACCGGAAGCGCGGCGCGAGCGGCGCACGAAGCGCACAAAAGTAGCGAAGCGCCGCCCGCGGCGTGTCAGAACGTATGCTCCGCGGCCGGGAACAACCCGTCCTTCACCTCGCGCACATACGCTTCGATCGCAGCGAGAATGCTCGACTGCCCCTCCATGAAGTCCTTCACAAAGCGCGGCCGCTTGCCGGGGAAGATGCCGAGCATATCGTGTAGCACCAGCACCTGACCCGAGCAGTCGACGCCCGCGCCGATGCCGATCGTCGGAATCTTGAGCTGCTTCGTGACTTCGGCGCCGAGCCGCGGTGGAATCGCTTCCATCACAATGAGTTGCGCGCCGGCGTCCTGCAGTGCGCGCGAATCGCGCAGCAGCCGGCCCGCGGCGGCCTCGGTTTTCCCCTGCACCTTGAAGCCGCCGAACGCGTGCACCGACTGCGGCGTGAGCCCGACATGCGCGCATACCGGAATGGCGCGGTCGACCAGAAACCTCACCGTTTCGCCAAGCCACTCGCCGCCTTCCAGCTTCACCATCTGTGCGCCGGCCCGCACTAACTGCACGGCGCTCGCGAACGCATCGGCGGGCGTGCCGTAGGTGCCGAACGGCAGATCCGCGATGATCAGCGCCGCCGGCTGCGCGCGCGCCACACACGCGGTGTGATACGCGATGTCGTTGAGCGTGACGGGGAGCGTCGTCGCCTGACCTTGCAGGACGTTGCCGAGCGAATCGCCGATCAACAGCGAGTCGACGCCCGCGCTATCGAGCAACGTGGCAAAACTGGCGTCATAGCAAGTCAGCATGGCGATCTTTTCGCCGGCTTCGCGCATCGACTGAAGTTTCGGGACCGTAATTGCGTTACGGCTCGTTTCCTGCAAGTAACTCATGGGGCAATCCGTTGGAAAGAGCAAGGCGCTCGCGGTTACAGCGATGTGCCTTTGACAAAGAATTCCTTGCGGCCGCGCATCGTCTCGATGCGTTCGACCAGCAGTGCAAGGTCCGCGTTCGATTCGAGCGGGTTCAGGTGTTCGGCATTGACCGTCAGCACGGGCGTGCCGTCGTAGTGATAGAAAAACTGGTTGTACGCATCGCATAACGCGCGCAGATAGGCGTCGGAGATCTGCAGTTCCATCGGCACCGCGCGTTTCTGGATGCGCGCGAACAGCACTTCGGGACTGGCCTGCAGATAAACGACGAGATCCGGCGACGGCCCGGCGGCGCCTACACGCGCGGCGAGCGCGCGATAGAGCTGCCACTCGTCTTCCTTCAGCGTGAGCCGCGCGAAGATGTCGTTCTTCTGCGTCATGAAGTCGGTGACAAGCGGTGTACCTGCCGCATGCAACGCGGCGATCTGCTGGACCTGCTGTGCGCGCTGCAGTGCGAAGCTCAATTGCGCGGGCAGTGCGTAGCGCGCGGTGTCGCGGTAGAAGCGCTCGAGAAATGGGTTGTCCTGCGGACGTTCGAACAACGGATGCATCGACCATCGTTCAGCCAGGCGGCGCGCAAGCGACGTTTTGCCGACGCCGATCGGCCCTTCGATCGCAAGATAGGCGTACGGCGGGCGCAGATCGGGCGCGGTAACCGTGAGCGGCGCCGAACTCATCGGCAACTGCCCTTATCGGCCTCTTCACTGCCGCCGGGCGACACCGGCAACGTGCATTGGCACAAGGACTTCACCTTTTCGATGCGTTGCGACGCGACGCTCGGCAGAAACGCTTCGGCGCGGCCGCGCTGCGGAATGATCAACTCCGGATCGATTTCGATGAGCGGCACCAGCGCGAACGCACGATCGGTGACCCGCGGGTGCGGCACGATCAGATCGGGTTCGTCGATGCAGTGCTCGCCGTACAGCAGAATGTCGAGATCGAGCGTGCGCGGGGCGTTGCGAAACGGACGCTCCCGGCCGAAGTGATGTTCGATCTTATGGCACAGCGCGAGCAAATGGCGCACCGGCAACGTCGTTTCGAACTTCACGACGAGGTTGTAAAAATCATCGCCACCCGCATCCACTGGGGCGGTGCGATACATGCTGGACTTCGCGACCACGGTGAGCGCGTGCTGTTGTGCAAGGCACACCACCGCGTCTTTCAAGGTCTGGCGCGCATCCCCGAGGTTTGCGCCGAGGCCGAGATAGGCAACCGTCATGGCATCACTTCCTACGACTTGCGTTCGACGGCTTCCGCCGGAATCCTGTCAGTCTTCGTGCGCGCCGTTCGGGCTCACATCGTTCACTTCAGGATTTCCAGCGGGCGTGCCGCCCTCCATTCCGTCACCCGTTTTGCGGTTTCTGGCGCCACCTCCGCGCCGCCGTCGTTTTTTGGGTATCCGGTCCTTCCCGCCTTGCACGAGCAGTGCTTCGCGCGCGGCAGCGTCTCCGTCGATAAAATCTGTCCACCATGCGCCGACCGACTCGTCGAGTTCACCCGACTCGCAGCGTAACAGGAGGAAATCATACCCCGCTCTAAATCTTTGGTGTTCGACCAGCTTCATCGCGCTGCGGCCGGAACGCCGTTCAAGGCGCAACTGCAGGCCCCAGATCTCGCGCATATCGGCTGAGAAACGCTTGTGAATGGCAAGTTTCTCGGTCTGCATGTCGAGCACGTCGTCCATCGCGCGATGCAGCGCGGGCACCGGATACTCGCCGTTCGCTTCGTATTGCTGCCAGCGCTGCTGCACGTCGTGCCACAGCAGCGTCGCGAACAGGAAGCCCGGCGACACCGGCTTGCCGGCGACCACACGCGCATCGGTCTTGTTCAATGCGAGCGTGATGAAGCGTTCGCCGGTCGGTTGTTCGAGCACGACGTCGAGCAGCGGCAAGAGCCCATGATGCAGCCCTTCCTGGCGCAGACGCTGCAGGCACGCGAGCGCATGGCCCGACAGCAGAAGCTTCAGCATTTCGTCGAAGAGACGCGCGGCAGGCACGTTATTGATCAGATCGGCGAGCGACTGGATCGGTGCGCGCGTGGTGTCCTCGATTTCGAAGCCGAGCTTCGCCGCGAAGCGCACGACGCGCAGCATCCGCACCGGATCTTCGCGAAAGCGCGTGGCCGGGTCGCCGATCATCCGCAACAACCGCGCGCGAATATCGGCCATGCCGTTGTGATAATCGAGCACCGTCTGCGTGGCCGGGTCGTAGTACATCGCGTTGATCGTGAAATCGCGGCGTGTGGCGTCTTCATGCTGCTCGCCCCACACGTTGTCGCGCAACACGCGGCCGCTCGCGTCGACCGCATGCGTGCGGCGATCCAGTTCGTCGCGCTTCAGACGGCGCTCCGGCGGCGCGTCCGCGGGCGGCGGATCGACCAGCGCGCGGAAGGTCGACGTTTCGATGATGTCCTGGCCGAACTGCACATGCACGATCTGGAAACGCCGGCCGATGATGCGCGCGCGGCGGAACAGCTTCTGCACCTGATCGGGTGTCGCGTCGGTGGCGACATCGAAGTCTTTCGGCGCAATGCCGAGCAGCAGATCGCGCACCGCGCCGCCGACGATGAACGCGCGGAAGCCCGCCTGTTGCAGCCCTTCGGTGACGCGCTGCGCGTTCTTCGAAATCAGTGCGGGGTCGATGCCGTGAATGTCCGACGAGATGATGACCGGCACGTCGGGATCGGGCACTTCCTTCGTGGCGGCGCGCGTGGGCTTCCTGCGGCTGCGGGTGCCCGTGGCGGCGGAGGTTGCGGATGAGGCGGCCCGTGCGTTATTGGCTTCGTCTGCGTTCGCGGGAGCAGCGTCGTCTACGGGCGCCGGATCCTGTCCGAACAGCTTGCGAATGAGTTTTTTGATCACGTCGGTTGGAAGAGTTCGAGGATGCGCCAGCCGTGTGCCTGCGCATGCGCGCGCAGCGTGTCGTCGGGGTTGGTTGCGATCGGGTCGGTGACCTTTTCGAGCAACGGAATGTCGTTATGCGAATCGCTGTAGAAGTAGCTGCGTTCGAAATCGGACCACGTTTTGCCGAGCGAAGCGAGCCACGCTTCGGTGCGCACGATCTTGCCTTCGCGGTAGCTCGGCGTGCCGGTCGGGCGGCCCGTATAAGCCGATGCCGGGTGACCGTCGACGGTCTCCACTTCGCAGGCGATCAGCTTGTCGACGCCGAACACTTCGGCGATCGGGGCGGTGATGAACTCGTTGGTTGCGGTGACCATGCAGCACAGGTCGCCCGCGTCGCGGTGATGCTGAACCAGCGCCATCGCCGCCGGCACGATCGCCGGCTTGATGACTTCGTGCATGTACTGCTCATGCCACGCTTTCAGCTGCTCGCGCGAGTGCTTCGCGAGCGGCGTCAGCATCGCCACCAGATACGCGTGGATGTCGAGTTTGCCGGTCTTGTAGTCGGCAAAGAACCGATCGTTTTCACGCGTGAAGTTTTCAGCGTCGACGATGCCGAGCTTCACCATGAAGCGGCCCCATTCGTGGTCGCTGTCAGTGGGAATGAGCGTGTGGTCGAGGTCGAAGAGTGCAAGGTTAGCCATGGGGGCCTATTTTACTTGAAGCCGGTGAAGCGGATGACTGACGCGGGTCGTCGGCGTTGCCGGGCGATGCCAGCATCGTGCGCAACAGCGGCAGCGTGACCGCGCGTTTCTGTTCGAGCGAGAAGCGGTCGAGCGCATCGAGTAGCGCCATCAGGCTCGGCATGTCGCGCCGGAAGTGGGTGAGCAGGTAGGCGGGCACGTCGTCGGCGAGCGCGATGCCGCGTTCGTGCGCGGCGTGCTTCAGCACCGCGGACTTGACGTCGTCGGGCAGCGGCGCGAGATGGAACACGAGGCCCCAGCCAAGCCGCGTGCGCAGGTCTTCGCGCACCACAAGGCCGATCGGCGCGGCGTTGCCGGTCGCGACGAGCGCACTGGTGGGGTGCGCGCGCACCTCGTTGAACAGATTGAAGAGGGCAATTTGCTGCGCGCCCGACAGGCCGTCGCAGTCGTCGATTGCATAAAGCGCGACGCCCGGGTCGAAGCTGAACGCGGCGAGGCTGCTTTGCGGGCCGGCGAAGCGCGCGTGCCCCGGCGGCGCTTCGTGGACGAGCGCCTGCAGCAGGTGCGTGCGGCCGCTGCCGGTTTCGCCCCAGACGTAGAACGTGCGGTCCGCGACCGGCCCGGCGGCGAGCGCGGCATCGAGCTCGCGCAGGCGTGTGACGAGCTCGGCGTTGGCGCCGGCGAAGAAATTGTCGAATGTCGATGGCGGCGGCGTGCCGAGATCGAGCGTGAGTTGACGCAGCACGATAGCTTTGACGATTAATAGCCCGAAGGCGCGAAACATCAGTTGTTGTAAAGCGTGCTCGACAGATAGCTTTGCCGCAGTTCGCGCAGTGCGACCGACAAAATGGCGCTCACCGGCAACGCGAGCAGCACGCCGAAGAAGCCGAACAGCTGTCCGAATGCGAGCAACGCGAAGATGACGGCGAGCGGATGCAGGCCGATTCGTTCGCCGACGAGGCGCGGCGTCAGGATAAAGCTTTCGAGAATCTGGCCCACGCCATAGACCACGGCGACCGCGCCGAACCCATACCAGGTGCCGAATTGCAGCAGTGCGGCGGTGAGCGCGAGCACGAGACCGGTGGCGAAGCCGATGTAAGGCAGGAATACCGCGAGCCCGGTGAAGATGCCGACCGGCAGTGCGATCTCGAAGCCAGCGGCCCACAGCGCCACCGAGTAATACACCGCGAGCACGCCCATCACGAGCAACTGGCCGCGCAGGTATTGCGAAAGCATCTGGTCCATATCGTGTGCGAGCTGGGTGGTCTTGACGAGCCAGCGGCGCGGAATGAACCGTTTCAGGCGGCCGAGCATCGCATTCCAGTCGTACAGCAGATAAAACAGCACAAGCGGCACCATGATCACATTGCCGACGAGGTCGATCATCACGTTGCTGCTCGTGCGGATCGACGTCCACGCGTACGCCGCGACGGTTTGCGCGCTGCCTTCCAGCTGATTGGTGACGAGGTCGCGGATGCTCGCGAAATCGAGCGAACCGGCGAGCCCGAGGTAGACGAGCTTCGGCTGCATCCAGTGGTTCACGTGCGAAAACAGCCCCGGCACCTGTTGCCTGAGCTGCGGCACTTCTTTTTGCACGACGACGAGAATCAGCAGAACCAGCACCGTGACCAGCAACGCGAAGAACAGCATCATCAGCAGCGCGGCGAGCGTGCGCGGCACGCGCCGGCGCGTGAGCCACGCGACGCCCGGCTGCAGGATATAGGCGAGGATCGCGCCGAGCAGAAACGGCGTCAACACCGGGCTCAGCAGCCACAGCAGGATGCCGAGCGCGAGCGCGATCGCGAACCAGATGAACGCGCGGCGCTGGTAAGGCGTGAGAATCGGGGAGTTCTGCTGCAAGGTGATATTTCCCTTGTGGCTGGCGTGGGTGAATTCCAGCCAACGGGCCGGCATCGGGTAAAATCGCATTTTACCGACCTTCTTGTTCTTCCCTATGAATCAACCGAAATCCGCTCCTGACGCTCAAGGTTTGTCGTATCGTGACGCCGGCGTGGACATCGAAGCGGGCGATGCGCTCGTCGATGCGATCAAACCCTTCGCCAAGAAGACGCTGCGCGACGGCGTGCTAGCGGGTATCGGCGGATTCGGCGCGCTGTTCGAGGTGCCGAAGAAGTACCGCGAACCGGTGCTCGTGTCGGGCACGGACGGCGTCGGCACCAAGCTGAAACTGGCGTTTCACCTGAACCGGCATGACACGGTGGGCCAGGATCTCGTCGCGATGAGCGTCAACGACATTCTCGTGCAAGGCGCGGAACCGCTCTTCTTCCTCGACTATTTCGCGTGCGGCAAGCTCGATGTCGGCACGGCCACCACGGTCGTCAAAGGTGTCGCGTACGGCTGCGAACTCTCCGGTTGTGCGCTGATCGGCGGCGAAACCGCTGAAATGCCCGGCATGTACCCGGATGGTGAGTATGACCTAGCAGGGTTTGCGGTCGGCGCGGTCGAAAAGAGCAAGATCATCGACGGCAGCAAGATCGCTCCGGGCGACGTCGTGCTAGGGCTCGCGTCGAGCGGCATTCACTCGAACGGCTATTCGCTCGTGCGCAAGATCATCGAGCGCGTAGAGCCTGATCTGAACGCCGATTTCGACGGGCGCACGCTTGCCGAAGCGCTGATGGCGCCGACGCATATCTATGTAAAGCCGATGTTGTCGGTGATGGAAAAGATCACCGTGAAGGGCATGGCGCACATCACCGGCGGCGGCCTGGTCGAGAACATTCCGCGGGTGCTGCAACCAGGCTTGACCGCTGAGCTCGATCATCGCGCGTGGCCGTTGCCGCCGCTTTTTTCGTGGCTGCAGAAGCACGGCGGTGTAGCGGATGCGGAAATGCACCGCGTGTTCAACTGCGGGATCGGAATGGCGGTGATCGTGTCCGCGCAAGACGCAGACGCGGCAATCGGCCTGCTGTCAGCCGCCGGCGAGCAGGTGTGGAGAATCGGCGTCGTGCGTCAAAGCAAGGAAGGCGAAGCGCCGACCGTGGTGATCTGAGTTCGCGTCACCCTCGCTGAAACCGGCGCGCCGATGTCGCGCCGGTTGTTCCTGTGGTTCACGTTGTAACCGTTCAATTTCCCTCCGGCACGCAGCGTGCCGCGTCTCTCCGCACCGTTGCCGCAACGGCAACGCACGACGACAGCACGCATATTTCGCAGCGACACGGCCGCGCGCTCATCGGGTTCGTCGTGCCCGGCGCCCCTTCTTGAAAACACCCCTGCCATCGACTACAACACCAGCTTGTTGCCTGAGCGCATCTGTCTTTCACCGAATGCCAATCCCGTTGGAGAACTGTAATGACGATCGTAGCCGAGCAATTCGTGGACGTCCTGCTGGCCGCTGGTGTGAAGCGGGTGTACGGCATCGTGGGGGACAGTCTGAACGGTCTGACGGATGTGATCCGGCAACGAAAGGAGATCGAATGGATTCACGTGCGCCACGAGGAGGTCGCGGCGTTTGCGGCGGGCGCTGAAGCGCACCTGACCGGCAGCCTTGCCGTGTGCGCCGGCAGTTGCGGTCCAGGCAATCTGCATCTGATCAATGGTTTGTTCGACTGTCACCGCAACAGTGTCCCGGTGCTGGCCATCGCGGCGCAGATTCCGTCGCGCGAGATCGGCAGCAACTACTTCCAGGAGACGCATCCGCAAACGCTCTTCAAGGAATGCAGCCATTACTGCGAACTGGTTTCCGGCGCGAACCAGATGCCGAGAACGCTCGAAATAGCGATTCGCGAGGCCGTCGGCAAACGAGGCGTGTCGGTGATCGTGATTCCTGGCGACGTCGCACTGCAACAGGCGATCGACGCTCCGTTGCCGACGCCCGCAGGCCTTCTGCCGCCGCGGGCGATGGTCGTGCCGGCGAGCGCCGACATCGAAGCGCTCGCGGCCCTGCTCAATGAGCACGCACGCATTACGCTGCTGTGCGGATCGGGGTGCGCCGGCGCGCACGCGGAAGTGATGGCGCTGGCCGAATGCCTGAAAGCGCCGGTCGTTCACTCGCTGCGTGGCAAGGAGCATGTCGAAGCCGACAATCCGTACGATGTCGGCATGACCGGTCTGATCGGTTTCGCGTCCGGCTACTACGCGATGCTCGACTGCGACCTGCTGCTGATGCTCGGCACGGATTTCCCCTATATGCAGTTCTATCCGTCGAAACGTGAAGCGCGCATCGCGCAGGTCGACATCAATCCCGGCAATCTGGGGCGTCGGGCGGCGATCGACCTGGGCATCGTGGGCGACGTGAAAGCCACGCTCGACGCGCTGATACCGAAGCTCGATACGAAAACGGATGGGGCGCATCTGGAAAAGGCGCAGCAGCATTACCGCAAGGCGCGCAAGGAACTCGACGCGCTGGCGCAGGAGAGCACGCGCGCGTCATTGATTCACCCGCAGCAGGTGGCCAAGGCGCTCAGCGATCAGGCGGCCGACGACGCGATCTTCACCTGCGACGTCGGCCTTCCGACGGTGTGGGGCGCGCGTTACATCACGATGACGGGGCGGCGCCGCCTGCTCGGCTCCTTCTGGCACGGCTCGATGGCGAACGCGATGGGGCAGGCGATCGGCGCGCAAACCGCGTTCCGTCAGCGCCAGGTCATCTCGATGTCAGGCGACGGCGGTTTTGCGATGCTGATGGGAGACTTCCTGTCGCTCGCTCAACTCGGGCTGCCTGTGAAGGTGTGCGTGTTCAACAACGGCGCACTGGGGTTCATCGAGCTCGAGCAGAAGTCCACGTCGTTCATCCCGATGGGTACAGAGCTGAAGAATCCGAACTTCGCGGCGATGGCGGAGGCGATCGGCATCAAGGGCATCCGGCTGGAGAAACCTGCGGAAGTCGAGGCCGGTATTGCGGCGGCGTTCAGGCACGACGGTCCCGTGCTGATCGACGCGGTCGTCAACCGTCTGGAACTCGCGATACCGCCCGCCATCAACGTCGAAATGGCCAAGGGCTTTTCCCTGTACATGCTGAAGGCTGTTCTGAACGGCAATACGGATGAGGTGATCAATCTGGCGCAGACCAATCTCTGGCGGTAGCCGGCGGCGGCTGGGAGAAAAACCGGGCAGTCCCACGAGTTGGGCGTCGCCAGCAAAACCGTGCAATTGCGAAATGGCCGTGCGTGGCAGAAAAGGCAATGCACTCTGTCAGGACAGACTTGTGGCAGCACAAACGCGACTCGCGTTCGCGCAACGGTAACCGGGTGGGCTCGCGGCAGCGGGCCGCCGGTCGTTGTGCGGCGACGCCGGGCGACCCGGACACGACGCCGCAGGATCAACGTCGATACGTTGCGCCCAACGAACAATCTGACTTCGAACAAAGGCGCATGGATTTCCATGATCTATCCCTCGGGAAACGACTGGCTGTTCTCACTCAAGACATTTGCTGCCGCGATGCTAGCGCTGTATATCGCGCTCGCCGTTCCGTTGCCGCGTCCGTATTGGGCGATGGCGTCGGTGTATATCGTCTCGAATCCGTTTGTCGGAGCAACGCGTTCAAAAGCGCTGTACCGCGTACTCGGCACGGCGGTCGGCGCCGCCGTGGCGGTGCTGCTGGTGCCGCCTTTCGTCGAGTCGCCTTATCTGTTCAGCTTCATCGTCGCCACGTGGACGGGCGCGATGGTGTATCTGGCGTTGCTGGACCGCACCGCGCGCGCCTATGTATTTTTGCTGGCGGGCTATACGCTGCCGCTCGTCGCGCTGCCGACCGTAACCGATCCGACAACGATCTTCGACGTGGCTGTCGCGCGAACGGAAGAGATCGCGGTGGGCATCATCTGTGCAAGCGTGGTCGGTTCGATTGTGTTCCCGAGCAAACTCGCTCCGTCGATCATCGCTCGTACCGATGCCTGGTTTGCCGACGCCGCACGGTTTGCAAGCGATCTGCTGACCGGACGCATGAAGGCCGACGCGACGCTGCCGCGTCAGCAGCAGCTGAGCGCAACGGTCAAGGCGCTCGAAGCCTTGCTGGGTCAGCTCTCGTATGACCATGCCAGTCCCGACGTCGTGGCGCGCGCCTACGCGCTGAGAGAGCGCATGCAACTGTTTCTGCCGGTGCTTTCCGCGCTGCCGGATCCGCTGGGCGCACTGCGGCGCGCGGATGCGCCCGATGTGCCCCAGTTCGAGTCGCTGCTGACAGATGTCGTCCACTGGTTCCAGGCGCCGTTGCCGGGCATCCGCAGTCCGCTCGGGACCGACGCCGGGGCCGCCAGCCTGCGCGCGAAAATCGCATCACTGCGCTTGACGGCGACCCGCAACCTTGGCACGTGGGATGGTGCGCTGCTCGCGAATGCGCTCGTGCGTCTGCAGCAGCTCGTCGACATCTGGCAGGACTGCCGCTCGCTGCGCGTGCTGATCGAGCGGCACGACGGAAGCTGGCGGCCGCAGTTCAACCACTGGCGTATCAACAGTACCGAGACCTATGCGGACCGCGGTCTGCTGCTGCTTTCAGCAATGTCGACGGTCGGTTTCATCGTCATTGCGTGCAGTGTGTGGATCGCGTCAGGATGGAACGACGGCGCGAGTGCGGTGTTCGTCGCGGCGGTCGCGTGCTGCTTCTTCGCCGGACTGGACGAGCCCGCGCCGGCCATACTCCGGTTCTTTATCGCCACCTGCATAGCCGTGGTCGGTTCGGGTGTCTACCTGTTCGCGCTGCTTCCGTATGCGCACAATTTCGAAATGCTCGTGCTGATGTTCGCGGCGCCCTTCATCGCCGTCGGCACGCTCATCGCGCTTCCGAAATTCAATCTGATTGCGATGCTCGTGGCATTGTTCACGGCCACCTTCATCAGTCTACGCAGCGCCTACGATGCGAACTTCATGCTCTTCATCAACAGCAACCTGGCGACATTGGCCGGGCTGTTCTCTGCGTTTGTCTGGGTCCGCGTCACGCGTCCGTTCGGCGTGGAGATTGCGGCGCAGCGGCTCTTGCGGTCAACCTGGGCCGATGTCGCCCTCTCCGCGTCGACCGAACCGATTGACGACGAACGGACCTTTTTCTCCCGCATGCTCGACCGGTTGACGCAACTCACTCCGCGTCTCGCTATCACCGGGCCGCATCATCACCCGTCGATCGAACGTTTCAGCGATCTGCGCGTGGCGTCGAATTCGCTCGATCTGCGCCGCTACCGCAACGACGCTGCAGCGGATGTCTCGAGCGCAATCGATCAGGTGCTGGAAAACGTCCACGCGTACTATGAGCATTGCGTCGCGGAGCGGGCACGTCAGCCCGTGCCGCGCGTGCTGATCGACGCGATCGATGCGGCGGTCGAGCGAATCGCGCCGGGCGGTCCCACAGCGGACAATCAGCGGGCGCCGCGTTCATTGTCGGCCCAGCTCCGCTTGCGCGACGCATTGCACGCGCTGGTCTCGTTGCGTTTGTCGCTGGCGCCGGGGCCGTTCCCCGCACCTTCCGCGCCTGTCGCGGAGCCGGCCGCCTAAGCTCTCTTTTATCTCGTACCGTCAGGGGCCGTCATGCTCGGCGAAATCAATATCCTCGGGGTATTCGTACCGGCGATTCTGGTGCTGATGCTGGTCGCGTATGCCGTCAAGCGCGGCGTCGTGATGCTTCTCGCGCTCACCGGCTTCTACCGGTTCGTCTGGCATCGCGCGGCCTTCGATTTCTGCCTCTATGTGTTCATCCTCGGCGCCATTGTGGTTCTCTCACGACGGTTGGTCGCGTGAAACAGATGCGCTTTTCTGTGTTCCCCATTCTGCTCACGCTGGCTGCCGCGGCGGTTGCCGGTGTCGTGCTGTGGAAGATCGTCGATTACTACATGTTTTCGCCGTGGACCCGCGACGGCCGTGTGCGGGCCGACGTGATCCAGCTCGCACCCGACGTGTCGGGGCTGATCACCGAGGTGAAGATCGTCGACAACCAGGCGGTCAAGCGCGGCGAGTTGCTGTTCGTGATCGATCATGCGCGCTACGAACTGGCGCTCAGAGAAGCAATCGCCACGCAGCAGCGGCGCCGCGCGGTGTACGACGAGGCACGGCGCGAGGACGACCGGAACCGGCAGTTGGGCGATCTCGTTTCCGTCGAAACGATGCAAGCGAGCCGCGCCCGCGCTGACGAGACGCGCGCCGAACTGGCGCTCGCGCAAACCGCAGTCGACACCGCGACGCTCAACCTGCAGCGCACGACGATCGTGAGCCCCGTCGACGGCTATGTGAACGACCGCGCGCCGCGTCTTGGCGAATACGCTACGGCGGGACGCGCGGTGCTGTCCGTCGTCGACCTGCATTCGTTCCGGGTCGACGGGTATTTCGAGGAAACGAAGCTGGGCAAGATCAAGATCGGGCAGCAGGTCGATATCGACGTGATGGGCGAGCCGGCCTTGCTGCGCGGCCACGTGCAAAGCATCGTCGCGGCGATCGAGGATCGCGACCGCGATAACAGTGCGAATCTGCTGCCGAACGTCGATCCGGCCTTCAGCTGGGTGCGGCTCGCGCAACGCATTCCGGTTCGTGTCGCACTGGACGAGGTGCCCGAGGATTTCCGGATGATTGCGGGCAGGACCGCGACCGTCCTGATTCGCGATGAGGCGAACCCGCGGCGCAACCGGCGTGACGCGCCGGTTGCCGCCTCCACGCCGAAGGCGCCAGGCGACGGAACAACCGGCGTGGTGCAATGAGCCGCTCGAACGCGATCCGGCTTGGGCGTGCGCTGCTATTCGCTGCATGCGCCGCGCTGCTCGGCTCGTGCACGCTCGGCCCCCATTACTCGCTGCCCAAGGATGCGGTTGTGAACGCACCCTTCGCCAACGCGACGATCGACGGCGCAAACGATCCGCTTGTCACGCAGCAGCGCGTGCCTTCGAACTGGTGGCGGCTCTACGACGAGCCCGCGCTGGACGATCTCGTCCACGAAGCGCTGGCCGAGAATCGCGATTTACGGGTTGCAGTGGCGAATCTTGCGGCTTCCCGTGCGGTCGTCCAGTTTGCGCGGGAGCAAGGCGGCTTCTCGGGCGACGCGTCGGCAACCGTGCAGAAGAGCCAGTTTTCCGCCGAGCAGTTTCTGACGACGAGCAAGATCCCTGTCAGCACGGTCGAAGACATCGGCATTAACGTCTCGTATGAAATCGATCTGTTCGGCAAGTTGCGGCGCGGTGTCGAAGCGGCAAGCGCGGACGATGACGCGGTCGAAGCGGCCCGGGATCTGGTGCGCATCACGGTAGTCGCGGATGTTGTGCGGTCTTACGTCGAGGCATGCGCGGCCGCGCACGAACTGGCGATCGCCCAGCGCTCGCTCGATCTCGACCGGCAGCGCCTGGACGTTTCGCGCAGGCTGTTGCGCGCCGGTCGCGGCAATCAGCCCGACGTCACGCGCGGACAAACCGAGGTGGACTCGACCGCCGCGGAGATTCCCCTTTTCACCGTGCGCAAGCGGGTTGCGCAGTATCGGCTCGCGATGCTGCTCGCGCGTGCTCCGGAAGCGTTGCCGCCCGCCGTGCTGAACTGTGCCGCGCTGCCTCAGGTACGCGAGCCGGTTCCGGTCGGCGACGGCGCGGCGCTATTGAAGCGCAGGCCCGATGTCCGCCAGGCGGAGCGGCAGCTTGCGGCGTCGACGGCGCGGATCGGGGTTGCGACCGCGGAACTGTATCCGACGGTCAGCATCGGCGCGGGCGGCGGCTTCACGGGCCTGCTGGCGGACGTGGGCACGGCGCCCACCGCCCGCTGGTCGGTCGGTCCGCTGATCAGCTGGACGTTTCCGGTCAACGGCCAGCGGGCTCGCGTACAGCAAGCCGAAGCATCGACGGTCGGCGCGCTGGCCCATTTCGATGCGGTCGTGCTGAACGCATTGCGCGAAACCCAGTCGGCGCTCGCCACCTATAGCGCCGACTCCGCGCGCGCCGACGCGTTGCGGACCGCGGCGAAGTCGGCCGCGCGGTCCGCGGATGAAACCCATCAGCTGTACGTGGAAGGGCGCGAGTCGTTCATCTCGGACCTCGACGCGACGCGCACGCTGACCGTAGTCAACCAGCAGGTTGCCGCGGCCGAATCGACGGTCGCGATCGATCGGGTCAACCTGTTCCTCGCGCTGGGCGGCGGCTGGGAGGAAGGGCCGGCCGAGTGAGCGGCACGATGGGCTGCGGTTCAGCGCTCGCGTTCGGCCTGCTGCAGCGTCGAGGTGCCCGGGTCCCGATCGACGATCCGCTCGATCGCGTGCAATGCCTGCTCGGTGGCATCGACGGCACAACAGTCGATCACGATGCGTTCCGGCATCGCACGCAGCCACGTCAACTGGCGCTTGCACAACTGGCGCGTTGCGAAGATGCTTTTGTCGCGCATCGTCGCGTAGCCGGTCGCGCCGTCGAGGTGCTCCCACGCCTGCCGATAACCGACGCAGCGCATCGACGGCAAGCCCACATGCAGATCGCCGCGCGCACGCAGACGCTTCACTTCATCGATGAACCCCGCCGCCAGCATCGCATCGAAGCGTTGCGCGATGCGCGCATGCAGCACGCTGCGATCCGATGGCTCCAGTGCAAGCGGCACGAAGCGATAGCGCGCGGCGATTTCGTCGTCGCGAGGCGCGGCCTCGAGCAGGACCGACAGCGGTTGTCCGGTCAGCACGCACACTTCCAGCGCGCGCTGGATACGCTGCGAATCGTTCGGCGCGAGACGCGCGGCGGTGACCGGGTCGAGCGCAGCGAGCCGTGCGTGCAGCGCAGGCCAGCCTTCGCGGGCGGCGTCGGCATCGAGCGCCGCTCGCACTGCGCGATCTGCGGCCGGCAAATCGTTCAGCCCTTGCGTGAGCGCCCTGTAGTACAGCATCGTGCCGCCAACCAGCAGCGGTACGCGGCCGCGGGCCGCGATCTCGCCGACGAGGCGCAGCGTATCGGTGCGGAAATCGGAGGCCGAATAGGCGTCGGCGGGATCGACGATATCGATCAGATGATGCGGCACGCGCGCCCTTTCTTCGGGCGTGGGTTTCGCCGTGCCGATGTCCATCTCGCGATAGACGAGCGCCGAATCGACGCTGATGATTTCGACCGGCCGCCGTGCCGCGAAAGCGAGCGCCGCGGCGGTCTTGCCCGATGCGGTCGGACCGAGCAGGCACGCGACAGTTAAAGCTTCAGGTCGTGTCATCGGATCATCGCATCATTGCGGCCGCGCTCGCAGCAGCGCGTTCATTGGCCGCGCATGAAGAGACGATCGAGGTCGGACAGCGTCAGCTGATACCACGTCGGACGCCCGTGGTTGCACTGGTCCGCGCGTTCGGTCGCTTCCATCTGCCGCAACAGCGCGTTCATCTCGTCGAGCGTCAGGCGCCGGTTCGCGCGCACCGCGTGATGGCACGCGAGCGTGCCGAGCAGCTCATGCTGGCGCTCGGTCAGGACGCGCGAGCCGCCGTAAGCGTGCAGGTCGGTGAGCACCGCGCGCGCGAGTGCCGGCAGATCGGCGTCTTTCAGCAACGCGGGCACCGCGCGGATCGCAAGTGTTGTCGGCGACAGCACGGCGAGATCGAAACCGAGCGCGTCGAGCGTCGCGCGTTCTTCTTCGACCGTGCCGATCTCGACCGGATCGGCCTGCATCGATTGCGGAATCAGTAACGGCTGCACGGCGACGGTCCGGTCGGCGAGCGCGTCCTTGAACTGCTCGTACAGGATGCGTTCGTGCGCGGCATGCATATCGACAATCACCAGACCGCGCGTGTTTTGCGCAAGCACATAGATGCCGTGGATCTGGCCTAGCGCGAAGCCGAGCGGTTGTTCGTCGGACGCAGCGAACGATTGCGGCGGCGCGGGGAAGTAGGCCGGCGTATCGTCGGCGTCGCGCGCTTCGAGTGTCGTGGTGCCTTGCGATGTGCCCGCGCCGGTGTCTTTACGGCCGAACAGCGCGTCGTACAGCGCCAGCGGTTGCGCGACGGGCAGCGTGCCTTGTGTCATGCGCGCGTCGCGCATCCATGTGTGGCCGGGCTGCGCGCCGTTGCCGCCGCCCGTGCTTGCACCGATGCCACCTAAAGGCGTGCTGCCGAACGAAGCCGGCCCGCCTGCCGGCGCGAGATGCGCCGCATGGCCGCCCGCGGTCGTTTCCGGCGATGCGCCCGCATGGCGCGCGAGCGCGCGCTGCACGGCATGAAATACGAACTGGTGGATCGAGCGCGAATCGCGAAAGCGCACTTCGATCTTCGACGGATGCACGTTGACGTCGACGGCCTCGGGCGGCAGATCGAGAAACAGCACATACGACGGATAGCGGTCGCCGTGCAGCACGTCTTCGTATGCAGCGCGCACCGCGTGCGTCAGCAGTTTGTCACGCACGTAACGTCCGTTGACGAAGAAGTACTGCTGGTCGGCGCGGCCGCGGCTCGCGGTCGGCAGACCGGCGCAGCCATACACAGCGAGCGGCCCGGCCGATTCGTCGAGCGGCAGATGCGCGGTGGCAAAGGTTTCGCCGAGAATCTTCGCCACGCGCGTTGCCGGTTCGCTCGCGTTCCAGTGCTCGACCGCGCGGCCGTTGTGCAGCACGGAAATCGCGACGTCGGGCCGCGCCAGCGCGGCGCGGCGGATCATTTCGAGGCAGTGGCCGAGTTCGGTCTGCTCGCTCTTCAGGAATTTGCGGCGCGCCGGCGTGTTGAAATACAATTCGCGCACTTCGATCGTCGTGCCTTGCGTGCCGGCGGCGGGCGTCAGCGCGCCGGTTTGCGCATCGATGCGGGTGGCATGCTGCGCATCGCCGGTGCGGCTCGTGATATGCATCTCCGCCACCGACGCGATCGACGCCAGCGCCTCGCCGCGAAACCCGAGTGTGGCCACGGCCTCAAGCTCGGCGAGCGAGCGGATCTTGCTGGTGGCGTGGCGCAACAGCGCGAGCGCGAGTTCGGTGTCAGGGATGCCGCAGCCGTCGTCGGCGACCGAGATGCGCTTGACGCCACCTTCGTCGAGCAGGATGCGCAGTGTTTGCGCGCCCGCGTCGAGCGCGTTCTCGAGCAGTTCCTTGACCACCGACGCCGGTCGCTCGACCACCTCGCCCGCGGCGATCTGGCTGATCAGTTGATCGGGCAGCGGCTGGATGGCCCGCAACGGACGCGGGACAGCGGGCGCCGGCGCGGCGGCCGCGCCCATGGCGGCGACCGTGTCGACAGACTTTTCGCGGAATTCGGACATGGCGGAATTATAGCGATTCGCAGCGCGCTGCCCGGCGCGCACGGCGCGGCCGCGCTGCGCGCGCTTATTTTCTTAATATTAAGGCGGGCACTTTCGGTATCATGGCGCGGTCGATTTCCCGGTAAGGGCAGGTTCTCCATTCCGTTCCATGGCCGCCGCCGCGCAGGCCGTTCGCGCGACTCGCACTAAAAAGGATGCTTTTTTGGACACACTGCTGCAGTTCGCCAATCTTGTCTTGCACATCGACACGTTTCTCGGCGAGTTCATTCGCGAGTACGGCGCGTGGGTTTACGCGGTGCTTTTCCTGATCATCTTCTGCGAGACCGGTCTTGTCGTGCTGCCGTTTCTGCCCGGCGATTCGCTGCTCTTCATCGGGGGCGCGTTTTGCGCGACCGGCGAGATGAACGTCGGCGTGTTGATCGTGCTGTTGCTGGTCGCGGCGATCAGCGGCAATACCGTCAACTATCTGATCGGCCGGACCATCGGTCTGAAGGTGTTCGACTCGCACATTCCTGTGCTGGAACGGTTCCTCGACCGCGAAGCGCTGCGCAAGACCCATAACTTCTATGAGAAGCATGGCGGCAAGACGATCGTGCTCGCGCGCTTCATTCCGATCGTGCGGACGTTTGCGCCGTTCGTCGCCGGCGCGTCGCAGATGACCGTGCGGCGCTTCCAGTTCTTCAACTTCGCGGGCGCGCTGTTCTGGGTGCTGTTGCTGGTGCTGCTAGGCTACTTCTTCGGCAATATCCCGTTCATTCGCCAGTACCTGAACATCATCGTGCTGATCGGCATTGGCGCGGCGATCGTGCCGGTTGCGCTCGGCGCGCTGTGGAAGGTGATCCGCCGGCGCACACCGGCGGATGCCGCGCGCAAAACCGGTGGGCAATAGGCTCAGGCGCGACGCTGCGTGCGCTTGTTCGTGCGTTTGTCCGAGCGTTTGTCCGAGCGTTCCGCGCCGGCCGGCAGCCGGCGGCGCGCAAGCACGTTGAGCGCACAACAAAACGGCGTCGCAAGCTTCGCGACGCCGATTTTCATGGCCGTGCGCCGACGCGCAGGCTAAGTTGCCGCGCGACGCACGATCGGCGTTTCCGGCGTCGGATACGCCGCAGCCTTGAATGTCTCGACGATCGCGCGATTCGTATCGAAGTAGACCTGCCAGTAGTTGTCGGTATGCGTATAAGGGCGCACGCACAGCATCGGTCCTTCCGGCGTGAACGACAAGACCTCGATATCCGGCGCTGGATTTTCCGCCACATTCGGAATCTTGACGACGGCTGCCCTCAAGCGGCTGGCCGCATCGATCGGATCGACCCCGTTCGCGATCTTCGCCGTCAGTTCGACGCGGCGCAGCGGCAGCGCGCTGTAGTTCGAGATCGTGTCGGCGAAGATCTTGTTGTTGCCGATGATCGTGGTCACGTTATCCGGCGTCACGATCGTCGTGCCGAACAGGCC
>DASXXR010000356.1:0-1609 GCA_036502945.1 Paraburkholderia sp. | reverse complement strand
TAAGCGTCGACCCATTCGTAGGAAAGCCACCCGCGCGCCGCTTCGAGCGCGACGCCGACGTTCTGCATCGCCGCCATCCGGTACCAGTGATCGGTCGCCGCGCGGTAGCGGTGCAAGCCTTGCGCGGGTTGCGGCGCATCTGCCGACAACACGACGATCTGGCCGCCGGTGCCGGTTGTGAGCAACGCATCGCCGTCGTGTGCGAGACCACTGCCGAGCGCGGCGCAGGGCGTGTCCCCCGCGCCCGTTGCCAGCGCGATGCCGGGCCGCAGGCCGAGCACGCGCGCGGCCTCGGCGGACAACGTGCCGCCCGGCGCATACGACGCCGCAAGCGGCGCGAACCATTCGCGCGGCAAGCCGAGCAGGTCGATCTGCGCGAGTTCCCAGACGCCTGCCGGATCGGCGAGCGCGGTAGCGCACGCGTCGGATGGATCGGTCGTCACCGCGCCGCCCAGCGCGACGCGCAGCCAGTCTTTCGGCTGCAACGCCCAACGCGCCGCACGTGCGGTTTGCGGTTCATGCAACACGATCCAGCGCAGCAGCGGCCCCGCCATACCCGGCGCGACGGGGTTCGGCTGTGGCGCGGGCCACGCGTCGAGCAGCCCGAGCGCGCGTGTATCCGGCCACAGCATCGCCGGGCGCACCGGGTTGCCTTGCGCATCGGTCAACACGACACCGTGCATCTGCCCGGAGAATCCCATCGCCCGGACCGCAGCGCGCGCGTCCGCGGGCAAGCGTGCTGCCGCTTCGCACAGCGCGCGCCACCACGTTTGCGGATCGGTTTCGGCCCAACCCGGATGGGGTGTTTCGATCGCATACGCAACGCTCGCCGCCGCGCTTTCGCGACCTTCGTCATCGACGATCGCAAGTTTCAGGGAGCCGGTGCCGAGATCGATGCCGAGAAAGGACATGGAAAGAATTCGAGTGAAGGGAGGCTACAGTGCCGTCGGGCGGGGGATAACCCGTCACGTTCTCCGCCGCGCAAAACCCGCATGATGCGTGAAGCGAAATACGGATCATATCGGACGGCATACGGCCTCGCTTGCGGCACCCGTTACCGCGACATCGAACCCGCGACAAACCTGGCCATTCGGACGATATCGAGCCAGCAACCTCGCGCCATAGAATGGGCGGCTCCTCGCCCCATTCAACGCAATGTCGCAATACGCACTACAGGTTGTCGACTCTCCACCGGAGTCCGCACATCGCTTCGAAGCAATTTCGTTTCACGGCATTCAATGGAACCTGAGCCACCTCGATTCGTTCGCATTCAAGGTTGATCTCGGATTGGGCGGCGACATCACGGTACTTGTGCTGTTCTCGTGCCATTGCTCCTCGCAAAGCTTCCGGTGGGACGGACGTCCGCGCGCACAGATACCGCCTCACGAAATCTACGACGACGGCAGGGAACAACGCGTACTGAACCCGACGCGGTACGAACTATCCCGTCGCTTCCTAAGAGCAGTCGTCATGAGCCTCCCGTCACGTCACATCGTGATGGCCGACGAAAGGCAGCCGAACTTTGTGACGCTCGAAAACATGAACACCGACGGCACGACATCGCTATATGCGATTTTCTTTGAAGCTCAAAAGGATAAAGGCCGCAAGC
>DASXXR010000355.1:0-10319 GCA_036502945.1 Paraburkholderia sp. | reverse complement strand
GCCGAGAAAAAGGACCGCTCGCGGAGCGTCTTCCCAAAGCAACTTTCCCAGTAAAGGCGAGCGCTGGATGCGCCAGTGCCGGTGAACCAGTAAAGGGAAATATCGTCGAGCATTTGATCCCGATTCAGCGCGTCCTCTGGACGGCCGCGATTGTCCGTCCATTCTCCGAACTTCTCGTACAACCACATGGCCAGCATCAATGGCGAATCGTTGAGTGCGTAGCCGATTGTCTGCGGTCGCGTGTTCATCTGGTCGGCGTATCCGGCCTTCCGGTCGAGGTAGAACTCAATCGCTTCCAGCGCCCGCTGCTCCTCGTTGCCCGGCTGTGCCGGACGCACCTCGGGCGCGACCAGAGGCAGGTTGACGTGAGCAGCCATTAAACCCTGCGGGCGCTGGCTGGCCAGCGCGTGCGTGATAGCCGAGCCCCAGTCGCCTCCCTGCGCCACCCAGTGGCGATATCCGAGCCGCTCCTGCATCAGGACTGTCCACGCTCGCGCAATGCGCTGTGTGTTCCAGCCCTGCTCCGTTGGTTTATCGGAGAAGCCATAGCCAGGTATGGACGGCACGACCACATCGAACGCATCTTCGGCGCGCCCGCCGAACCTGGTCGGGTCCGTTAGCCGGTCGATGACGTCGAGAAATTCCACCACTGAACCCGGCCATCCATGGGTCAGGATGATAGGGAGCGCATCCGGATGTGCCGAGCGTGCGTGAATGAAATGAATGCCGACGCCATCGATACACGTGCGGAACTGCGGGAAACGGTTGATGCGTGACTCGAACTTCCGCCAGTCGTACTGATGGAGCCAGTACTCGATCAACGATTGCGCGGCAGCCAGCGGAACGCCTTGCGACCAGTCATTCACTGTTTCACGGTCGGGCCATCTGACGAGGCCCAGACGTAGGTGTAGGTCGTCGATGGCTGCCTGCGGAACGCGGACCTCGAACGGAATAGGGCTCTGCGTCGCGGGTGGCAGGTCCAGCGCCCGGCGGGCGTCGGGATTGCTGCCGGCAAGCGGCTGCATGTCAGACTGGTAACAGGAAGCGGGCATGTCTATCTTCGTGTGGCGCCCTGCCAGAGTGGAAATGCCCGGCAGGGCGGTGCGTTATATGTTGTAGCGTTCGCTACAACTATGAATCGCCCGCTTCCGCTCGTCAACAAGTTTCTTTAACGACCGTTACAATTAACGTACACTGGCGGCATGACACGCAAAATTGCCTTCGACTACGAGCGAGCGCTAGACAGGGCGATGCGGCTGTTCTGGAAGAACGGCTATGCAGGAACTGCGTTGCGCGATCTCCTGAAGGTCATGGAGATCGGCGAGGGCTCGTTTTACAACACCCTCAAGAGCAAGAAGGAACTCTATCTGCGGTGTCTGCAGCGCTATGACGACAACGTACTCCGCACGCGCAGACACGCTTTACAGTCAGCGCCCACAGCGGCTGTGGGAATTCGGACATTTTTCAGCCTTGTGCTCGACTGTCTGGATGACCCTCGTACACCGTCTCGTCTTTGCATGATGGCTGCGATGGCCGCCGAGGAAGTGCTGTCAGAACCCGATCTGCAAAAACGTGCTGCGAACGATCTGGGAAGTCTGGAAGCAGCACTCAGCGAACGCCTGAGCCTGGATCGGGACAACGGGGTGTTGCCGCCATCGCTGGATCCGCGGATTACCGCGGTGGTTATCACCACCTACTTGCAAGGCGTCTGGCGCGTGGCGCTGGTGGACTACGATCGTGCCGGTTTTGAGCAGCAGATCGATACTTTGTTGACTGGACTCGGTCTTTAGATAGTTGACCGCACGCTGCTTCAGTGAAACCGTGGACACTCGTCATGCGAGTGTCCAGCAGCGCGCCGCGAGCCCTTCACCGCGCTTGAAAAAACCACTGTATTTTTGTACAGTATCAGCACCTTGAACCCGCCCGATGCCTCTGCGTTGCTCGTCGCGCCGCCCACGTCGCTTGTCCGCAAGATCATCCATTGCGACTGCGACTGCTTCTACGCGTCGGTTGAAATGCGCGACGACCCAGCGTTGCGCGGGCGGCCGCTCGCGGTAGGCGGGCGCCCGGAACACCGCGGTGTCGTCGCCACCTGCAACTACGAGGCGCGGCGTTTCGGCGTGCATTCGGCGATGTCGTCGGCGTTGGCGCTACGCAAGTGTCCCGAGTTGCTGATCCTGCCGCCCACCATGGAGAAATACCGCATCGCATCGCGTCAGATCATGGCGATCTATCGCGATTACACGGCCGACGTTGAGCCGCTGTCGCTCGACGAAGCCTATCTGGACGTCACGCATACCGACCGCTGCAAAGGCAGCGCGACATTGATGGCAAGCGAGATCCGCCAGCGCGTGCGCGAGACGGTCGGTGTCACGGTGTCGGCGGGGGTTGCGTCGAACAAGTTCGTCGCGAAGATCGCGTCGGACTGGAAAAAGCCCGATGGTTTGCACGTCGTGCGGCCGGAAGAGGTCGATGCGTTTGTCGCCGCGTTGCCGGTGCGCAAGATTTTCGGCGTCGGCAAGGTGACTGCTGCGAAGCTCGAAAAGTTGGGCCTGTCCACCTGCGCGCAACTGCGCGAATGGACGCTGGTCGATTTGCATCGGCACTTCGGTGTATTCGGCAAACGGCTCTACGAACTCTCGCGCGGCATCGACGAACGGCCGGTGCGCGCCGACCAGGAGCGCAAGTCGATCAGCGTCGAAACCACGTACGTAACCGACCTGCGCACGCTTGAAGAATGCTCGGCCGAATTGCGCCGCCTCACCGAGCAGCTTGACGCACGCATCGCGCGCGCGGAAGCCGGGCCGGCCGTGCGCAAACTGTTCGTGAAGATCCGCTTCGCGGATTTCCAGAGAACGACCGTGGAATGCGTCGCTGACGTGACGCATCTGCCCACGCTGCTTGCGCTGCTCGAAAAGGGCTTCGCGCGACGCGACCGGCCGGTGGTTCGGCTACTGGGCGTCGGCGTGCGGCTCGAAGAAGAACACACGGCGGCCAAGCGCGGTCAGTTCGACTTGTTCGACGAAGATCCTGCGGACGAGATCGTTGAAGTGCCCGCGAATCCGTCGCCCGGCGATGCCGGTTCCTCGCGCTAAAACCGAATCATCGCCACACGCTTTTCTTCCCCCGATAGAATCGATGGCAATCACGACAAGCGGGAGCTCTGCATGGACCTGATCATCCGTCGCGCCGTATTGCCGCGCAGCGGCGCACGCAATGGCAATGGCACTGCACAGCCGGTCGATATCGGCATCGAAGGCGAGCGCATCGTCGCCGTCGAGCCGCACCTCGCCGCGCATGCACGGGAAGAAATCGATGCGGACGGCTCGCTCGTGACACCGCCGTTCGTCGATGCGCATTTCCACATGGATGCGACGCTGTCGTACGGCTTGCCGCGCGTCAACGCGTCGGGCACGCTGCTCGAAGGTATCGCGCTATGGGGCGAACTGAAGCCGCAGCTCACGCAGGACGCACTGATCGAACGCGCCCTGCAATATTGCGATTGGGCTGTCGCGCGCGGCCTGCTGGCGATCCGCACGCATGTCGACGTCTGTGACGAGCGGTTGCTTGCCGTCGAAGCGCTGCTCGAAGTGAAGCGCCGCGTCGCGCCTTATCTGGATCTGCAACTGGTTGCGTTTCCGCAGGATGGCGTGCTGCGCAGCCCCGGCGCATTCGACAACCTGAAGCGCGCCATCGCGCTGGGTGTCGACGTGGTGGGCGGCATTCCGCATTTCGAGCGGACGATGGCCGACGGCGCGGAATCGGTGCGCCTTCTGTGCGAGTTCGCGGCGCAGAAAGGGCTGCGCGTCGACATGCATTGCGACGAGTCCGACGACCCGATGTCGCGCCACATCGAAACACTCGCGGCGCAAACGCATCGTCTCGGCTTGCATGGCCGCGTCGCGGGCTCGCATCTGACGTCGATGCATTCGATGGACAACTACTACGTAAGCAAGCTGCTGCCGCTCATGCGCGAAGCGGGCGTTGCGGCGATCGCGAATCCGCTGATTAACATCACGCTGCAGGGCCGCGCGGACACCTATCCGAAACGGCGCGGCATGACGCGCGTGCCGGAACTGATGGCCGCAGGCATCGACGTCGCATTCGGCCACGACTGCGTGATGGACCCGTGGTACAGCCTCGGCTCCGGCGACATGCTCGAAGTCGCGCACATGGGTCTGCACGTTGCGCAGATGACGGGCATCGACGCGATGCATGCATGCTTCGACGCGGTGACGGTCAACGCGGCGCGCATCCTCGGGCTTGACGGCTACGGCATTGCGCCGGGCTGCGAGGCGAACTGCGTCGTGCTCGATGCGCGCGATCCGGTCGAAGCGATCCGTCTGCGTGCGGTGCGGCTGGCGGTGGTGCGTCGCGGGAAAGTGGTCAGCCGTTCACCCGCCGCGCGCGCGGCACTCTCGCTCGACGGCCGTCCGTCGCAAGTCGATTTCAGATTGCATCGCGAACAATAAAAAAGCCGATGCATGACGATGCATCGGCTTCAAGGCACAACCTGTCAACCTCGCCGCGCGCATAAGGCCGGCGCGCGGTTCGGTATTCGATCAATGCGTCGCGTTCGGCGTCATCCCATTGTGACGCAGCAGCGCGTCGATATTCGGCTCGCGCCCGCGGAACGCCTTGAACGATTCCATTGCGGGCCGGCTGCCGCCCACTTCGAGAATCTCCTTGCGGTAGCGCGTGCCGGTGGCCGCATCGAGCACGCTGCCGTTCGCCGCCTGCGCGGCTTCTTCGAACGCGGCATACGCGTCCGCGGACAGCACCTCCGCCCACTTGTAGCTGTAATAGCCCGCCGCGTAACCGCCCGCGAAGATATGGCTGAACGTGTTCGGCCAACGCGAGAACGCGGCCTGCGGAATCACATGGAAACGCTCGTTGATCTCACGCGCGAGGTCATTCGCACTCTTCGGGCCGGCCGGATCGAAATCGGTGTGCAGCTTGATGTCGAACATCGAAAACACGATCTGCCGCAGCGTGCCGAGACCGCTCTGGAAATTCTTCGCGGCAAGCATCTTGTCGAACAGTTCGCGTGGCAGCGTGGCGGCGGTATCGACATGTGATGTCATGTCGCGCAACACATCCCATTCCCAGCAGAAGTTCTCCATGAACTGCGACGGCAGTTCGACCGCATCCCACTCGACACCGTTGATACCCGACACGCCGAGTTCATCGACGCGCGTCAGCATGTGATGCAAACCGTGCCCGAATTCATGGAACAGCGTGATGACTTCGTCGTGCGTGAAGCACGCAGGCCTACCGGCGACCGGCGCCGAGAAATTGCACGTCAGGTATGCGACCGGCGTTTGCAGCGGGCCGTGCGCGGGCTTGCGGCGGGTGCGCGCATCGTCCATCCATGCGCCGCCGCGCTTGCCTTCGCGCGCATACAGATCGAGGTAGAACTGCGCGACAAGCCCGCCGTCCGAATTCTCGACGCGGAAAAAGCGCACATCCGGATGCCACACTTCGGCATCGTCGCGGCGAATGCGCACGCCGAAGAGCGTCTCGGTGACCTTGAAGAGGCCCTTCAATACGGCGTCTTCGGGGAAGTACTGCTTGACCTCGTTTTCAGAGAACGAGTAGCGCTGCTGCCGAAGCCGTTCGGCGGCGAACGCGATGTCCCACGATTGCATCTCGGCGAGGCCCAGTTCGCTCGCGGCGAACTCGCGCAATTCTTTCCAGTCCAGCTCGGCATGAGGACGTGCGCGCGTGGCGAGGTCTTCGAGGAATGCCATCACCTGAGCCGGCGACTCCGCCATCTTCGGCGCGAGCGACACTTCCGCGAAGTTGCGATAGCCGAGCATTTTCGCTTCTTCGGCGCGCAGTTGCAGATGTTCGGCGACGTTCGCGGTGTTGTCCCAGCCGGCGTTGCCTTTGCCGTACTGCGGACCGAGTTCCGACGCACGCGTCACGTACGCGCGGTACATCGTCTCGCGCATCGGACGGTTTTCCGCGTATTGCATGACCGGGAAGTACGACGGGAAGTGCAGCGTGAATTTCCAGCCTTCCTTGCCTTCGCGTTCCGCCGCTTCGCGCGCGGCGGCGATTGCGTCTTCGGGCAATCCGGCGAGTTCTTCCGGGGTTTGCGCAAAGTACGCGTAAGCGTTGGTCGCGTCGAGCACATGATCCGAAAAGGCCTTCGACAATGCCGCCTGGCGCTCCTGCAACTCGGCGAAGCGCGGCTTCTGATCCTCCGGCAATTCGGCGCCGGACAGACGGAAATCGCGCAGCGCGTTACTGAGGATTTTCTTGCGCTCGCTGGTCAGCGTGGTGAAGTCGCCGCCTGCTGCGAGCGCCTTGTACTTTTCATACAGCGCAAGGTTTTGTCCGACGCTCGACCAGAATTCGGTGACGCGCGGCAGGTTTTCGCCGTAGACGGCGCGCAGTTCCGGTGTGTCGGCTACCGCGTTCAGGTGGCCGGCGACACCCCATGCCCGCGACAGCGGTTCCGTTGCGCGTTCGACCGTCTCGACGATGTCGGCCCATGAAGCGGGCGTAGCCGGTTCGCTGGCCTGTTCGACAGCGGCGCTTGCATCGGCGAGCAGCACATCGAGCGCGGGCGTGACGTGTGCGGGACGGATCTCGCCGAAGCGCGGCAGGTCGGTGAAATCGAGGAGCGGGTTGTCGGATGTCGATTCGGTAGTGGACATAGTGCTTCCTGTCTGTCGCGTCATGGAGAATGGGCTCAACTGCAAAACGGCAGGGCAGGCCACGCGAGAATGCGGGCGCCCTGTCGTTCTAGTATGGGGGCGCCGCCCGTCGTTTCCAGTTCCGGATGCCGGACAATTACCGGAAAGCCGCGCGCGCCGCCGCCGGGACAAACCCAAGGATACGCATATTTGCGCCAAAACGTACCGCTGCCATGGTGGGCGGTGTGCGGTGCTGCACGGTGCGGGCTAGGCGCTGCGGGCTGGCGGGCGCGTTGCGTGCCCAGTTGCGTCTGTAGTTGCGTCTCTACTTGTGCGCCTGCGCGTTGCCCGCTGCGCGCTCGGCCGCTTCGATCGTATTGACGAGCAGCATCGTGATCGTCATCGGCCCGACGCCGCCGGGCACCGACGTCAGATAGCCGGCCACTTCGCTGACGCCGGCGAAATCGACGTCGCCGCATAGCTTGCCGGCTTCGTCGCGGTTCATGCCGACATCGATCACAGCGGCGCCGGGTTTCACCATGTCGGCGGTCAGGATATTGCGCAGGCCGGTCGCCACCACGATCACATCGGCGGCGCGCGTGTGCGCGGGCAGGTCGCGCGTCTTGCTGTGGCAGATCGTGACCGTTGCGCCCGCATCGAGCAGCAGCAGCGCCATCGGCTTGCCGACGATGTTCGAGCGCCCGATCACGACCGCATTCGCACCCTTCAACGCGATGCCGTATGCGTCGAACATTTTCATGATGCCGTACGGCGTGCACGGCCGGAACAGCGGCTTGCCGGTCATCAGCGCGCCCGCGTTCGCGACATGAAAACCGTCGACGTCCTTTTCCGGCGCAATCGCTTCGATCACCTTGTGGCTATCGATATGCGCAGGCAGCGGCAGCTGCACAAGAATGCCGTGGATCTTCGGATCGCGATTCAGTTCGTCGATGCGCGCGAGCAGGCCGGCTTCCGACATCGTCGCCGGATAGCGGTCGTACGACGAGAAGAGACCGTTGTCCTGGCACGCCTTTACCTTGTTGCGGACATAGACTTCGCTCGCGGGGTTGTCGCCCACCAGCACGACTGCGAGGCCCGGCTGGTGGCCGCGGGCGGTGAGGGTGGCGGCACGCGTGGCGACGTCGGCGCGCAAGGTCTTCGAGAGGGCGGTGCCGTCGATTAGTCTGGCTGTCATGGCGGTAGAGAATGGGCGGTTCGGAATGCGGGGCGCGGCGCGCAGCCGCGCGCCATGGCGCTGGTCGGCAGGGATCGTGGCGAGAATGGCGACACGGTCACGGCAATAGCTGCGGCAAAAACCGCAGCAAAAACGGCCGGCTGCCGAAAAGCGCGCGGCGCAGAAACTGCGCCGCGATCGGATTGCACATTATACCGTCGCAGCCCAGCGGGCCGTACGGCTGCGGCGGCTACGGCTGTGCCGACTGCCAGGACGGATCGGGATCGAACGACCTGATCGTGTCGACGACGCGCGGCGTCTGCAGCCCGAGGTTTTTCTCGAACACCTTGCCGTCCTGGTTGACCATGAAACTCATCACACCGGTCTTGCCGTACTCGGCGGGCCATGCGACGAGGCCGAAGCCCTTTTTTAGCGCCCCATCCTGCAGATAGCTTTGAGCGCCGCCGGATGCATGCGGGCCTTGTGCCGTCAGGATCCGGTAGTGGTACCCGTGGTACGCCTCACCCGGCGCGATCTTGCGTTGCATCGTCGCGGCGAGCGGGCCGAGCGGACTTTCGGTCTCGCCTGGCGCGGTGACCCAATACAGGCCGTCATGCTGGCCCGGCGCGCTGATGAATTTCTGCGCGTAGTGCTGCGTCAGGTTGCGGTAGTCGTTCTGAGCGTCGACATACGCGAGCGACGTCAGGATCGCCGAGCGCTCGTTGCGGCCGATGCGTCGCGTCAGCATCTCGTCGTTCGCGGCGGGCGTGTTGAAGCGCCAGCCCTGCGCAGTTTTCTCGAGCGGAATCGGCAGCGTCCAGCCTTCCGTGCCGACGGCCAGATGGGCAACCTGGCGGCCGTGACTCGGGGTGGGGTCGTCGACGATCTGATGGCCCTTCGCCCATTCGCCGAGAAACGCGTAGATGTCGTCCTCGCCGATTTCGCCGGTCGGAATGTAGCGCGGAAAATGCTCGCCGAGCACGCGCTTCATCGCTTCGTGATTGTTCGTGGCGAGCGCGTCGACGAGCGCGTTCGCGGCAGCATCGGGCGTCGGGTAGACAGCTTGTGCGTGGGCGGCGGTTGTGCCGAACAGCAACGCCGACGCGATTGCGGTCGTGCTGACAGCGGTACGCACGAGCGCAAGTGCTGCAGCGGGGGCGCGTAGCGCGGGCGATACAGGATAGCGGTTCATGGTTGGCTCCTTGTCGATTGATCAGCGGCCTCGGCCCAGGTGATGGCCACCACCACCGCCACCGCCACCGCCACCGCCGAATCCGCCGGACCGTTGACCGGCGCCCGCACCGCCGCCGCCGCCCTGCATCCCGCTGCGCTGCTGACCGCCACCGTTCGCGCCAAGCCTGTTGCCACCACCGGCCTGTTGACCTGCGCCTCCCGCCCCTACCTTGCCGGAACCCGTATTGTTGGCCAGCGACTGGCGGCTTGTCTGACCGCGTTGCACGTCCTGTCGCGCTGCTTTGCCGTCACCTGAGCCGCGTAACGCGTTGTCGCGGTTCATGTTTTGTGCGCTGTTGCGCACATCGCCGGCATTCGTGCCGCCCTGGTGGATGCCTTGCACCCGCTGGTTCGCTGTGCCGCCGAGGTTCTGTCCGGTCCGGTTCTGCAGCGTCTGTTGCGCCTGCGCCCGCGACGTGTCTCGCCCGCGATACGCATCGCGCTGAGCGTTCAGATTCGCGTTCGTGCGGTTGACATTCGTGTTGCGATTCCAGTTCGCCGTACTGGTATTCGAATTGATCCGGTTGTTGACGTTGATGTTGTTATAGCGGTTGACGTTGATGTTCACGTCGTGCGAATTCCAGTTGAAGCCGCCCCACAGCGAGTTGGCGACGGCGACGCCGGCGCCGAACGCGAGGCCGGCGGCGAGTCCTGACGCGATTGCGTAGCCGGGAGGCGGCGGTACGTACACAGGCGGATAGGCGGGATACGGCCACGCGCCATACACCACCGTGGGGTTATAGGTCGGCACATACACGACCTGCGGATTGGCCGGCACGATCTGAATCGTGCTCTGTTCCACGACGACCTTCTGCTGCGAATTGCTTTGCAGATTGCCGTTCGCCGTGCCGCCTTGATGAATGCTGCGCACGCGATCGCTTGCGTTGCCGCTCAGATTCTGTCCAGTGCGGTTCTGCAGGGTTCGCTGCGCATCAGTACGGGCAGCATCGTCGCGGCCGCGATACGCATCGTGTCGAGCGCCGCCCAGGTTGTTGTTCACATCGCGATTGAGGTTCGCGTTATTGATGTTGCGATTGACGTTGGTGTTGCGGTTCCAGTTTGTCGTGCTGCTGTTGACGTTCAACCGGTTGTTCACGTTGATATTGTTGTACCGGTTCACGTTGATGTTGACGTCGTGGGTGTTCCAGTTGACGCCGCCCCACAGCGAATTGGCGACCGCGATACCCGCGCCGAACGCGAGGCCCGTCGCAAAACCGGTGGCGATCGCATAACCCGGTGGCGGTGGCACGTAGACGGGCGGATACGCC
>DASXXR010000354.1:0-18880 GCA_036502945.1 Paraburkholderia sp. | reverse complement strand
GTAGGCAAAGGCATGGTTTCCCTCGAAGGAATCGGGTCACATATCGTGCGCCGCTTGTCGCATCCTGCACGTGCCGGTGCCGCGCACGCAGTTTGCGCCTCGCGGCGCGCTTCGGTTTAGTAATGCCGGTTCGCCTGGTTTTCGATCGGCTCCTTGACGAGCGCGCGCGAAGCACCGCGGGAGCGGCTGCGCGCAATTAAAAAAGCCGCCGCCCCGGCAAACGGGGCAAGCGGCTCGGCTTCGGTCGACGCGCTGCGCCTGATGGACCTTACAAACCTCAAGGCCCTCACGCCGTTCATGGTTCGAACCTGACGAACGTGGCGGACGTGATGAATGGCGCAGCTGCGGAAAGAATAGGGTGAACAGGCACTCATTGCGGCCCAATATAACGCGCCTCACAGCGCTTGTACAGCCTCCAGAATGTCATCGACATGCCCCGGCACTTTCACGCCGCGCCACTCGAGGCGCAAGATGCCGCTGCCGTCGATGACGAACGTCGAGCGTTCGATCCCACGTACTTCTTTGCCATACATTTTCTTCAGTTTCATGACGCCGAACTGCGTGCAGAGCAATTCATCCGGATCGGATACCAGCGTAAACGGCAGTTCCAGCTTGGACTTGAAGTTATCGTGCGAACGCACGCTGTCGCGCGATACGCCGACGATGTCTGCGCCGGCCGCCTTGAACTTCGGATACAGGTCGCGAAACTGCAGACCTTCGGTCGTGCAGCCCGGCGTGTTGTCCTTCGGATAAAAATACAGCACCACCTTTTTGCCCCGAAGACTGGACAGCATGAAATCGCCGCCGGTTGCGGCGGCGGTGAAGTCGGGGACGGGTTGGTCGACTGCGATGGGCACGAGGTTCTCCGGTTGTTATGGCCGGGCAGGCCTAAAGCATTCTGGCTGCGCCGGCTCGAGCGTCGAGGCGGGGTAGGCTGAGCGCCGCCGCGGCATGCGCGGCTCGGTGGCGCGGTTCAGTGGCGTGACTCAGTGGCGTAGCTCAGTTGCGTGGATCAGTTGCGTGGATCAGTCAGGTTGAACGATCAATTCCCCAGACCGGCCGGGAATTTCACCCCACCCGACAGGGTACGATGGCAGTGTGTCGCGGTCTAGCGCGGCATGATAATCGCCCATTGTCGCGAACGTGTGACCTTGCGCGCGCCAGCCGGCGAGCAGCTGTTCAAACACCGGCGCGAGCTTTTGTCCTTCGAGTTCCGCGTGCAGTGTGAACACCTGGTCGCGATTGCCGGCAGTGCGCTTCAGCATCCAGGCGGCGACGTTGCTGGTATCGATACCGTCTACACCCAGCACTTCGTCGAGCGTCGGCAGTGTGGTCGGCATCTGCACGTGCATGAGCGTCCGGCCGCCGACTACCGGGAAGTACGGCGTATGGCCGCGGCCGTCGGACGCGTAGCGCATGCCCCACGCGTCGATCTGCTCGAACGCGTGGCCGTTCATCTGCCAGCCGGCCGCACCGTGCGTGGCGGGCGGCGCGCCGAAAATGTCGATGAAGCGCTGGTAGCTTTTCTGCATCTGCGCGGCGGTCCACGCGCGTTCCCGCGTGCGGACGTTGTCCTGCCAGTAGACGTGATCCCACGTGTGGATCCCACATTCGAAGCCGGCCTCGTGAATCGCGCGCATCTCCGACGACGCGCGTACGCCGATGTCCGGCCCCGGCAACAGCACGCCGTACATCAGTTGCCTGACACCGTAATGCTCGACCACCGACGTGCGCGACACCTTCTTCAGAAAGCCCGGCCGCAGCACGCGGCGCATCGCCCAGCCGGTGTGGTCGGGGCCGAGGCTGAAGAGGAAGGTGGCGCGCGCCTTGAAGCGGTCGAAAATGCGTGCGAGGTTCGGCACGCCCTCGCGGGTGCCGCGCAGCGTGTCGACGTCGATCTTGAGGACGATACGAGCCAAGGAAGCGGCCCCGGTCTTAAGGCTGCTGTTCGACGAGCGCGCGAGCTTCGGCGACGTGGCCGCGATACGCTTCGAAGATCTTGCGCAGCGCTTCGTCGAAGGTCGACTTCGGTGCCCAGCCGAGTTCCTGCATCGTGTTGTCGATCTTCGGCACGCGGTTCTGCACGTCCTGGTAGCCGGCGCCGTAATACGCGCCCGACGATGTTTCCACCAGCTGCACCTGCTTCGCGTTCTGCGCGTATTCGGGGAACTCCGCGGCGAGCGCGAGCATCTTGTGCGCGAGTTCGCGCACCGAGAAGTTGTTCTTCGGGTTGCCGATGTTATAGATCTTGCCCGACGCGACACCGTTGGCATTGGCGATGATCTTCATCAACGCGCCGATGCCGTCGTCGATATCGGTGAACGCGCGCTTTTGCGCGCCGCCGTCGACGAGACTGATGTTCTCGCCGCGCACGATATGGCCGAGGAACTGCGTGACGACGCGCGAGCTGCCTTCTTTCGGCGTGTAGATCGAGTCGAGGCCCGGGCCGATCCAGTTGAACGGGCGGAACAGCGTGAAGTTGAGCCCTTCCATGCCGTAGCCCCAGATCACGCGGTCCATCAGCTGCTTCGAGCACGCGTAGATCCAGCGCGGCTTGTTGATCGGGCCGTAGGTGAGCGGCGACGCATCCGGATCGAATTCCGCGTCGGCGGACATGCCGTACACCTCGGAGGTCGACGGAAACACCAGATGCTTGCCGTACTTCACCGCCGAACGCACGATCGGCAGGTTCGCCTCGAAATCCAGCTCGAACACGCGCAGCGGCTCTTTCACGTAAGTGGCGGGCGTGGCGATCGCGACGAGCGGCAGGATCACGTCGCACTTTTTCACGTGATACTCGACCCACTCCTTGTTGATCGTGATGTCGCCTTCGAAGAAGTGCATCCGCTCATGGTTCAGCAGATCGCCGAGGCGTTCGGTCTGCATGTCCATCCCGAACACTTCCCAGTCGGTGGTTTCGAGAATGCGCTTGGACAGGTGATGGCCGATGAAGCCGTTCACGCCCAGAATCAGGACTTTTTTCATGTGTTGCGGGAAGTTTGGGTGAGCTGGGTGAATTCGGCAGGGGTGACGACGCGTTCGCTGCTCGGGCTGCCGCCGGGCTGGTGCCGAAGTTCGCGAATAGCGATTGAGCGACCATCGCCGCATATCGCAATAAAGGCATTATCGCTTACATGAAGGCCGACGGGCAAATTTACCGGTGCCGCGCCGGGCGCCGCGAGCCGCGCGCGCGCGACGATGAAGCGTGCGCCGCCGATGTCGGTAAAGGCCCCCGGGTAGGGCGGCGCGACCGCGCGGATCAGGTTGTACACCTGCTGCGCCGGCTGCGACCAGTCGATCCGGCCATCCTCCGGCTTGCGCCCGCCGAAGTAGCTGCCGTGCGCGAGATCGTTCGGCAGATGCGGCGCCTCGCCCGCGAGCAGCGCGGGCAGCGCGCGCCACAGCGTCTGTTCGGCCGCGACGGTCACTTTGTCGAAGACCTGCGCGGCGGTATCGTCGGGCAGGATCGGCACCGGCGTTTGCGCGACGATCGCGCCTGCGTCGGGCTTCGCGGCCATTTCGTGCAGCGTCGCGCCGGTTTCGCTCTCGCCGTTCAGCACCGCCCAGTTGGTCGGCACGCGGCCGCGGTATTTCGGCAGCAGCGAACCGTGCATGTTGTAAGCGCCGTGCGCCGCAAGCGCGAGCAGATCGACCGGCAGCATATGCCGGTAGTAAAACGAGAAGATGAAATCGGGCCGCGCCGCGCTGACGGCGGCGCGCAGCGCTGCGCTCTGCGGGTCGGCCGGCGTCAGCACCGCAATGCCGTGCTCGGCGGCCACCTGCGCGACGCTGCCGAACCAGATGCGCTCGGCCGGATTGTCTTCATGCGTGACGACGAGCGCGACGTCGACGCCGCGCGCGAGCAGCACCTGCAGGCAGCGCACGCCGACGTTGTGATACGCGAACACGACCGCGCGCGGCTTCACGGGTTCGGGCCCTGATCGAGGATCTGCGCCGGCTGAATGGCCTGCACGACCGATTGACGCGGCGTGGCCGCAACGGTTTCGCCGTCGCGCTGTTCGAGAATCGTCTGCACGAGATAACGCGGCCGCGCACGCACCTGCTGATAGATGCGGCCGATATATTCGCCCAGCAGCCCGAGCGCGAAAATGATCACGCCGAGCAGGAAGAACGTAATGGCGAACAGCGTGAACACCCCTTCCACTTCCGCGCCGATGATGAAGCGACGAATCAGCAGCAGCACGAAGAGGCCCGCCGAGCCGAGCGACAGGATCACGCCGATGAACGACAGCCATTGCAGCGGCACGACGGAAAAGCCCGTCACGAGATCGAAGTTCAGGCGGATCAGGCTATACAGCGAGTACTTCGATTCGCCGGCGAAGCGTTCTTCATGCGCGACTTCGATCTCGACCGGATTCTGCGCGAACGTGTACGCGAGCGCCGGGATGAACGTGTTGATCTCGCCGCAGCGGTTGATCGTATCGATGATGTGCCGGCTGTACGCGCGCAACATGCAACCCTGGTCGGTCATCTTGATGCGCGTGATGCGTTCGCGCAGACGGTTCATCGCGCGCGATGCCTTGCGGCGCCACAGGCTGTCGCGGCGCTGCAGACGGATCGTGCCGACGTAGTCGTAGCCTTCGCGCATCTTTGCGACGAGCTTGGCGATTTCTTCGGGCGGATTCTGCAGGTCGGCGTCGAGCGTGATCACGATGTCGCCGCGCGATTGCTCGAAACCCGCGAGAATCGCCATGTGCTGGCCGTAGTTGCCGTTCAGCAGGATGACGCGCGTCGCGTCCGGACGTGCGCGGAACTGCTCGGCGAGCAGCGCGGCTGACTTGTCGCGGCTGCCATCGTTGATGAAGATCACTTCGTAGGTCGCGCCGAGCGCATCGAGCGCCGGATACAGACGCGTGAAGAGTGCGCCCAGCCCGGCTTCCTCGTTGTAGACCGGGACGATGACCGACACTTCAGGTCGCGCCCGGCGATGTTCCATTTGGCTCATGTCCGCTTGTTTTCCACTAGAATTTTCGCCTGATTTCGCCGCTTGCTCATTTAAGACGCTTGCTGCTCATTTGCGGTTCTGCTCGCAGATTTCATCGACCGCGCGGCATACGCGCGCAACGTCCTCTTCGGTCATCTGCGTGAAGAGCGGCAACGTGACCGTGCTCGCGCCGAAGCGCTCCGCGTGCGGGAACATACCCTCCTTGAAACCAAGCGCGCGGTACAGCGAGAACAGATGGATCGCCGGATAATGCACGCCCGAGCCGATGCCGCGTGCCTTCAATTCGCCCATGAAGCCGGCGCGATCGATTGACAGCTGTTCGAGCGGCAGCGTGATCTGGAACATATGCCAGTTGCTGTTCTCGAAGTCCGCAAGCGGCAGGCCGACGCCGGCCCGCGTCGCGGCGCCGCCTTCGAAACCCGCGAAATACGCGCGCACGAGCTGCCGGCGCTGCGCGGTGAAGCGTGCGAGATGCGGCAACTGGCCGAGACCGACGCGCGCCGCGACATCGGTGAGGTTGTACTTGCCGCCCAGCACGTCGCAGTCCATCCCGTCGAAGCCCGTGCGGGTGATGCCTTGCAGCCGGTACTTCTGCGCGAGCAGCGCTTCGTCCTCGTTGTTCAGCACGAGCGCGCCGCCTTCGATCGACGTCAGGTTCTTGTTCGGGTGGAAACTGAACGAGACGATGTCGCCCAGCTTGCCGATGCGCTCGCCTTTCCACGTCGAGCCGAACGCCTGCGCGGCGTCTTCGATCACGCGCAGCTTGTGCTCGCGCGCGATCGCATACAGGCGGTCCATGTCGACCGGCAGCCCTGCGAGGTACACCGGAATCAGCGCCTTCGTGCGCGGCGTGATCGCTTTTTCGAGCAGATCGAGGTCGATGTTGCGCGTGCGCGGGTCGATATCGGCGAAGACCGGCGTTGCGCCGGTTTCGAGAATCACGTTGCTGGTCGAGACCCACGAGGCCGGCGTCGTGATCACTTCGTCGCCCGGGCCCACCCCGGCAATCCGCAAGCCGATTTCGAGCGTCGCCGTGCCCGAGTTGAACGTGCGCACCGGGCGCCCGCCGCAGAATTCGGACAGCGCGGCTTCGAACGCCTGATTCTGCGGGCCGGTCGTGATCCAGCCGGAACGGAGCACGTCGGCGACGCCGCGGATCGTTTCTTCATCGATCTCGGGGCGGACGAACGGCAAAAACGGGACGGATGACTGGGTCATGGATGCCTTGGACGATAGGGATTGCACGCGTCGATGCTTACAGAAATGCTTTCAATGATATTTCTTTTCGCCTTGGGCCACCCCAACGGCGTTCGGCTGCGCCCGTCGCAATGGATGGGCGACAAGCGCGAGGCGGCGATGCAGCGCGCCTGATCGCGCGTCGAAAATCGCGTCTTGCGGCCCGCGCGCGCTAGCTGCGCGCCAGCACGAACACACCGATCAGAATGATGCCGATGCCGACCAGCCGCTGAACCGTCAGCACCTCGCCGAACAGATACCACGCAGCGAACGCGTTGACGACATAGCCGAGCGACAGCATTGGATAGGCGATCGAAACATCCACCCGCGACAAACCGACCACCCACACGCCGACGCTCACCACATAGCACGCGAGCCCGCCGATGATCGGCCACTGCGTCGCCAGTTTGAAGCCGATGGGCAGGATGTTCGCACGGGTGAATTCGAAGTGTCCAACGGCATTCGTGCCGGCCTTGAGCAGCAGCTGCGCGCACGCGTTCAGCGTGACGCCCGCGAGAATGCAAAAGAGGGAAATCGGGTTCATCGAGGCTTTGGAATAGGGTTACGGCTGTGGTTTGACGGCGTCCGGCTGTTCGACCGCGGGGTTTTCGGCGCCGGGTTTCTCTACGCCGGGTTTCTCCACAATCACGCGCCGCGCATCGCGGGCGACGACCTGCATCGGCACATGCTGCGCTGCAAGCTCGTCGTAGCGGCCCGGCGGCAGCAACGCGAGCGCGTAGCGGTCCGCGTCCCAGCGCTTTACCCATTCGGCCACCGTCGGCACCCATTTCTGCGGCTCGACGGATATGCCGAAGGACAATTCGTCCGCGTGCTCGACCATGATCATCGTATGACCGACGTAGAACGGCAACGTGTGATCGAGCACGCCGACTGAGTAGAACGGCGTATCGGGCGGCAGCTTCGCGAGCGCTGCTTTCACGGGGGGCGCAAGCAGCGCGCCGGAACTGAGCCGTCCGAACACGTCGTGGCCGGTGCCCGCGATCATGCCGAGCAGGAGCCATGCGGCGCCGAACGCGGCCGCGGCGCCTCCGATACCGCTGTTACCGCCGTTGCCGCCCATGTCGCGCCGGCTGCGGCGATTGAGCCACAGCGCAACGAGCGTCATCACGAACGCGGCGCTCAGCGCGGCGAACACCCACCCGCGGAACGCGATGTACAGCGCATTGGGATTGCGCGCGTCGCCCAGGTGACTCAGGAAGATGGCGCCGAACGCGGCGACGACGAGGAACACCGCGTAACCGGCCAGATGGCGGTGAAACTGCTCTCGGGTCAGAAGCGGCAGATACATGCCGATCAGCAGCGCGAGCGGCGGGGCGATCGGCAGCGTGTAGGACAGCAGCTTCGAATGCGACGCGCTGAAGAACAGGAAAATGAACACCGTCCACACGAGCATCATGATGACCGGCGAGAAGCCGTTCGCCTGGCGGGGCGTCTGGAGCGCGCGGCGGATGCTCTGGATGCTCACCGACAGCCACGGCAGGAATCCGACGATCATCACCGGCACGAAGTAGTAGAACGCTCCGGGGCGGTTCTGCTCGGGGGTCAGATAGCGCCTGAACTGCTGGACGATGAAAAAGAAGTTGAGGAATTCGGGATTGCGCTGCTGCACGAGCACGAACCACGGCGTGACGACCGCGAAGAACACAATGAGCCCGCTGACCAGGTAAAGGCGCTTCCAGACGGCCCAGTCGCGTGCGATCAGCGTGTAGAGCATGAGCACCGCGCCGGGCAGGATCACGCCGACCAGGCCCTTCGACAGCACCGCGAGCGCCATCGACGCCCAGCACAGCCACATCCACGCGCGTATTTCGCCGGTTCGCAGATTGGGGCGCTGCGCGAGCAGCAGCGCACAGAGCGTGAGCTCCATCCAGAACGACAGGCCCATGTCGAGCGTGTTGAAATGGCCCATCAGGTTCCAGTACGGCGACGAGGCGAGCACGATCGCCGCGAACACGCCGGTCGCCGCATTGAACACGCGCGCGCCGGTGTAACCGACGAGCAGCACGCCCGCGAAGCCGGCTAGCGCCGTATAGAGCCGGGCTTGCCACTCGCCGATACCGAACCACGCGAAGGTGAGCGCATTGGCCCAGGTTTGCAGCGGCGGCTTCTCGAAATACTTGTAGCCGTTGTAGCGCGGCGTGATCCAGTCGCCGGTGACGAACATTTCGCGGGCCATTTCGGCATAACGGCCTTCATCGCTTGGCAGCAGGTGGCGCCAGCCGAGCGGCACGAACCAGATCACGGCGAGCGCGATCAGTAAAAGCAGCATGGTCGTGCGATTGAGCGGTAGCCGGGAGGGCGTATCGTTCATTTCTAAACCTTTGTCGGCGCCGCGGGCGGCATTATTTTTTCTGGAACAGTGGCGCACGGGCCGGCCGGCTATGCGTATGCGCCGCGAGTCGCGCGGTGTTCCGATTGCGCGAACGCCGCGCAGTTTACTCGATCGGCGGGCCGCTGCGGACGCGCGCCGCGAATGCTATGTCTCGGCTACGTCTCGGCTACGCTTCGATCAGCAGCGCGGCGGCGACTTTGCGTCCCTCGGCCATCAGGATGTTGTAGGTTCGGCAAGCGGCCTTGAAGTCCATGGTTTCGACGCCGATCCGCCGTGCGGCAAGCGCGGAGGTCAGGCGCGGATGAGGAAAGCGCAGCCGGCCGCCGCTGCCGAATATCACCACTTCGGGCGCCGGCTCGATCAAAAGCGCGAAGTGCTCGGCGGCGAGCGCCTCGAACGACGACACCGGCCACGGGATCACCGGCGCTTCCGGCAGCACGATGATGCTGCCCGAGTGGCGTTCGAGATTGATTTCGACATAGTCGGCGCCGTAACCGGTCACGGTGTTGAGGGCGCCGCTTGAATCTGCGTGTAATTTCAAACTGGTGTTCCGTCGTGGTCGTGAAACATCGCGTCGCGTGCAGCGCATTCGCGTTGCCCGGGAAGCGGCGGTTCAGCAGCGCTTGCTGCTTGCTCGAGACACCCGGCGCGCGCCGGGACTGAACGCGGATTTGCTGCTCGGCGTTGCATCGGTTTTGCCGCGCGGGCGTGGCTGCGTACCGCGCCATTGCGATGAAGTTTGCGTCGTCGCGGGGCTCGCCGCCGCATGGATCGGGCTTGCCGCTGCCGTTGATGCATTGCGGAAGTCGGCCAAAATCCGCTAAATTATAGCTTTTTAGCCGCCCGGTGGCGCCCCTCGCTTCGCGTGCCGCCACAAGCCCCCTTGAACATCGCCCGGCTTGCGCTCACCCGTGGCGTTCACCCGTTGCGGTTACCCGCTCACCCGGCGCGGCCCGCAGCCGAAGCCCCGCCGGGGCAAGACCCTCATCCAGGACGAAGTGCCCGCCGTGAAACCGATTCTCAAATCCAACAAGCTGTTGAATGTCTGCTACGACATTCGCGGGCCCGTTCTCGAACACGCAAAGCGGCTCGAGGAAGAAGGTCACCGCATCATCAAACTGAACATCGGCAACCTCGCGCCGTTCGGTTTCGACGCGCCCGACGAGATCATTCAGGACATGATCCTCAATCTGCCTGGCTCGTCCGGCTATTCCGATTCGAAGGGCGTGTTTGCGGCGCGCAAGGCGATCATGCATTACGCGCAGCAAAAGGGCGTGCATGGCGTCGAACTGGACGACATCTACATCGGCAACGGCGCGTCCGAACTGATCGTGATGGCGCTGCAGGGGCTGCTGAACGACGGCGACGAAGTGTTGCTGCCGGCGCCCGACTATCCGCTGTGGACGGCCGGCGTGAGCCTGTCCGGCGGCACGCCGGTGCATTATCTCTGCGACGAGTCGAACGGCTGGATGCCCGATCTCGACGACATCCGCAGCAAGATCACGCCGAACACGCGGGCGCTCGTCGTGATCAACCCGAACAACCCGACCGGCGCGCTGTACTCGAACGAACTGCTGCTCGGGCTCATCGAGATCGCGCGCCAGCATGGCCTCGTGATCTTCGCCGACGAGGTCTACGACAAGATCGTCTACGACGGCCGGCAACACACGGCGATCGCGGCGCTGTCCGAGGACGTGCTGACCGTCACGTTCAACAGCCTGTCGAAGAGCTACCGGTCGTGCGGCTATCGCGCGGGCTGGATGTGGGTGTCGGGGCTGACCGGCGAAAACCGGCGTCGCGCAAAAGACTATTTCGAAGGGCTCGGCATTCTTGCATCGATGCGCCTGTGCCCGAACGTGCCGGGCCAGTATGCAATCCAGACGGCGCTCGGCGGCTACCAGAGCATCAACGACCTGATCGCGCCGGGCGGCCGTCTGCACAAGCAGCGCGAGCTCGCCTATGACATGCTGACGGCGATTCCGGGTGTGACCTGCGTGAAACCGGAGGCGGCGCTGTACATGTTCCCGCGGCTCGACCCGAAGATGTACCCGATCGAGAACGACCAGCAGTTCATCCTCGACCTGCTGCTCGAAGAGCGCGTGCTGCTCGTGCAGGGCACCGGCTTCAACTGGAAGTCGCCGGATCATTTCCGCGTGGTGTTCCTGCCCAACGTCGACGATCTCGCGGATTCGATTCACCGGATCGCGCGCTTTCTCGACGGTTACCGCAAGCGTCACACGGCTTGACGCGGCACGTTTGACGTGCCGCAGGGCGCCGCAACGCGCCGTACCCGTTCCCTCAATCTCTTACTAAAAACACACGCTGCATGGAACCGATCAAAGTTGGACTGCTGGGCTTCGGCACAGTCGGATGCGGGACCTACACGGTACTGCGCCGCAATCAGGAAGAAATCAAGCGCCGGGCGGGCCGCGGCATCGAGATCACGCGTATCGCGGTGCGCACCCCCGCGAAGGCCGTCGCGGCGCTCGGCGCCGATGCCGGCAGCGTCGCCGTCACTGACGACTTCAACGCCGTCGTCGACGATCCTTCAATCGATATCGTCGCGGAAATGATCGGTGGCACCGGCATTGCGCGCGAACTCGTGCTGCGCGCGATCGCGCACCGCAAGCACATCGTCACGGCGAACAAGGCGCTGCTCGCGGTGCACGGCACGGAAATCTTCGAAGCGGCGCACGCGAACGGCGTGATGGTCGCGTTCGAGGCCGCGGTGGCGGGCGGCATTCCGATCATCAAGGCGCTGCGCGAAGGGCTGAGCGCGAACCGCATCGAATACATCGCGGGCATCATCAACGGCACGACGAACTACATCCTGTCCGAGATGCGCGACCGCGGAGTCGATTTCGCCACCGCGCTGAAGGCCGCGCAGGAACTCGGCTACGCCGAAGCCGACCCGACCTTCGATATCGAAGGCGTCGACGCCGGGCACAAGGCGACCATCATGAGCGCGATCGCGTTTGGCGTGCCGGTGCAGTTCGACAAGGCGTATGTCGAAGGTATCAGCAAGCTCGATGCGATCGACATCCGCTACGCGGAAGAACTCGGCTACCGGATCAAGCTGCTCGGCATCACGCGTCGCACCGGCAAAGGCATCGAGCTGCGCGTGCACCCCACGTTGATTCCCGCCAAGCGCCTGCTCGCGAATGTCGAAGGTGCGATGAACGCGGTCGTCGTGCACGGCGACGCGGTCGGCACGACGCTCTACTACGGCAAGGGCGCGGGCGCGGAGCCGACGGCTTCGGCGGCGGTGGCCGATCTGGTCGACGTGACGCGGCTGCATACCGCGGATCCGGAGCATCGCGTGCCGCATCTCGCGTTCCAGAGCGACCGCCTGTCCGACACGCCGATCCTGCCGATCGACGAAGTGACGAGCTGCTATTACCTGCGTCTGCGCGTGGCGGATGTGACCGGCGTGCTGGCCGATATCACGCGTATTCTCGCAAACTCCGGCATTTCGATCGACGCGCTGCTGCAAAAGGAGTCGGAGCAGGTCGACGTATCCCGCAAGGGCGAAACGGACATCATCCTGATCACGCATGAAACGCTCGAGAAGAACGTGAACGCGGCGATCAGGAATATCGAGGCGTTGCAGACGGTGGTTTCGAAGGTGACGAAGCTGCGTATGGAAACGCTGAACTAGGCGGCACCGGACACTCATCTGGCAAATCCATGAACTACATTTCCACGCGCGGCGCCGGAGCCGGCGAGCGCCATACGTTTTCCGACATCCTGCTGGGCGGCCTTGCGCGGGACGGCGGCCTGTATCTGCCGGCTGCGTATCCGCGGGTGTCCGCCGACGAGCTCGCGCGCTGGCGCGCGCTGCCGTATGCGGACCTGGCTTTCGAGATCCTGTCGAAATTCAGCGACGACATTCCCGCCGAAGACCTGCGCGCGCTGACGCGCCGCACCTACACCGCCGCGACTTACTGCAACGTGCGCGACGATGAACAGGCCGCGCAGATCACGCCGCTCAAGACGCTCGGCGTCGAAAACGGCGCGCCGCTCGCGCTGCTCGAACTGTCGAACGGGCCGACGCTCGCGTTCAAGGACATGGCGATGCAGCTGCTCGGCAATCTGTTCGAATATGCGCTCGCGAAACACGGCGAGACGCTGAACATTCTCGGCGCGACGTCGGGCGACACCGGCAGCGCCGCCGAATATGCGATGCGCGGCAAGCAGGGCATTCGCGTGTTCATGCTGTCGCCGCACAAGAAGATGAGCGCGTTTCAGACCGCGCAGATGTACAGCCTGCAGGATCCGAACATCTTCAACATCGCGGTCGAAGGCGTGTTCGACGAATGCCAGGACATCGTGAAGGCGGTGTCGAACGATCACGCGTTCAAGGCGCGGCACAAGATCGGCACGGTCAACTCGATCAACTGGGCGCGCGTCGTCGCGCAGGTCGTTTACTACTTCAAGGGCTATTTCGCCGCGACGAAGTCGAACGACGAACGCGTGTCGTTCACCGTGCCGTCGGGCAACTTCGGCAATGTCTGCGCGGGCCACATCGCGCGGATGATGGGACTGCCGATCGAGAAACTCGTCGTCGCGACCAACGAAAACGACGTGCTCGACGAATTCTTCCGCACCGGCCTCTACCGCGTGCGCAAATCCGCCGAGACGTATCACACCAGCAGCCCGAGCATGGATATTTCGAAGGCGTCGAACTTCGAGCGCTTCGTGTTCGATCTGCTCGGCCGCGATCCGGCGCGCGTGCTGCAGCTGTTTCGCGACGTCGAGGAGAAGGGCGGTTTCGATCTCGCCGCAAGCGGCGATTTCGTGCGCGTGAAGGAATTCGGTTTCGTGTCGGGGCGCAGCAGTCACGCGGACCGCGTCGAAGCGATCCGCGACGTGTTCGAGCGCTATGACACGATGATCGACACGCACACCGCCGACGGCCTCAAGGTCGCGCGCGAGCATCTGCAAGCGGGCATTCCGATGATCGTGCTGGAGACCGCACAGCCGATCAAGTTCGGCGAGACGATCCGCGAAGCGCTGTTGCGCGAGCCGGAACGGCCGGCTGCGTTCGCCGGTCTCGAGGCGCTGCCGCAGCGCTTTGACGTGCTGCCTGCCGACGCTCAGCATGTGAAGGACTTCGTCGCCGCGAAGACCGGCGCATAGCGGTCATATAAGCGACGCGGGATTGGGATGAATCGGCGCACTTTATGTGCGCCGGTTTGTTTGGGGGCGGGCAGATGAGCGCCGGCAGTAAATGGCGGCGCGCGGTATTCCATCTGCGCTGCCCCACCGATTCCCGCTGCCCGCTACAATCATTATTTCAGCCTCGCGCCACGGTCAATCGATGTCCCCATCCATGCCTTCTGCGCCTCGCGCCCCCATGCTGTCGACCGCCGATGCGCTTGCGACGCTGCTCGGCGCCGCCGCGCAGATCGACGGCGAAGCGCTGCTGCCCACGCTCGACGCGCTAAACCGCGTGCTGGCCGCCGACGTCGTTTCGCCACTCGACGTGCCGCCGATGAACACCAGTTCGATGGACGGCTACGCGGTGCGGATCGCCGACCTGTCCAGCGAGGCGAGAGGCGAGCGCCGCTTGCCGGTGTCGCAACGCATCCCGGCCGGGCATGCGCCGCAGCCGCTCGCGGCGGGCACGGCGGCACGCATCTTCACGGGTGCGACGGTGCCGCCCGGCGCGGATGCGGTCGTGATGCAGGAGCAGACCGAAACCGCCGGCGACGAAGTGACGCTGCTGCACACGCCGCAAGCCGGCGACTGGATCACACAGCAAGGGGCGGACATCCGCCATGGCGCGGTGATCCTGCCGGCCGGCACGCGGCTTACGCCGCAGGCGCTAGGGCTGGCCGCGTCGGTGGGCTGTGCGCAGCTTTCCGTCGTGCGCCGCGTGAAGGTTGCGGTGTTCTTCACCGGCGACGAACTGACGATGCCCGGCGAGCCGCTGAAGCCGGGCGCGATCTACAACTCAAACCGCTTCACGCTGCGCGGCCTGCTCGACAAGCTCGGCTGCGACGTGACCGATTACGGCATCGTGCCTGACCAGCTGGACGCAACCCGTGCAACCTTGCGCGACGCCGCTCGCGAGCACGATCTGATCCTGACGTGCGGTGGCGTATCGGTTGGCGAGGAGGATCATGTGAAACCGGCGGTCGAGGCCGAGGGGCGGCTGTCGATGTGGCAGATCGCGATGAAGCCGGGCAAGCCGCTCGCGTTCGGCGTGGTGCGCCGCGCCGCGAACCCTGCGGCGGGCGCCGGCAGCGGCCGTGCGGAGACGTTCTTCATCGGCTTGCCCGGCAACCCGGTGTCGAGCTTTGCGACCTTCCTGCTGTTCGTGCGGCCATTCGTGCTGCGGCTCGCCGGCGTACGCACGGTGACGCCGCGCGCGCTTTCGCTGCGCGCTGATTTCACGCAGCAGAAAGCCGACCGCCGCAATGAATTCCTGCGCGCGCGCGTGAACGCGGCCGGCGGGCTCGATCTGTTTCCCAACCAGAGTTCGGCGGTGCTGACGTCGACCGTGTGGGGCGACGGCCTGATCGACAATCCGCCGAATCACGCAATCAGCGCGGGCGAAACCGTGCGCTTCATTCCGTTTTCCGAATTGCTGAACTGATACCTGAACTGACTGAACTCACCAGGACTCAAGCCGCAGATGAAGATCCAGCTGAAGTATTTCGCGAGCGTGCGCGAGGCGCTCGGCACCCCTGACGAGACGGTCGAATTGCCGGCCGGCATCGCGACGGTCGGCGACGTGCGCGCGTGGCTGCGGGTGCGTGGCGGCATCTGGGCCGACACGCTCGCGGAAGGCCGCGCGCTGCGGATGGCGTGCAATCACACGATGACCGACGCCGGCACGCGCGTCACCGAAGGCTGCGAAGTCGCCTTTTTTCCGCCCGTGACGGGCGGCTAGGGAGCATTGGATGACCGTGCGCGTCCAGACTGAAGATTTCGACCTGAGTGCCGAGGTCGCTGCGCTGCGCGCGCGGAATCCGAAGATCGGCGCGGTGGCCTGTTTTATCGGCACCGTGCGCGATCTGAACGAAGGCAGCACCGTTGAGGCGATGGAACTCGAGCACTACCCGGGCATGACGGAAAAGTCGCTGGAGACGATCGTCGGCGCGGCGCGCGAACGCTGGCCCGGAACTGACGTGCTGATCGTGCACCGCGTCGGCAAGCTGTATCCGCTCGACCAGATCGTGCTGGTCGCTACAACGTCCGCGCACCGCGGCAATGCGTTTGCGTCGTGCGAGTTCGTGATGGACTACCTGAAGACGCACGCGCCGTTCTGGAAGAAGGAAAAGACCGCGAGCGGCGAGCGCTGGGTGGACGCCCGCGTGACCGATGACGCGGCGCTCGAGCGCTGGGGTTTGACCTCCGGCAACACACAGCCGGAGTAGCGCGAAGCGGCGCGCAGCGCGGTCATTCTTCGTGCGGACCGTCGCCGCGGTCGCGCCGACGCGGCGCGACGCGTTCGAGCAGCGCCCGCTGCTCGGCAGGAATCGCATAGTCTCAGCCGAAGCGGCTCAATTGCAGGCTTTGCGCGATGCGCAGCGCTGGTTCCATGAAACGCACCGCTACGGCGGGCTCATAACGCCCTTCGACCGTATCCAGAAACAAATATAGCCAGCGGCTGAAATGCGTCGGCTCGATGCCCGGCAACGGCTGGTGGATTTGCTGCACGTTGCCGCGATACTGCTTCGAACCGAGTACGAGGCTTCCCCAGAACGCGACCATTTTCGGCAGATGCTCTTCCCAGCGGCCCGCTATGGTCAGTTCAAAAATGGGGCCGAGCAGCGGATCGGCACGCACGCGGCCGTAGAAGGCGTCGACCAGTTCGCGGATATTTTCTTCAGTGGCTTCGGATTGCCGTGCGACTGCGGCGGCAGGCGGAAGAGAGGGCATCATTCATCAATCACAGAGTAGGTGGCGGGCGGTAGTCGGCTTGTCAACATTTTGTCAAAAGTCATCGAAACTTTCGCAAAAAGACCGTATGCGTTGAAACCATAGCGTTTATAGTTACGCGAAATAACATGACAAACGCGGCAATAAGATGCGTAATGAGAGCATGTTATTGCGACGCAGCGTTACCGGCAACCTTGGAAAAGGCACCGCCACTCCTTGTGGCGCGCCTTCGCCGATCGCGATTTGGCATACATGAGACTGACAGACTATACCGACTACTCATTGCGAGTCCTGCTATACCTCGCCGTTCGGCCCGCAGGGCTCGCTACGATCCAGGACATTTCCGATTCGTACGGAATTTCCAAAAACCATCTGATGAAAGTCGTACAGCGCCTCGCCGAACTCGGTTGGGTCGAGACGGTGCGCGGCCGCAACGGCGGCTTGCGGCTGTTCGAGCATTCGGCTGCGCTGACCGTGGGCGAGGTCGTGCGAGCGGCGGAGAGCGACTTCGCGCTGGTCGGCTGTCTACCTGACGAGCGCGGTTCGCACCGCGACTGCGCGATTCAGTCGCATTGCCGGCTCAAAGGCGTGATGGAAGGCGCCCGTGACGCGTTCTTCGCGGAACTGGATCGCCACACGATTAGCGATATCGCGCAGCCGACCGCGCCGCTGCTGGGGTTGCTCGGCCTCGCGCCCGCCGCTGTGTCGATGGCGTCCATCGTGCCGATCATCCCCGAAGTCTGAGGTCCGGCCGCGCCGCTGTGCGGGTTCTGCGGCGGGCGATTTGATTTGTCATCGCCGGAAGCAAAAAACCGCTTGAAACGCGCATAAAACGCCTCATTTTGGTGACATTCGAAATTAGAGGTCTCTTGATGAGAATCGATAAACTCACCACCAAATTCCAGGAAGCATTGGCGGACGCGCAGAGTCTCGCGGTCGGTCACGACAATCAGTACATTGAGCCGCTGCACTTGCTGACGGCGCTCGTCGCGCAACCGGACGGTTCCGCGCGTTCGTTGCTGTCGCGCGCGGGCGTTCACACGCAGGCGCTGCAAACCGCATTGAACGATGCGATCACGCGGCTGCCGCAGGTGCGCGGCACCGACGGCAACGTGCAGATCGGCCGCGAACTCACGGGCCTGCTCAACCAGGCCGACAAGGAAGCGCAAAAGCTCAACGACACCTACATCGCGAGCGAAATGTTTCTGCTCGCCGTCGCCGACGACAAGGGCGAAGCGGGCCGTATCGCGCGCGAACACGGGCTCACGCGCAAGTCACTCGAAACGGCGATCGTCGCGGTGCGCGGCGGTTCGCAAGTTCATAGTCAGGATGCCGAAAGCCAGCGCGAAGCGCTGAAGAAATACACGATCGACCTGACCGAGCGCGCGCGCGCCGGCAAGCTCGACCCGGTGATCGGCCGCGACGACGAAATCCGCCGTTCCATCCAGATCCTGCAGCGCCGCACGAAGAACAACCCCGTGCTGATCGGCGAACCGGGCGTCGGCAAGACGGCGATTGTCGAAGGGCTCGCGCAGCGCATCGTCAACGGCGAGGTGCCGGAGACGCTGAAGGGCAAGCGCGTGCTGTCGCTCGACATGGCCGCGCTGCTCGCCGGCGCGAAGTATCGCGGCGAATTCGAAGAGCGGTTGAAAGCCGTGCTGAGCGACATCGCGAAAGACGAAGGTCAAACCATCGTCTTCATCGACGAAATTCATACGATGGTCGGCGCGGGCAAGGCCGAAGGCGCAATGGATGCGGGCAACATGCTGAAGCCGGCGCTCTCGCGCGGCGAACTGCATTGCGTCGGCGCCACCACGCTCGACGAATACCGCAAGTACATCGAGAAGGACGCGGCGCTCGAGCGGCGCTTCCAGAAGGTGCTGGTCGAAGAGCCGTCGGTCGAGGCGACCATTGCGATCCTGCGCGGCTTGCAGGAGCGCTATGAGCTGCACCACGGCGTCGACATCACCGACCCGGCGATCGTCGCGGCGGCGGAACTGTCGCACCGCTACATCACCGATCGCTTCTTGCCGGACAAGGCGATCGATCTGATCGACGAGGCCGCGTCGAAGATCAAGATGGAAATCGACTCGAAGCCGGAGGAAATGGACCGGCTCGACCGGCGCCGCATTCAGTTGAAGATCGAACGCGAAGCCGTCAAGAAGGAAAAGGATGAAGCGTCGCAGAAGCGTCTGCAATTGATCGAGGAAGAAATCGAGCGGCTCGATCGCGAATATTCGGATCTCGAAGAAATCTGGACCGCTGAAAAAGCCGCGGTGCAGGGCAGCGCGCAACTGAAGGAAGAGATCGAAAAGACGCGCGCGGAAATGACGAGCCTGCAACGCGACGGCAAGCTGGAGAAGGTCGCCGAACTGAAGTACGGCAAGCTGATGCAACTCGAAGCGCGCCTGAAGCAGGTCACCCAGGCCGAAGCG
>DASXXR010000353.1:0-4131 GCA_036502945.1 Paraburkholderia sp. | reverse complement strand
GCAAGCGCGCCGATCTTTGCGACCTGTTGGCTATAGCGCTCGGCATTCAGCATGGCGTTTCTATTGACGCGATCGAGCAGCACGATGCGCCTGACGAGTTGCTCGCGTGTCAGGGGTTGCAGGGTGTCGAGGGTGGTGTCTTTTGTCATGGTGCGGCCTCCGCAGTTGAGCAAGGCCCGGTCAACCATTTTGCAGTTGGGTGAGCGGGCGCGATGGCGAGGTCGGAAGACCGGTGTCGAAACCATAACCGGCGAGCCTTGCGGCTCCCTCACCACGGCCCGCCCATTGACAAACGGACGCGCAGAGGCAAGCGCACGGCCTGCGAGGCAGGCGTGCGGGTTTCGACAAGTCAGGCTTCCGAGCCTGTCCGTCGTTGTTTTGACGGCGAATTGATTATAGAGCGGGGCATTTGTATCGGGAGGGTTGGGGCAGTGGAAATCACGCGATTTGCCCCATTTTCAGAGTTTTCGTATGCGCGCGCGTTGGTCGATCGTGAGCTATGCGTACGTTTTCGATACGTGGTCTTCACGACTGCATCGCTTGCCTGGTAAAAACGCACAACGCTAACGGATCGACACAAGCACAAGACTGTTCACTTAAGCGCGGCCCGCGCGGCCTTAACCGCTTCACGTACTTGTTCAGGCGCAGTTCCACCCGAATGGTTCCGGCTAGCCACCGACCCTTCAAGCGTCAGGTAACCGAACACATCATCGCTGATCAGATGAGCCACATTTGGCAGCTCTTTGCGCATTTCCTCAAGCGACAAATCCGCCAGATCGCAATGACGATCGTCGCAAACCTTCACCGCATGCGCGACCGCTTCATGCGCGTCGCGGAACGGCAACCCACGCTTGACGAGATAATCGGCAAGATCCGTCGCAGTAGAAAAACCTTGCAGCGCAGCCGCCCGCATCGCGTCCGGTTTCACCTTGATCCCTGCCACCATTTCAGCAAAAATCCGCAGCGTATCGGCGACCGTATCGACGGTATCGAACAGCGGCTCCTTGTCTTCCTGATTGTCCTTGTTATAGGCAAGCGGCTGACCCTTCATCAACGTCAGCAGTGCCATCAAATGCCCGTTCACGCGTCCCGTCTTGCCGCGCGCGAGTTCGGGTACATCCGGGTTCTTCTTCTGCGGCATGATCGACGAACCGGTGCAAAAACGGTCTGCCAGATCGATGAAGCCGACGCGCGGGCTCATCCACAACACGAGCTCTTCCGAGAACCGCGACACGTGCGTCATTACCAGCGCCGATGCCGCCGTGAATTCAATCGCGAAGTCGCGATCCGAAACCGCATCTAGCGAGTTTGCGCAAATCCCATCAAAGCCGAGCGTCTTCGCTACGGCGTGACGATCGATCGGATAACTCGTCCCGGCCAGCGCCGCCGCACCCAGCGGCAGCCGGTTCACGCGCGTACGGCAATCGCGCATCCGCTCAGTGTCACGCGAAAACATCTCGACATACGCCAGCAAGTGATGCCCGAACGTCACCGGCTGCGCCACCTGCAAATGCGTGAACCCCGGCATGATCGTTCCGGCGTTGTGCTCCGCCAGATCGATCAACGCGCTGCGCAAATCCTTCAGCAAACCGCCGATCCGATCGATCTCGCCACGCAGCCAAAGACGAATATCGGTGGCCACCTGGTCGTTGCGCGAGCGCCCGGTGTGCAGCCGCTTGCCCGCATCGCCGATCAGCGCGGTAAGCCGCGCTTCGATATTCAGGTGCACGTCTTCCAGATCGAGTTGCCATTCGAACTCGCCGCGCTCGATTTCACCCTTGATCTGCGTCATCCCGCGTTGAATGGCGGCGAGGTCGTCGGCGGAGATGATCTTCTGCGCAGCGAGCATCGAAGCGTGCGCCAGCGATCCTTCGATATCGACAAACGCAAGACGCTTGTCGAAGAAAACCGACGACGTATAGCGTTTCACGAGCTCGGACATCGGCTCCGAGAAGCGAGCCGACCAGGCTTCGCCTTTTTTATGCAGTTGGGACGTCATGGTGTTAGGCAGTTAGCGAGATGTAGGGGAAGCGGCCAGCCGCGGCATGCGCGGGCGCGCGGGCAGGGAAGAGGGCAATTTTAACATCGGGTGCGCACGGGCTCTCGCGCCGGACGTACAGGCATCCGGCGTCATTCGCGCACCAGCACGACCAGCTTCAGGTCCTCGCGGTGAGCGGGCTTGAACGTGATCTGGTCGTATGCGATGCGGCCGTCGCGCGGATGGTTGAATTCGCGCCGGCCGCCTTCGCGTTCGCCGACGTCCTGCGATGCCCAGAAACGCGCGAACGGCGCGCTTGCGGCGGCGAGCGAATCGATCAGCGCACGCGTCGGCGCGTCGTTCAGATGCCGGATCGAGTCGGCGCGATATTCGGCGGCAAGGCGCCGCGCGCGCGTGTCCCAATCGACGATCAGCGCGTGACCGACCGGCGAGAGGAACGTGTAGCGCAGCAAATTGCGGTCGTTTTCGCCGTCGAGCCAGCCGACGAACAAGTCGGCGGCCGGCGCGTTCCAGGCGATTGCGTTCCATTGGCGGTCGAGTACGTAAGCCGGCGCGTGCACCAGTTGCACGGTTTTCAGCAGCATGGCGGGCGTGTCGGCGGCGGCGGGGTCGGGTTCCGCGGGGTCGCGCTGGGCGGCGAGTTCGAACAGGTACGCGCGCTCGGCGCGCGATAGCTGCAACGCGACGGCGATGCGCGCGAGCGCATCGGCGGAAGCGGACACCGGACGCCCTTGCTCGATCCATGTGTACCAGGTCGGGCTTACGCCGCATAGCTGGGCCACTTCCTCGCGGCGCAGGCCGGGTGTGCGGCGGCGCGGTCCGGGCGGCAGGCCGACTGCGAGCGGCGACAGCCGCTCGCGATGCGCACGGATGAATTCGCCGAGCGCGCGCGCGGGGGTTGCGTCGAGCGGCGGGGGCGAAGACGGGTCAGCGGGAGACGGTGTGATCATTGCGGTCAGACGGGTAGCGGGGATACCAGAATGGTTGGTCGTCTTGTACTGGTACTGGCAGGCTCTATTGTAGCGATTCGGGGTGGGGTATGCGTGTTCGGCGCACATGGGTTTCCGTACCGGCAAGCGGGATGTGGCCGGCCGGCGTTGCCAGGATGGCTGTGGTCGACTCTTTACGCGGCGGGCCCAGTGGCCTTGCTGGTTACGTTCTCGCGAGTCGACTCTGTCCCGTTACTGTTTAGGATGCTTAACAAAGTGTCGAAATAAATCCCAACGACCTGGTTCCCCGTCATTTTTTCGTAATGACTGGGTAACCGCCCTGTTGGAACCCGCTTCTTAGAATCGCATCACGCTACCTGCTTCCTTCGGCAGCAACGGCTGAACGATATCCTCGACTCCCATCCCTTACATATCTCGGAGAAGTCTCATGAAGTTGAATTTGTTTGTCCTCGCCGGTTTCGCCTGTGCCACGTTGCTGAGCGCAACGACATCATTTGCGCAGGATAGCGCCGCCGCGCCGTCCGGACCGATCAAGAATGTTGTGCTGGTTCACGGGCTGTTTGCAGACGGTTCGAGCTGGCAGAGGGTGATTCCGCTGCTGCAGGCGAAGGGCCTGCATGTGACGTCGGTGCAGAATCCGACGACCTCGCTCGACGCGGACGTGGACGCCGTCAAGCGCGCACTTGCGCAACAGGATGGCCCGACACTGCTGGTCGCGCACTCGTACGGCGGGATGGTGATCAGCCAGGCGGGTGATGATCCGAAGGTGGCCGGTCTGGTGTACATTGCCGCGCGTGCGCCGGATGCCGGCGAGGACTACCCGGCGCTGACGAAGAAATTCCCGGCCGCGCCCGCATCGGCCGGGCTTCAGTGGTCGGCTGACGGCTACGGCAAGCTATCCGAGCAAGCATTTGTGAACGACTTCGCAGGCGATCTACCGAGGGCTGAAGCAGAAACGTTCTACGCGGTTCAGCAGCCGATTGGCAAAGCGATCACGATGGCGAAGACGACCGTCGCCGCGTGGTATGACAAGCCGAGCTGGTATGCGGTGTCGACTGAGGATCGGACCATCAACACCGATCTGGAGCGCTTCATGGCGAACCGGATGCATGCGCATACGATCGAACTCAAGTCGAGCCATGTGTCGCTGCTGTCGCATCCGACTGAAGTGGCAAATCTGAT
>DASXXR010000352.1:0-4287 GCA_036502945.1 Paraburkholderia sp. | reverse complement strand
ATGCTGTACGACAGCCGCCCCGCGAGCTGGACGGGATAGCACGAAAGCCATTTCGCCGGCCCGTTCTGCTCCGACGACAACACGACAAGACACGCAACGAACATTGTCACGATCGCAGCGTCCAAGTCGGTCACCGTCATCAACGCGAGGGTCGTGAGCAGCACGATGGGAGCCGCCCATCCGCTTGCCGCGAAGTGCATTCCAAACGGCGTAAAAGCAATGCGATACGCGACGAGCCCCAGTGTGAATTCCGCGAGACAACGCAGCACCGGCAAGCCCATCGCCGGCTCGAATATATCCAGCAGAGCGTGTGGCGCCGACCGCCCGCCGATGAAGAGGCGCAACGTCGGCAAAAGCATGATGATCGACACGCACACGATGCCGGTCAGCCATGCGACCGACGACCGGCGGCGCAACGCGGGGACAAGCAGGATCGGAAATATCAGGTACGCGGCCCACTCCGCGCTAAGCGACCAGGCGGCGCCGTCGAAGCTGTCCGCGAATCCCCAGACCTGAACCATCGCCAGGTTCAGCGCAACGTTCAGCGCGAGCGTTACGCCGCTGGACGCGGTGGTAGCCAGCCAGCCGCATAAGGTCAACAGAAACGCGGTGACTGTCACCACCAGATACAGCGGGTAGATGCGTGCAATTCGCCTGCCGATGAAACTGAAATACGCCGCGCTCGACCAGTTGCCCGCGAACATGTGGCCGTAACTCAATGCCATCACGAATCCGCTCAGGCAGAAAAACAGATCGACCGCGAGGTAGCCATGCGACATCAGCGTCGCAAAGTGACTCGAAAAGCCGAGACCGATGAAATAGTGAAATCCCATCGCATACAGCGCAGCGATGCCTCGTAGCCCAGTGAGCGGCCGGATTTCTTTTGGCATGGCCATGGTCCCCTCGTCGATTTTTGTGTTGATTCCTGGTACGTGACAGTCCGGCAGCGACCGCGGCCAGGCGGCAGTCACCCGGCGTTGCGCGCCGGTTCGCGCGCGGCCTTGGGACAGGTCCTGTCCGGTCGCCGGAGCGGCCGATGCGAGCGGATGTCAAGCAAATTTATAGCGAGGCTGACGGGTTCGTACCGTGCGGAAACCAACACGGTGCGGCGATCCGAAGCGACGCGCAGCAACGCAAACGCGACGGCGCGCTCACGCGTTCGCTTGCCCGCTAGTGCCCGCTAGTCAGTGTTTTTTTGCACAGCCGGTTCGCCAGCATGGCCCCTATCACCGCCAGAACGATCGGCACAAGCAGAGGCGGCGCAACATGCGTGAATTCAGCGACCAGCACGACGGCCGTGACCGGCATGCTCATCGACGACGCGAGGAACGCCGCGGCGCCGACCAGCGCGAAAGCGCCGGACGGAACGTGCGCGCCGAGCAGACTTCCTGCGCCGCCGAGCACGATCGCGAGCAGCGCGCCCACTGCAAGGCTCGGGGTCAACACGCCGCCATGCGCACCGACGCGCAGGCTGCTCGCTGTGATGGCGACTTTCAGTGCCAGCAACGCGGCGGCAAGACCGATCGTCAAATGGCTGTCGAAGCCCAGTTGCGCGGCGCCCTTGCCGTTGCCGAGCAGTTGCGGAAAATAGATCGCGAGCAAACCGATCGACGTGAAATTGAGCACGTTCGACACCGGCATCAGCCAACCGCCGCGTGGCGCCGCTTTGCTCGCGAGGGCCGTGAGCCACGAGAAACCATAGGCCGCAGCACCGAGCACGGGCCCCGCAATAATCGCCCAAATGACCAGGCTGCCGCTCAACACAAAGGACGGAATCACATATTGCGACTCGTCGCCGAGGCCGAGCCGCGCGACGAGCGCGGCGATAACCGACGTGACCAGCGCAATGACGACTGTCGAAGCGTTGAGCGTCCCCAGCAACACTTCGAGCACGAAAACGGCGCCGCCGAGCGGCACGTTGTAAACCGCTGCGAGACCCGCTCCCGCGCCGCACGCGATCATCAGACGAGTCTGCTGCTGGGACAGTCCCGCGACATTCGACAGCCACCCGCCGACCAGCGCACCCACTTCGCGCGGCGCGACTTCGCGCCCCAGCGGCGAACCCAATGCGACGGTAATGATCTGCAGCAATGCGTGCGCAAGCGTGCTGAGCATCGGCATGCGTGTATCAGGGGAAGCCACGGCCTGCTTGACGCTGACGAGTGGACGGCCGAAGCGGCGCACGGCCCACCAGCCGAAGCCCGCGACGACGCCGCATACGGCCATGACAACGACGCGACGCTCGGGCGACGCCGCGCTGACCCCTTGCAGGAAGCTTTCCGTGTCGATGAGGCTGTCGAGACTGTAGCCATAGGCGACGTGCTGGATCGCATGCAGGAGCAGCGCGAGCAGCATGCCGCCCAAGCCCGCGCCCACTCCGGTCAGGACCGTGACTGCGGCAACGCGCACGAGGCAAGCGCGCGAAAGCGAGCGGATCGGCAAATCGCGCGAGGCGTCGAATGGCGGCATGGTGATGTGGCCTCGAAGGCTTGGGGGACAGGCATCACTATAGGGTTTTCACTTACATTCATCAAATTACTTTATTTGATGAATTAATGCACTTTATACATCGTCCTGCAGAGCGTTCGGTCGACCCGTGATTGCAGCCGGTTTCATCGGCCACCTTTCAACACATTCCAATACAAAACCCGGGCCGCTCAACATATCGCCATTACATTGCGCCGCTACAGTGAGGCTCGCAAATAGCAATAATTCTCATTTGAGAGCCGTATTATGCCGATTTCCGCGTTTTCCGTCGTCTGCCGGCGAATCGCTGCCGGGCTTGCAAGCGGCGCCGCCGCGATCGGCGTTGCCGTATGCGGCACGCTTGTCAGCAGCGCCGTCGCGCCTGCCGCGGAGCCCGTCGTAACCAGCAGCCCAACAACACCTCGCGTGTTGACCGATCTGGCCGGCCGCACAGTCCGGGTGCCGGCCGCCGGGCCGCAGCGAATCCTGCTCGGCGAGAGCCGTACGCTAGCGGCGGTCGCGTTGCTGGAAGGGCCCCATCCGCTCGCACGGATCGTCGGCTGGCAAGGCGATCTGCCGACGATGGATCCGCAGACCTTCGACGCGTACGCGGAGAAATTTCCCGCGATCAAACAGATCCCGCTGATCGGCAAGGCCACCGAGGACAGCATCAGCGACGAAAAAGCGCTGAGCCTGAAACCGGATGTCGCGATCTTCAGCCTGGCGGGCCACGGGCCGAGCCGCTACAACGCACTGGTGAAGCAACTGGAAGCGACCGGCACGACGGTCGTGTTCATCGACTTCCGGCTGCATCCGATGCAAAACACGCTGCCGAGCATCAAGCTGCTTGGCGCGGTACTGCATCGCGAACCACAAGCCGATGCGTACATCCAGTTCTATCAGCAGCACCTCGCGCACATACAGAACGTCGTGAACCGCATTCCGCAGGCGCAACGGCCGAAGGTCTTTGTCGATCTGCTGGCCGGCATATGGGACGCCGGCTGCTGCCACACAGCAGGCAACGGCAATTTCGGCGAATTCATCCAGGCGGCCGGCGGACGCAACATCGCCCAAGGTCTCGTGCCGGGCGTACTGGGCGACATCAGCATGGAGCAGGTCATTGCCGCGCAACCCGACGTCTACATCGCAACCGGCAGCCGCAGCAAACCCGGCCTGGCTTCGCTGCGCGTCGGTCCGTTGACGAGCGAACACGATGCACGCGCAAGTCTCGCGCAACTGGTCGCGCGTCCCGGTTTCGACACGATCAAGGCGATCCATGACGGCCGCGCGCATGGCATCTCGCACAACTATTACGACTCGCCCTACAACATCATCGTGCTGGAGGCGTTCGCCAAGTGGTTTTATCCCGCGCAGTTCAAGGATCTCGACGTGCACGCAACGCAGGCCGAGCTGTATCGCCGTTTCCTCGCGGTGCCGCCCGGCGGCGCCGAATGGGTCGACGCGCCGCTCAACCAGACCACCGTTGCAGCGTCGCGTTGATCATGAGCACGATGGCCGATTCCGATTCAAACGCCGTTGCCGTGCGCGGTTCATCCGCTTTGCAACCCGCCGCGGAGATCGCCGATGACGCGCTGCAATCCTACCTCCGTTTGACACGGCGCCGCGTGATCTGGCTGGGCGCGGTGGCGGCGCTGATCGTCGGCTCGCTGCTGTTCGATCTGCGCTCCGGTCCGTCCGGCCTGCCGATCGCCACGTTGCTGCGTACGCTGTTCCATCCCGCATCGGCCGACCCGGCTACTAGCGTGATCGTCTGGCAGATCCGCATGCCCTATGCGGTGATGGCGCTGCTCGTAGGTGCGT
>DASXXR010000351.1:0-10599 GCA_036502945.1 Paraburkholderia sp. | reverse complement strand
TGCCATGCGTCTGATCCAAAAAGCACTCACGTTCGATGACGTGCTCCTCGTGCCGGCCTTCTCCGACGTTCTGCCGCGCGACACCAGCCTCAAAACCCGGCTGACCCGCAATATCTCCCTGAATATGCCGCTGTTGTCCGCTGCCATGGACACCGTCACCGAAGCCCGTCTCGCCATCGCGATGGCGCAGCAAGGCGGCGTCGGCATCATCCACAAGAATCTCAGCCCGGCTGAACAGGCGCGCGAAGTCGCGAAGGTCAAGCGTTTCGAATCGGGCGTCGTGCGCGACCCGATCACCGTACCGCCGCAAATGAAGGTGCGCGATGTGATCGCGCTATCGCAGCAGCATGGCATTTCGGGCTTTCCGGTCGTCGAAGGCGCGCAGTTGATCGGCATCGTCACAAATCGCGATTTGCGGTTCGAAACGCGTCTGGACGAGCCGGTCCGCACGATCATGACGCCGCGCGAACGGCTCGTGACGGTCAAGGAAGGCACGCCGCTCGCCGAAGCGAAGGCGCTGATGCACCGCCACCGGCTGGAGCGCGTCCTCGTGATCAACGACACGTTCGAACTGCGCGGCCTGATGACCGTCAAGGACATCACGAAGCAAACCGAGCACCCGGACGCGAGCAAGGACGAGCACGGCAAGCTGCGCGTCGGTGCGGCGGTGGGCGTCGGCGAAGACAATGAAGAGCGCGTGTCGCTGCTCGTGCAGGCGGGCGTCGACGTGATCGTCGTCGATACGGCGCACGGACATAGCAAGGGCGTGCTCGAGCGCGTCCGGTGGGTCAAGAGGAACTTCCCGCGGGTCGATGTGATCGGCGGCAATATCGCCACGGCTGAAGCGGCGAAGGCGCTCGTCGAGTACGGCGCGGACGGCGTGAAGGTCGGTATCGGCCCGGGCTCGATCTGCACGACGCGGATCGTCGCCGGCGTCGGCGTGCCGCAGATCAGCGCGATCGCGAACGTGTCCGACGCGTTGCAGGGTTCCGGCGTGCCGGTCGTCTCCGACGGCGGCGTGCGCTTCTCGGGCGACGTCAGCAAGGCGCTGGCCGCGGGCGCGAACTCGGTCATGATGGGCAGCATGTTCGCGGGCACGGAAGAGTCGCCGGGCGACGTATTCCTGTATCAGGGCCGCCAGTACAAGTCATACCGCGGCATGGGCTCGGTCGGCGCGATGAAGGACGGCGCGGCAGACCGCTACTTCCAGGACAACTCCGCGAATATCGACAAGCTCGTGCCGGAAGGCATCGAAGGCCGCGTCGCGTACAAGGGCGCGGTGAGCGCGATCCTGTTTCAGCTGATCGGCGGCGTGCGGGCCAGCATGGGCTATTGCGGCTGCCGCACGATCGACGAACTGCACGAGAAGGCCGCCTTCGTCCAGATCACGGCGGCGGGTATGCGCGAATCGCACGTGCACGACGTGCAGATCACGAAGGAAGCGCCCAACTATCACGTGGACTAACCGCCGATGAAGCCACTCCTGCGCGCCGTACTGATCGTCGATGCGTTGCTGCTGCTGGCGTTCGGGTTGCTGTTCCTGCTCACGCCGTGGGCTTCGCTGTACGACGCGCTGCATCTTGTGCGAACCGAGCCGGTGCTGGTCGGCCAGGGGTTCGGCATCGCGCTGGTCGGGCTCGCGTGGCTTGCGTTGCACGCGTCGATCGACGGCGCGCTGACTGCGGCGGTGGCGAAGGTCATCGGGCATGTGAACTGGCTGACTGCCGTGCTGATGCTGGTGTGGCTGCTCGGGTTGCATACGCCGCCGTTGACCGCTTTCGGCGAACTGGTCGCGGTGGTCACGGCCGTTGTGCTGCTCGTGGTCGGTCTGGGCGGTGTGCGGCTTGGCAGCGCCGTGCGGCGCCGCGAGCGAGCGCTCGCGGCGGAGGCCGTCGCCGCGGAGCGTGCCGACAGGCTCGCCGCGCGGCAGGCTGCGAAAGACGCAAAGCGAGAGGCGAAGGAGCCGGTAGTGGCAAGCACAACGTTCGGCTATGCGGCGTCGGAACCGGTTGTCGAACCGGTACTATCGCCGCGCCAGACGACGGTCGTCGATCCGGCAACCGGCCGTACGATCGATGCAGCAACCGGCCGCACGGTCGACCCTGTGACCGGCCGCCTGATCGGAGAACCGGACGTGGTAGTGCCGGCGAGCCTGCAGGACGCCGAGGCGGCCCGGGAAGAAGCCCGCCGGGACGCGGCGGGGTCGCCCGATGCGCCGCGGCCTCCGCTCCATGGCTGATGCGCGAACGGCTCCGTTATTCGCCGAAGCCGTCGGAATCCGTCCGCCGCGCTCGGGTTTCCCAGCCAGATTGTTCGATACCGCTGCCTTCATTGCCGCTCTTTATCGCAGGCAGAATGCGGCCGTCCTGAATTTAACGCCGCGCGCGCGTCTTGCGCGGTTTCCCGTATCCGTTCACTTTTGATTCCGTCCGTCGCCATGCATGACAAGATCCTGATCCTCGACTTCGGTTCGCAAGTCACCCAACTGATTGCACGCCGCATCCGCGAAGCGCATGTGCTGTCGGAAATCCATCCGCACGACGTCAGCGACGCATTCATTCGCGAATTCAAGCCGAAGGGCGTGATTTTGTCGGGCGGCCCGAACTCGGTTATCGATACCGATACGCCGCGCGCACCGCAAGCTGTCTTCGAGCTCGGTGTGCCGGTGCTCGGCATTTGCTACGGAATGCAGACGATGGCCGAGCAACTGGGCGGCAAGGTCGAAAACGGGCATCTGCGCGAATTTGGTTATGCAGAAGTGCGCGCGCGCAACCACACGAGCTTTCTCGACGGCATCGAAGATTTCCGCACGTCCGAAGGTCACGGCATGCTGAAAGTGTGGATGAGCCACGGCGACAAGGTGCTGGAAATGCCGCCGGGCTTCCAGTTGATGGCGTCGACGCCGTCGTGTCCGATTGCGGCGATGGCCGACGAAGCGCGCCATTTCTACGGCCTGCAATGGCACCCCGAAGTCACGCATACGGCGCAGGGCCGCGCGATGCTCGAGCGTTTCGTGCTGCAGATCTGCGGCGCGAAGCCGGACTGGGAAATGGGCAACTACATTGACGAGGCGGTCGAGAGCATTCGTGCGCAGGTCGGCGACGAGCACGTGATCCTCGGGTTGTCGGGCGGCGTGGATTCGTCGGTGGCGGCGGCGCTGCTGCATCGGGCGATCGGCAAGCAGCTGACCTGCGTGTTCGTCGATCACGGCCTGCTGCGCTTGAACGAAGCCGAACAGGTGATGGCGACGTTCGCGCACCACCTCGGCGTGAAGGTCATTCACGTCGACGCGAGTGCAGCCTTTTTGTCGAAACTGGCCGGCGTGACCGATCCGGAGGCGAAGCGCAAGATCATCGGCGCGGAATTCGTCGAAGTGTTCCAGGCTGAAGCCGCGAAGCTCGCCGACGCGAAATGGCTCGCGCAGGGCACGATTTATCCGGACGTGATCGAATCGGCGGGCAAGGGCAAGAAGGCCGCGCAGACGATCAAGAGCCACCACAACGTCGGCGGGTTGCCGGAGACGCTGAACCTGAAGCTGCTCGAGCCGTTGCGCGAACTGTTCAAGGACGAAGTGCGCGAACTGGGCGTGAAGCTGGGATTGCCGCCTTCGATGGTGTATCGCCATCCGTTCCCGGGTCCGGGGCTCGGCGTGCGGATTCTCGGCGAGGTGCGCCGCGATTTCGCGGATCTGCTGCGTCGCGCTGATGCGATTTTCATTGAAACGCTGCGCACGTTCATCGACAAGGAAACCGGCAAGTCGTGGTACGACCTGACGAGCCAGGCGTTCGCGGTGTTTCTGCCGGTGAAGAGTGTCGGTGTGATGGGCGATGGGCGGACTTATGAATATGTGGTCGCGTTGCGCGCGGTGCAGACGCTGGATTTCATGACCGCGCATTGGGCACATTTGCCGCATGAATTGCTGGGGCATGTGTCGAACCGGATTATTAATGAGGTTCGGGGGATTAATCGGGTTGTTTACGATATTTCGGGGAAGCCGCCGGCGACGATTGAGTGGGAGTGATGCAGATCACGGCAGCGCGGCGGGCCGCGCTGCCCGCGTGACGGGGTGTTCTTCTTCAAGAAGGAAAGAGATATTATTCTTTCCATTATCTCGGCCTTGGAGATAGAATAATATCATTATGGCCAAAAAAACCGCACCCCTGCTTCCGTCGGCAGATCTCCGTCTTCAAGCGTTCGGAGCCCGACTTCGTCTGGCCCGTCTGCGGCGCAATTTGACGGCCAGACAGGTAGCGGAACGCGCCGGAATGACGGCCGTTACCCTGCGCAATCTGGAGCGGGGCAACGCTGGTGTGACCATCGGCGCCTACCTAGCCGTCATGCAGGTGCTAGGTATCGAGCAAGACCTTGACCTGCTGGCCAAGAGTGACCCCGTTGGCCGCGAATTGCAGGACGCGGCGCTCCCTCGGCTGTCGAGCAAAGCCTCGAAGGTCGCCGCTCAGTCGCGAAAGGTGCCAATTTCTGCGCCGCCCAGCGCGATATCGCCTGAATCCTCACGAGTGCTTCCTGTTAAGGACGCATCCGACTGGACCGCCGATGGTGGCTTCGTTAGCGCAGACGCGTTAGCTTCGCTGATCAAGACGCCGAAATCCGGCAAGCGAGAGCAGGACAGATGACCGACACCTTAATCGCGGTCTATGGCGATTGGGACGGCTTGCCGGAAGCCCTGCAAGTGGGGCGCCTCTATACTCACCGCGCGGCTGCTCGCGAAGTATTCGATTTCGAGTTCAGTCCTGAATTCCTGAAACGGAAAGACCTGGCGAACCTCAAGCTCGATCCCCGCCTCGAGTTGTTTGAGGGTCGACACTATCCGGCGCAAGGGCAAGAAACCTTCGGTGCTTTTGCCGATGCCAGTCCTGACCGCTGGGGACGCTTGCTGATGCGACGCCGGCAGGAACGAGCGCAACGCGCGGGCCACGCCGATCCCAAGACCCGGCTCTACGAATCCGACTACCTGCTGGGCGTCCACGACACCTACCGTGCGGGTGCCTTGCGGTTCCGGCGTAACGATGAAGGCGCTTTCCTCGACGATCAACACGATGTTGCCGCGCCGCCTTTCGTGCAACTGCGGGCTCTGGAAGCAGCCAGCCTGGCTCTGGAACGGGACGAGGACAACACGGCCAGCCAGGCTGACGAATGGCTACGCATGCTCATCGCGCCTGGTGGGTCGCTGGGCGGAGCCCGTCCCAAGGCGAGTGTGATTGATCCGCAGGGGCATCTCTGGATTGCAAAATTTCCAAGCGTTCGAGACGAGCATGATGTCGGTGCTTGGGAGATGGTGGTTCATACCTTGGCGAAGGCCTCCGGATTGAACGTGCCCGATGCGTTGGTGCGCCGTTTCGGTAGCCGGCACCACACGTTCCTCGTGAAGCGCTTTGATCGCACAGATCAAGGGCGACGGCTGCATTTCGCGTCGGCCATGAATCTGGCTGCTCATCAGGACGGCGACGATGCGTCGACCGGGGCGAGCTACCTGGAAATCGCCCGGGTCCTGATGACCGATGGCGCACAGACCGACGCCGATCTGCGTGAGTTATGGTCGCGCATCGTTTTCAATCTGCTGGTTTCCAACACCGACGACCATCTGCGTAACCACGGTTTCCTTCTTGAACCCGGCAAGGGCTGGCAGCTCTCACCGGCATTCGACATGAACCCGACGCCCCATGCTGGCGGGTTGAAACTCAACATCAGCGAAGCTGACAACGCGATGGATCTGGAATTGGCGCGTTCAGTCGCGCGTTACTTCCGGGTATCGGCCAGCGACGCCAACGAGATCGTCGAACAGCAGAGGGAGGTTGTTTCGCAGTGGCGAAAGATAGCGGCGTCACTGGGTATTTCCGCACGGGAGCAGGAGCGTCAGTCGAATGCTTTCCGGCTGGCCTGACTAAGAAAAGACGCCACCGCGATCGCAACGGCGTTACGCTTCACATCGCCGCTTCCCAGCGGCGCTCGCCGAACGGGCCGAGTAATCCACCACAGAGATGCGAAAGAAGGGCACTCACGATGCGCAGTTCAAGACGTGCTCACAGTTCGCCCGGCCAGCTGTCGCTGCCCGGCTTCGACGTTGCGCCACCACCGGCAACTGACGGTCTGTTCTTCGCCATCTTCCCCGACGCACGTACCGCTGCGCGCATCGAACAGTTTGCGCGCCACCTATGCAGCAAATACCGATGGGCTCCCGCGCCGCTCGCGTTGCAGCGCTATCACGTCACGCTGCATCATCTTGGTAACTACAGCGGCGGCTTGCCGCAAGCGGTAGTCATAAAAGCGATCAGAGCGGCGGCTACAGTCACGACGCGGCCATTCGCCGTCGCATTCGATCGAGCTGAAGATTTTCGCGGCAACCCGCTTGTGCTGCGTGCAGACGAAGGCGTACTGGCGCTGCGGGAATTTCGCGACGCGCTGGGCAAAGCGCTCGACAGCGGCGGATTGGCAGGGCACGCGCAATCGGCGTTCACGCCGCACGTCACGCTGGCATATCACGATGGTGATGGTGAGCGACGCCGCGTTGTCGAACGCCTGGATGAAGTGATCGCGTGGAGCGTGCACGAGTTCGTACTCGTCCACAGCCTGCTTGGACAGACGCGACACGTGGCACTTGCGCGTTGGCCGTTGCGGTCCTGAGCGGGCGTGCGTCGTGGTGGTCGCGAGCATGCCGGCCGCGCTGAGAAGACTTAGAACCGAACGCCCGTCGCACATCCGCCGCCGAACCCGCCGCCGCTGCCACCAGCGAATCCGCACAGCGTGCTGCAGCCGGACAGCCCAATCGACAATACGACGGCGGCCAGCACCGCGCGCCCGGGCAATTTCGTCAAACAACTTCGGTTCGAAGCAAACAAGGCCGCTGACCAACAACCGCGACGTCCCTCCGCGGAATCCACAAAGTTCGACGGATATCCGAAAGAGCGCAACGACGAACCTATCAGTTCACTTTCAATTTGCATGTTCAACGATCCCAAACGTGCAACCATATCTTGGCACCGAGCGCTACCAAATACGATAATTCTCAAACTAAGCTGTCTCGTCTATGTGACGGGCTAATTTTGCGAGCGCCACCCTGATAAAATGCCCGAGCCGCAACGTGGTGGATTGCAAATGAAATTGCTTGATGCACTAGTCGAACAACGCATTGCTGCTGCCGTCGCGCGCGGTGAATTCGACGGCTTGCCGGGTGCCGGTGCGCCGCTTCCCTTCGAAGACGACGCGCTGGTCCCAGAAGAAGTGCGGGTCGCGAACCGGATTCTGAAGAATGCCGGATTCGTGCCGCCCGCGGTCGAACAACTGCGCGCGCTGCGCGATTTGCAGGATGAACTGGCCGCGGTCGGTGATCGCGTGACGCACTGCCGGCTGCAGGTGAAGATGCTTGCGCTCGATATGGCGCTTGAATCACTGCGGGGAGGCCCGATGGTTCTCCCTCGAGAATACTGCCGGCGCATTGCCGAGCGGCTGTCGGAGCGTGCGACCGGCGCTGCCGCCGACAACCCGGGCCCATAGTGAGCGCATCGCTCACCCAGTCTGGGGCGCAGACGGACGCTGTTTCCGTAGGCGGCGTTCCCGCGCGATGCGACGCGTCGCATGACGCGCCGGCCACCATGAGCGGCACAGCCGCTCCCGAAGCCACCACTCCCCACGCAAACGTTTCCGACCGTGACCGCCATTTCATGATGCTGGCGCAAGCCGTCGCAGAAGAGGCGCGTGCGGCGGGCGAAGTGCCGGTCGGCGCGGTGCTGGTGCGCGGCGACGAAGTGATCGCAAAGGGATTCAACCGTCCGATCAGCGCGCACGATCCATCGGCCCACGCTGAAATGGCCGCACTGCGGGCGGCTGCGCAGTCGCTCGAAAACTACCGGCTACCGGGCTGTGAACTGTTCGTTACGCTCGAACCCTGCCTGATGTGCGCCGGCGCGATCATGCACGCGCGCCTTGCGCGGGTGGTGTTCGGCGCCCGCGATCCGAAGACGGGCGCATGCGGCAGCGTCATCGATGCGTTTGCGAATCCACAACTGAACCACCACACGACGGTAGTGGGTGGCGTGCTCGAGGACGAGTGCGGTGCGGCGCTGAAAGCGTTCTTCGCTGACCGGCGTCGTGCCGCACGCGCAGCGCGCGCCGGGGCCGCTGGCGCCGGAGCCACCGGGCCCGCTTCCGGCAACGAACCGGAGCCGGTAGAGCCGCTCTAATCAGGGAACGACCGCCTTCACAACGCTGACCTAACCGACAGCCGCCTATGATCGCTCACCGCACCATCGAACTGATCGCGCCTTCGGGCTATCCGCATGATCCGGATGCGCTCCACCTGGCATTGCGACGGTTGCGCGCGCAAGGACATCATGTCGAAAACGTCCCGGCGGCACAGCGGCGCTATCAGCGCTTTGCCGGTACCGACGGCGAGCGGGCCGCTGAACTGAACCGTCTGGCCGACCCGTCGCGCGAACTGCCGGATATCGTGCTGGCCGTGCGCGGCGGCTACGGCGCGGTGCGCATTCTGCACGGGCTCGATTACGACGGCTTGCAGCAGCGTCTGCAGGACCAGCCGATCGCGCTTGTCGGGCATAGCGACTTTACCGCGGTCCAGCTTGCATTACTGACCCGCTGCGGCCTCACGACGTTCGGCGGGCCGATGCTGTGCGGCGATTTCGGCGCCGAAGCGCTGAGCGACTTCACGATGCATCATTTCTGGGAGGCCTTGACCCAGCCGACCTTCACGGTGACGAGCAATGTGCGTCAAGCGCAATCCGCCGATGTCAGCGGCATGCTGTGGGGCGGCAATCTGGCCGTGCTCACATCGCTGATCGGCACGCCGTTCCTGCCCCCGGTACAGGGCGGAATCCTGTTTATCGAAGACGTCAACGAGCAGCCGTTCAGGCTCGAACGATCGATTTACCAACTGCATCTCGCGGGCATCCTGGCGCAGCAGCAGGCGCTGATACTCGGCGATTTTTCCGGCGGCAAGCAGTTCGACTACGACAACGGCTACGATCTGCACGCGATGATCGAACAGGTGCGCTCCGTGGTTGGCATTCCGGTGATTACCGGGCTGCCGTTCGGCCATATTCCGGACATGGTGACGCTGCCGGTTGGCGCGGACGCGCATCTTGTCGCGGATTCGCATGGGTTCAGGCTGACGCTGTCCGGACATCCGGTGCTCGGATAAACCGCGCAGGAAGGGATGCGGGTAAACGCGAGCGCAGCGGCGCCCGACAGGGCGCCACGCGGGCCTTCCGGCTGATACGCACGATGTGCTCACGCGTAGGGGCGCCCCCGGGCCTTTTCGTTTTCGCTACACTGGTTCAACGCCGCCGCAACGCGTGCTATCCGCTGTTTCCGCCGCTGCCGGTGTCCCGTCAACCGCTGCTGCAGTCAAATCATGTCACTCGACCCGAACTATCCACGCGATCTGATCGGCTACGGCCGCCATCCGGTGCAGGCGAATTGGCCCGGCGGCGCGCGCGTGGCGGTGCAGTTCGTACTGAACTACGAAGAGGGCGGCGAGAACTGCGTGCTGCACGGCGACGCCGGCTCGGAGCAGTTCCTGTCCGAGATCGTCGGTGCTGCGTCGTTTCCGGCGCGCCACATGAGCATGGAGTCGATCTATGAATACGGCTCGCGCGCCGGCGTGTGGCGCATTCTGCGCGAGTTCGAAAAACGCGGCCTGCCGCTGACGGTATTCGGCGTCGGCATGGCGATCGAACGTCATCCCGAAGCGGCGCGCGCGTTCGTCGAACTGGGTCATGAGATCGCGTGTCATGGCTATCGCTGGATTCACTATCAGGACTTCACGGCTGAACGTGAGGCCGAGCACATGCGTCTCGGCATGGAGGCGATCGAACGCGTGACGGGTGTGCGGCCGCTCGGCTGGTACACCGGCCGCGACAGCCCGAATACACATCGTCTCGTCGCCGAATACGGCGGCTTTCTCTACGACTCGGACTACTACGGCGACGACCTGCCGTTCTGGATGGACATCGAAGTGACGGGCGGCGCGAAAGTCTCGCAACTGATCGTGCCTTATACGCTCGATACCAACGACATGCGCTTCGCGAGCCCGCAAGGGTTCAACACAGCGGATCACTTTTTCACGTATCTGCGCGACGCCTTCGACGTGCTGTATGAAGAAGGCGACGAAGCGCCGAAGATGCTGTCGGTCGGCATGCATTGCCGGTTGCTGGGCCGCCCCGGGCGTTTCCGTGCGCTGCAGCGGTTTCTCGATCATATCGGGCAGCACGACCGCGTGTGGGTAGCGCGGCGCATCGACATCGCGCGGCACTGGCGCGAACATCATCCGTACCAGCACGGCAACCACGGCACAGCCGCATGAAGGCGATGCAATACACTCTGGATCAACTCAACCGCCTGTCGAAGGACGCGTTGGTCGCGACGCTTTCAGGCATCTTCGAGCATTCCCCGTGGGTGGCTGAAGCCATCGCGAACGAGCGGCCTTTCGCGAGCATCGCTGCGTTGCATCGCGGGATGTCGAACATCGTGGAGACGTCGGGTGAAGCGAAGCAGCTCGCATTGATCAATGCGCACCCGGAGCTCGCGGGCAAGGCCGCGGTGCGCGGCGAGCTGACCGCCGAATCG
>DASXXR010000350.1:0-42194 GCA_036502945.1 Paraburkholderia sp. | reverse complement strand
TGGGCTTCATCCCAGGGTTGAAGGCCTTTACTGCGGCAGTGCTGGGAGGTATCGGCAATCTCGGGGGCGCCATGGTGGGCGGTGTGCTGCTCGGCCTGATCGAACAGTTGGGGGCAGGTTATATCGGCAACCTCACGGGCGGTGTATTCGGTAGTAACTATCAGGACGTGTTCGCATTCATCGTGCTGATCGTCGTGCTGGTGTTCCGTCCGTCCGGCCTGTTGGGCGAACGTGTTGCAGATCGCGCGTAAGGAGCAGATAACATGACCTCAATTCAACCGATCGAGCCGTCCACGACGCTCATCCCCGAGAAGAACATCACGAAGAAGCTGGTGGTCGGTGTCCTCACCGCGGTGCTGGTGGTGGCCGCGCCGATGATCATCGGCGCCGCCGGCGGCAACTACTGGGTGCGTGTGCTCGACTTCGCGATGCTGTACGTGATGCTCGCACTGGGTCTTAACGTGGTGGTCGGCTTCGCCGGCCTGCTGGATCTGGGTTATATCGCGTTCTACGCGATCGGCGCGTACACCGCGGCGCTTCTGACGTCGCCGCACCTGACAAGCCAGTTCGCCTGGATCGCGGCGCTCTTCCCGAACGGCCTGCATGCGCCGATCTGGGTCGTCGTACCGCTGGCCATGTCGTTCGCTGCGCTGTTCGGTGTGATGCTCGGCGCTCCGACGCTGCGCCTGCGCGGCGACTATCTCGCGATCGTCACGTTGGGCTTCGGCGAAATCGTACGGATCTTCATGAACAACCTCGACCGTCCGGTGAACATCACCAACGGGCCGAAAGGGATTACCGCCATCGATCCGGTGCACGTCGCGGGCTTCAACCTGTCGCAGACGCACACGCTGTTCGGGCTCTCGTTCCCGTCCGTGTACATGTACTACTACCTGTTCGTGCTGTGTTCGCTGCTCGTCATCTGGACGTGTACGCGCCTGCAGCATTCGCGCATCGGCCGCGCATGGGCCGCGATCCGCGAAGACGAAATCGCCGCGAAGGCGATGGGCATCAACACCCGCAACGTGAAGCTGCTTGCGTTCGCGATGGGCGCGTCGTTCGGCGGGCTGTCGGGCGCGATGTTCGCTGGCTTCCAGGGCTTCGTGTCGCCGGAGTCGTTCACGTTCTGGGAATCGATCGTCGTGCTGGCGTGCGTCGTGCTGGGCGGCATGGGCCATATTCCCGGCGTGATTCTCGGCGCGATGCTGCTCGCTGTGTTCCCCGAATTCCTGCGTTCGACGATGGGCCCGCTGCAGCACATGCTGTTCGGCCATGAAATCGTCGATACCGAAGTGGTCCGTCAGCTGCTGTACGGTCTCGCGATGGTGCTGATCATGCTGTACCGCTCGGAAGGCCTGTGGCCGTCGCCGAAGCACGAGGACAAGATCGCGAAACTGGCGAAGCGCAACAGCAAGAAACCGCTGCGTGCCTAGCAGGGCGGCCGCCCTGCATGGGACCAGAGTAAGCGCTAAAGCGCCAACTCTGGTCGACAGGAGAAAATATAGTGAACGACAAAACCATTCGACTCTCCGTCAAAGGCGTGAACAAGCGCTTCGGCGGCCTGCAGGCCCTCTCCGACGTCGGACTGCAAATTGAAGAAGGCACGATCTACGGACTGATCGGTCCGAACGGCGCCGGCAAGACGACGTTCTTCAACGTGATCACGGGCCTGTACACGCCGGACTCCGGTGAATTCAAGCTCGACGGCACGACCTACACGCCGACCGCGGTGTACCAGGTCGCCAAGGCCGGCATCGCGCGCACGTTCCAGAACATTCGTCTGTTCGGCGGCATGACCGCACTGGAAAACGTGATGGTCGGCCGGCACGTGCGCACGAAGCACGGCCTGTTCGGTGCGGTATTCCAGACGCCGGCTGAACGCAGGGAAGAGCGCGAGATCAAGGAGCGCGCGCTGGAGCTGCTTGAGTACGTAGGCGTGCTGCAGTACGCGGATTACACGTCGCGCAACCTGTCGTACGGTCACCAGCGCCGTCTGGAAATCGCCCGCGCGCTCGCGACCGATCCGAAACTACTCGCGCTCGACGAGCCGGCGGCCGGCATGAACGCAACGGAGAAGGTCGAACTGACGAAGCTGCTCGACAAGATCCGCGGCGACGGCAAGACGATCCTGCTGATCGAACACGATGTGAAACTGGTGATGGGCCTGTGCAACCGGATGACAGTGCTCGATTACGGCAAGGTGATCGCCGAGGGTCTGCCGCACGACGTGCAGAAGGACCCGAAGGTGATCGAGGCTTATCTCGGCGCGGGGGTCCACTGATGGCTACGCCAATGTTGAAAATCAAGGGCCTGCAGGTCAACTACGGCGGCATCCATGCGGTCAAGGGTGTCGACATGGAAGTCGCGCAGGGCGAACTCGTCACGCTGATCGGCGCGAACGGCGCGGGCAAGACGACGACGATGAAGGCCATCACGGGCTTGAAGCCGTACGCGGCGGGCGACATCGAGTATATGGGCCAGTCGATCAAGGGCTTGCCTGCGCATGAACTACTCAAGCGCGGTCTCGCGATGGTGCCGGAAGGCCGCGGCATCTTCGCGCGGATGTCGATCATCGAGAACATGCAGATGGGCGCGTACCTGCGCACGGACACCGATGGCATCAAGAGCGACGTCGACCGGATGTTCGGCTTCTTCCCGCGTTTGAAGGAACGCGCGACGCAGCTGGCCGGCACGCTGTCGGGCGGCGAGCAGCAGATGCTGGCGATGGCGCGCGCGATCATCAGCAAACCGAAGCTGCTCTTGCTCGACGAGCCGTCGATGGGTTTGTCGCCGATCATGGTCGAGAAGATCTTCGAAGTGGTGCGTTCCATTTCAGCGGAAGGGATGACGGTACTGCTGGTCGAGCAGAACGCGCGCCTTGCGCTGCAGGCGGCGAATCGCGGCTACGTGATGGATTCGGGTCTGGTGACGATGTCCGGCGACGCGAAGCAGATGCTCGACGATCCGAAGGTGCGGGCGGCGTATCTCGGGGAATGAGCAGGCGAATGAGCCGCGCGTGAGCCGGTGCTGACCGGCGGCGCGTCGGCGCATCGGCGCATCGGCGCGGCGCAAGAAGAAGGCCGCGTGCATGTTGTCATGCACGCGGCCTTTTGCCTTTCCCCGCCGTACGTTGAGTGCTACGCGGATTGCGATGCAGCGGCCCCATCGGCCAACTCGCCAAGCCGCTTGCCGAGGCTAATCACTTCGTCCGTGCGATACCCGAGCGCCTCATAGAACGAGCGCACATCACCCTTGCTGCTCAGTACCTGCAGGTTGACCTTCGGACAGCCGCGCTGCGCCAGCGCGGCTTCCGCATGCTTCACCAGCCGTGTGGCGATTCCCAGCCGACGCAGCGACGCATCTACCGCCAGCGAATACATCCAGCCGCGATGCCCATCGTAACCGGCCATCACCGTGCCGACCACGCCCGCGTCCTTTTCCGCGACGAAGAAAAGCTCAGGCTGCGTCGCGAGCTTGTTGGCGATCGACAGATGCGGGTTGCGCTGCGGCCGGCTCGCGTCCCGGTATTCCGGAAACGCGTCGAGCCACAACGCGATCACTTCATCGGTATCGCCTGTATCGAAACAGCGGATCGATATCGCGGCGGACGTCATGCTCATCATGCTCACACTCCCTCGACGCTCACAGCGAATCCAGCACCGTGCGCAGCATCTTCATCATCTGATCGATCTCATCAATCGTCACGTTCAGCGCCGGCATGAAGCGCAGCAGATTCGGCCGCGCCGCGTTCAGCAGCAAGCCGTCCGGTTGCATCAGGCGCGCCTTCTCGACGATCTGATTGGCGATATCCTTGCCGAGCAACAGCGCGCGCAGCATTCCCTCGCCGCGTTCACCTTCGAAGCCGCGTTCCTTCGACAGTTCGAGTAGCTTCGTGCGCAGATATTCACCCCGCTCGCGCACGCCTTCGAGGAAGCCAGGCGCCGTTAGCTGCGAGATCACCGAGTAACCGACTGCCGTCATCAACGGATTGCCGTTGTACGTGCCGCCCTGGTCGCCGGCCTCGAACACTTCGACGTCCGCTTTCGCGAGCAGCGCCCCGAGCGGCACGCCGCCGCCGATACCCTTGGCGAGCGTCATCACATCCGGCTCGATGTCCGACAGCTCATACGCGAACAGCGTGCCCGCACGGCCGCAGCCGCTTTGCACTTCGTCGACGATCAGCAGCACGTTGTGCTGCTTCGTCAGTGCGCGCAGTTGCTGCATGAATTCGCGCGTGGCCGGAATCACGCCGCCCTCGCCCTGGATCGGCTCGAGCATGACCGCCGCCGTTTTAGCGGTGATCAGCTTTTCGACCGACGCGATATCGTTCAGATCGGCCTTCGGAAAGCCGGGCACCTGCGGCGCGTAGATCGTGTCCCAGCCGGGCTTGCCGCTCGCGGACATCGTCGCGAGCGTGCGGCCGTGGAAGCTGTGATCGAACGTGATGATTTCATACGCGCCGTTCTTGAACTTCTTGCCCCACTTGCGCGCGAGTTTGATTGCGCCTTCGTTTGCTTCGGCGCCGCTGTTCGTGAAGAAGACCTTGTCGAAGCAGCTGTGCTGCGTGAGCAGGGCCGCGAGCTTCGCCATCGGTTCGTTGTAGAACGCCGGCGACGGGTTGATCAGCGTGCGCGCCTGCTTCTCCAGCGCTGCGACGATGCCTTCGTTGCAGTGACCGAGACTGTTGACCGCCCAGCCCTGAATGAAATCGAGGTAGCGCTTGCCGGTATTGTCGTGGAGCCACGAGCCCTTGCCGTGCGTGAAGACGATTTCGGGCCGGTTGGTGATGTACATCAGCGACTCGATCGGATACTCATTGAAGTTCATGGCAACTGGCTCCAGGCAACAGGGATAAAAGACCGGCGAAAAACGGGCAAATTACGCGGCGAACAAGCGGGCGGCAACCAGACAGCAACCCTGCAACGGAAAAAGCGAGAACAAAAAAAAGCCACGGCATGCCGTGGCTTTCATGATTCGTACAGCTTGCGCCTCACCAGCGCGAATCCACAACGAAGCCACGCGCCCCTACGGGAGCGGTGAGCGGCGACGTCGAAGTTCGGACTGGATGCGGTTCATGCGCGAAAGAATACGACAAGGCCGGCGGCGATGTAAACCCGAAATTTGCCTGCGCCGGCCACGTGCCGCTCAAACACCGATCAAACGGGGTTCGCGAGATCGGCGGCGCTCGTGAACGAATCCGCGTAGAACTCGTCTTCGGGCAGGCGGTGATGCTGCGTGAAATCGCGCTGCGCCGATTCGACCATCACCGGCGCACCGCATGCGTACACCTGATAGCCCGACAAGTCTGGCAGATCTTCGATGACCGCACGATGAACGAAGCCGGTGCGGCCCGTCCAGGCATCGCTTGCGTCCGGCTCGGACAGTACGGGTACGAACCTGAAGTTCGGAATGTCGTTCTCCCATTGTTCGGCGAGCTCGAGCAGGTAGAGATCTTTCTTGCGCCGCGCACCCCAGTAAAGCGTCATCGGCCGTTGGCTGTGCTTGAACACCGCATGCTCGACGATCGCCTTCAGCGGCGCGAAACCCGTGCCGGACGCGAGCAGCACGATGGGCTTCTCCGAATCCTCGCGCAGGAAGAACGTGCCGAGTGGCGCCTCGAAGCGCAAGATGTCGCGCTCTTTCATCGTGCTGAATATATGGTCGGTAAACGCGCCACCGGGCATGTGGCGAATATGCAGCTCGATCGGGCCTTCGGCATGCGGTGCATTGGCCATCGAATAGCTGCGGCGCTTGCCGTCTTTCAGAATGAATTCGAGGTACTGGCCCGCGAGATACTGCAGACGCTCGTTGGCGGGCAACTGAAGCTTCAGCACGACGACGTCGTCGGCCTTACGTTCGATCGCGTTGACGCGGCACGGCAGCTTCTTCACCTGCACGTCGCCGACGCCCGCCACTTCACGGACATCGATCTCCAGATCCGAACACGGCGTAGCGCAGCAGAAGAGCGCCATGCCGCGCGTCTTTTCATCGTTCGACAGCGCCGACGACGAGTGCGCGCGCTGCTCGACCTGCCCGCTGACGACGGTGCCCTTGCACGAGCCGCACGCGCCGTTCTTGCAGCCGTATGGCAGGCCGATGCCCTGGCGCAGCGCGGCGGTCAATACCGGTTCATCGGGTTCCACCTGAAACTGCCGACCGCTTTGCCGGAGTGTTACGTTAAAAGCCATAGATAGATCGAATTCGAAAAGTCAGTAACCCGTGCGCGTTCAGTTCCAGTGCAAGCGGCCGGTGACGGCTACAATGCGTCCACGATGAATGCGACACGAACCTTGCGCAGGCCACGCGTGCTGATTGTCGGTTGTGGCGATGTCGGCATGCGTTGCGTCGAGCAGCTGCTGCCGCACGCGCACGTCTTTGCGTTGACGAGTCATGCGCAGCGCCGCGCCGAATTGCGCGCGGCGGGCGTCACGCCGCTCGTCGGCGACCTGGACATGCGGCGCAGCCTCAAACGTCTGGCGGGCCTCGCGCCGACCGTGCTGCATCTTGCGCCGCCCCAAAAAACCGGTGACGACGACAACCGCACACGCGCACTGATCGCTGCACTAACCGTACCGCGCGGTCATTCCGCATCACGTGCGCTGGCTATCAGATCTGCAGCTGCATCGACCGCTGTCGGACGGCAGCGGCGTCTACGCGCCGCATGGACGGAACCCACCACAACAGAGACAGCCATTGTACCCGACGGCCCACGGCGGGCCGTCCGGTTCCGTGCGCCCGTGCGGATCGTCTATGCGAGCACCACCGGGGTGTACGGCGACTGCGGCGGCGCGCTGATCGACGAGACACGAGCCGTGTCGCCAGCGAGTGATCGGGCGAAGCGGCGCGTTTCTGCGGAGCGGCAATTGCGGCGGGCGGCCGCCCAACATGCGATTACCGCATGCATCGCGCGGATTCCCGGCATCTACGCGGAGAACCGGCTGCCGCTTGCGCGGCTCGCGAAGCAGACGCCCGCGCTGATCGATGCCGACGACGTCTATACCAATCACATCCACGCTGACGATCTCGCGGCGATTCTTTTGCGAATGGCGACCCACGGTCGCCCGTCGCGCGCGATTCATGCGTCGGACGACAGTACGTTGAAAATGGGTGAGTACTTCGACCGGGTTGCGGACACGTACCGCCTCGCGCGTGCGCCGAGAGTGTCGCGTGCGGACGCCGAGCGGCAACTCGAGCCGATGATGCTGTCGTTCATGCGGGAGTCGCGGCGCCTGACCAACGAGCGCCTCAAGCGCGAACTGAAGGTGCGTCTGCGCTACCCGAGCGTCGACGATTTCCTGCGCACCGCAACGCCGCGCTCAACGGACGCGGCCAGCCGCAATGGCGACATTACGTGAGGGCCGGCAGCGCTTCGAGCAACAGGAAACACAGGAGCGCGCCGATCAATGCACCGACCAGGTTCGGTTGATAGTTGTGCCTGACGTGCATCGCAGCCACGAGGCCGCATAGCAGCAGCGTGGCGAATCCGACGAACCCGATCATCACGTAGGAGATCGCGAAATTGCCGTATTGGATCATGGCACCCTCCGCTCATATTTTGTAATCTTTGTGAAATGAGTATAGAGGGCGAGCTTGCGAAGAGCATGCTGCGCCGCAGCGGTATGGCCTGCTTTCATGCCCGTTGCGTGCGGCACCCAACGAAGGGCTGCGTTCGGGCGGCGCTAGCGTCGCGCGGCGCCCGGGGCGCTCGGGGTCACCGGTCCGTGGGTTTTTGCGAGAGCGACGCCAGATCCGCTTCGTCGAGCCATTGCCATGCGCCTTCGGCGAGCCCGGCCGGCAACGTGAAGCCGCCGATACGCTCGCGATGCAGCGCTTCGACACGATTACCCGCAGCGGCAACCATCCGCTTCACCTGATGATATTTGCCTTCCAGCACGGTCAATTCGAGCGCGTGGTCGCCGCGCGCGTGCGCGGCGAGCGCCGCAATCGGCCGCGCTTCGCCGTGCAGCAGCACGCCGCCGCGCAGCGCGCCGAGTTGCGCGGCGTCGAGCGGATGGCGAGTCGTCGCGACGTACACCTTCGGCACCTTGCGCCTCGGCGACGTGAACGCATGGACGAACGCGCCGTCGTCGGAAAGGAGCAGCAGGCCGGTTGTGTCCTGGTCGAGCCGGCCGACGCACTGCACGCCGCGCGTCGCGAATTGCGGCGGCAGCAGGTTGAACACGCTCAGGTGGTGCTGCGGTTCGCGCGAGCATTCATAGCCGGCCGGTTTATTCAGCACGACGTGCGCGTGCTGGCGATACGGCCATGGCGTGCCGTCGACGCTGAAGATCAGCGCGGCGGTGGCGATATCGGCATCGGGGTCGGCGAGCACGGCGCCTTCGATCGTCACGCGGCCATCCGCGATCAGCGCGCGGCATTGGCGACGCGACCCGAAACCCTGGGAGAAGAGAACGCTTTCGAGGTTCATGAAGACGTAAAGAAGGCCGACGAGGAAGGCATGCGGCGCACGAGCGGCGCGCGGCAACCGGCGCATTTTACCCGCGCACCTTTGCTGGATACGTCAACCGGGCAGATAAGGCGTCGGCCGATGGCGGGGAAACGCGGAGCGACGAAAACGTATTCCTTTACAGAGCGGTTTTCTGTGTATATTTTCAGGTTCGATTTCGCGCAGCACGCTCCCTTCAAACCGGAACAGAAACGATGACTACAACCGCTGTCATTGCAATTCATGGCGGCGCGGGCACGATCGTGCGCGCGTCGCTGGCACCTGAAGCCGAAGCGCGCTACCACGCCGTGCTGCGCGACACGCTGCTTGCCGGGCAGCGCGTGCTGGCCGACGGCGGCAGCGCGCTCGACGCCGTCACCGAGGCGGTGCGTCTCCTCGAAGACTGTCCGCTCTTTAACGCGGGCCACGGCGCGGTGTTGACCGCCGACGGCACGCATGAGCTCGACGCATCGATCATGGACGGCCGCACGCTCGAAGCAGGCGCCGTGTGTTGCGTGAAGCGCGTGCGCAATCCGGTGCTCGCGGCGCGCTGCGTGCTTGAACGTAGCGAACACGTGTTGTTTGCCGGTGAAGGCGCGGAAGCGTTCGCGGCGGCGCACGGGCTCGACCTCGTCGAACCCGGCTACTTCCACACGGATGCGCGCTACCGGCAATGGCAGATCGCGCGCGAGCACCAGCGCGCGCTGCTCGATCACGACGGCGCGACCCTCGCCGCGCAGACTGGCGGCGCTGAGCCTGCGCACGAACCGATCGACCCGAATCGCAAGTTCGGCACCGTGGGCGCGGTGGCTGTCGATTTGCACGGCCACGTTGCGGCCGCCACCTCGACGGGCGGCATCACGAACAAGCAGATCGGCCGGGTCGGCGACTCGCCGTTGATCGGCGCCGGCTGCTACGCGGACGACGCGACCTGCGCGGTCTCGGCAACCGGCTCGGGCGAGATGTTCATCCGGATGGCCGCCGCGTACGACGTCGCGGCGCAGATCGCCTACCGCGGCGTGTCGCTCGAAGCCGCCGCTGCCGATGTCGTGATGAACCGCTTGCCGCGCATCGACGGCCGGGGCGGACTGATCGCCGTCGACGCAAAAGGCAACGTGACGCTGCCGTTCAATACCGAAGGCATGTATCGCGGTTTCGCGCGGGTGGGTGAAGCGCCGCTTACGGCGATCTTCCGTTGAGCGTTGCCGGTTGCTGCGCCTGGATTTAGAAGCACTCACCGCGCAAACCGCGCCGGCAATCCCACCCACCCACCCACCCACCCGCGCGCGCGCTGCCGCTATTGCTGATTGCCGAATTCCTTCGCGGCCTTGTCGATCGCATCGGCGGTTGCGGCGGCGTGCGAGACGGTCACCAGATGGCTCGACGGAATCTCCACGATCGTCGCGCCGATATGGCTCGCCATTGACCGCTGGATCTCCGGCGAAACCGCGCGATCCTTCGTCGTGACGATGTACCACGATGGCTTCGATTGCCACGCGGCTTTGCTCACGGTTTCGTCGAATGCCGATCCGGCAATCGGCTGCTGTGCGGCGATCAGCACCCGCGTCAGATTCTCCGGCACGTCGGCCGCGAAGTTCACGCGATACGTCGCCGGGTCGAGCCACAGGAAGCCGTTGTCGTCGCGCTTCATGCTTGTGCTGGCCGGCATCTGCGGGCCGCGCTTGAGAATATCCATCGGCGATTCGCCGACGTTCGGCGCGATCGCCGCCACGTAGACGAGACCGACGACGTTCGGGTCGTCGGCGCCCGCCTCGGTGATCACGACGCCGCCCCACGAATGGCCGACGAGGACGGTCGGCCCGGTTTGTTGCGCGAGCACGCGGCGCGTGGCGGCGACATCGTCGGCGAGCGACGTTAGCGGGTTCTGCACGGCGCTGACGTGATAACCCTTCTTTTGCAGGCGCGCGATCACGCCGTTCCAGCTCGACCCATCGACGAATGCGCCATGCACCAGCACAATGTTGCGCACCGGGCCGACGGGCGGCGGTGCGGTGGTCTGTGCGCGGACAACGGCCGCGGCAAGAGACACACACAGGAAAACGGCGCAAAGCAGACTTTTCGTCGACATGTTGCCTCCATTTCTCGGCCGGGATTACGGCAACATACCTAACCCGCGCATGGGTGACAACCGCCAAATGGAGTGAGGCATCGTGAATAGTTCACCGCACGACTTCTGAAGCCGCTCGGATCACCGATGAAATATCCGATGATCGAAGTGCGGTTCCAGTTCCAGGTCAGAGATCGTCGGTCGAAAGGGTTATCCGCTCGCCGGTATTCGGAGGCACTTTTCGGACTACCGCCCGCAAAAGCCGGTGCTTGCCAAGTTCGAACGCGAGCAGCATCTGTTTCGGCGTCTCGTCCGCGGCGCCGAGACTTTCGCAAGTCACTTTGGAAGGCAGTGCAAAGGCACGATAGCCCCAGCCGAAGCCATATGCGGAAAACCACACAGCTGAATCAACGGAGAGAATAGGCGCAGTAAAGCGGGTACCGGGCTGATCCATGATTGTGCGTCCTGTAGAGGGATCTACGGATTCTGGCATGACGAAATGACAGGAGCCGTCACGCCCATGCCGACCGGTGCAAGCCCTCACTGCGCTCCCGGTTATAGGCCCGCTCTCCGTCGGCACGCGCTTGCGCTTCTGAACCGAACTCTTCCTCACTGAACGCAACCACTTTCTGGCCCGTGCCGCGCAATCGCTCGACGGTAAGGCCCCAGTGCCAACTGCCGTTCTGCTCGAAAACGTGAAGCGTCAAATTGCGCAGATCCGCCACCTTTGCCTCCACAGATAGGGAACCGTCTGGCGCGGTGGCCATGGTCCGTCTAATTCAGGATAGTGGATGGATGTTGCATTGCAATATTAAATTCTGGATACAACCCGAAGCCCAGTGCTACGGAATACCCTCGGATGTCCCCGCGCTACATTTGGATTGGAATGAAAAAACCCGCGAAGCGTTGCGCTATCGCGGGTTTCAGGAAAATATCAGATCAGACTGAAATGCGGTTTGGTGCCCAGGGCCGGACTCGAACCGGCACGCCTTGCGGCGGGGGATTTTGAGTCCCCTGCGTCTACCTGTTTCACCACCTGGGCAGTTCTTGCGGCACGCGGCAGATGTGGCTAGGCGCGGCGAAGACATAAATTATGGCGGAAAACGCGGCGCCGGGCAAGCCGGCAGCGGTCGGACGCTGAGAGGCCGCATCCGGCAATGGCACAATGCGGGGTTTGGCGTGCCGCCCGAACGTAGCGCGCCGTGTTTCAGGAAGTGTGTGGTGACTGTCGATTCCCCGCTTGATCCTTTGTTTCATAACGCCGACCACGCGTGCCGCCCTGGTTGCGGCGCGTGTTGTATCGCGCCTTCGATCTCGAGCCCGATTCCGGGCATGCCGCATGGCAAGCCTGCCGGCGTGCGCTGCGTGCAACTGGGAGACGATCTGCGCTGCGCGATCTTCGGCAAGTCGGAGCGGCCGGCGTGCTGTTCCGGCTTGCTACCGCAAGCGGAAATGTGCGGGGCATCGCGCACGGACGCGCTCATCTGGCTCACGCGTCTCGAAGCCGAGACGCGGCCATGACGACCGCACGCCGTGCGCCGCGTTCGCCGCTCACTGCTCACTGCTCAAGCCGAAGAACCCGCGTGATCCGATCATCGCCATGTCGAATCACACAGCGACCGCTTCAAAAGGAGAATACGCATGACTCAACCCGCAGCGCCGACAAGGCGCCGCTTCGTTCTCGCGACGTGTGTGGCCGCAGGCGTCACGATATCGCTGTCCGCGTGCGCCGCGTCGATTTTTCCGTTCATTCCGGATCACTACACGTTCTCGCAGCAGCAGGTGCAGGACGCCGTACAGCGCAAATTCCCGTATCAGCGAACCGTATCGCAGGTATTCGACGTCACGCTGGCCAATCCCGTCGTGGGATTGCTGCCGGACACCAATCGCGTTTCCGTGCGGCTCGATGCGCGGCTCGCGAGCCCGTTCATCGGTCAGCCGGTGAACGGCGTGTTCACGTTGTCGAGCCAACTCGAATACGACGCCGCGAGCCATTCGGTCGTGCTGACATCGCCGAGTGTCGACAGTGTCAACGTTAGCGGCGACGCGCAGGCGTACACGCAGCAAATCAATGCGGCCGCCGCGCTGCTGGCGACGCAGCTGCTCACCCGCTATCCCGTCTATACATTCAAGCCCGAACAACTGCAATTTGCCGGTGTGAGCTACGAACCCGGTACAATCACGGTCCTTACAAACGGCATACGCGTGCAGATCGTCGAAAAGTGACGCATGCGCGGCCGGACGGGCCGCGCCGTATCGATGTGCTGGTGGCCCCGAGAAGACGAACATCAACAGCAATAAGGGTCACGGATGGACTGGATACTCACGTTCAAGGCGCTCATTCTCGGCGTCGTTGAAGGCTTGACGGAGTTTTTGCCTGTATCGAGCACCGGTCATCTGATCATTGCGGGCCACCTGCTCCAGTTCAATGCGCCGCAGGCGAAAACGTTTGACGTCGTGATTCAGCTGGGCGCGATTCTGGCTGTATGTTGGGAGTTTCGCCGGCGCATTGTCGACGTGGTCGTCGGCTTGCCGGTGCGGCCCGACGCGCGGCGCTTCGCGTTGAACGTGATCATCGCAACGATCCCGGCCGTCGTGCTGGGGCTGCTGCTCGAAAAGGCGATCAAGGCGGTGCTGTTCTCGCCGGTGCCGGTGGCGTTTGCGCTCGCGGTCGGCGGCGTCGTGATCCTGTGGGTCGAAGCGCGTCAGCGCAACCGGGGCGACATCGCAGCCCGCATTCAATCTATCGACGACCTGCGCCCTGTCGATGCGCTCAAAGTCGGTCTCGCGCAGTGCTTTGCGCTGATTCCGGGCATGTCGCGCTCCGGCTCGACGATCATCGGCGGGATGCTGTTCGGGATCGACCGGCGCGTTGCGACCGAGTTCTCGTTCTTTCTCGCCATCCCGATCATGTTCGGCGCGACTTTCTACGAGCTGTATAAGGATTGGAGTTTGATGTCGGTGGATGCGCTCGGGATGTTTTCGGTCGGTTTTGTCGCGGCTTTTATTAGCGCGTTTGCCTGCGTTCGATGGTTGCTGCGCTATGTCGCGTCGCATGATTTCACCGCGTTCGCTTGGTATCGGATCGGGTTTGGCTTGCTGATTCTGGTGGTCGGATACAGCGGTGGGTTGAGTTGGGCGGAGTAGGGCGGTTTGTTGTCCGTCTGGCTGTTCGCCGGAACGAAAGGTGAAAAGGTCCGCGCTTGCCGCGGATTTTTTTCGGCCTTTTTTTATTGGTCAGCCGCCGCTCATCCGTCGTTTGAAAAGCAGATCCCATACACCGTGCCCGAGGCGCAAGCCGCGCAGCTCGAACTTCGTCACCGGGCGATAGTCGGGGCGCGGCGCGTAGCCAGCGGCGGTGTTTTCGAGCGTCGCGTCCGCACCGAGGACGTCGAGCATCTGCTCGGCGTAGTTCTGCCAGTCGGTCGCGCAATGCAGATACGCACCGGGCTTCAGGCGCGCCGCGAGCAACGCGACGAACTTCGGCTGGATCAGCCGGCGCTTGTGGTGGCGCGCCTTGTGCCAGGGGTCGGGGAAGAAGATGTGGGCACCGTCGAGGCTCTCCGGCGCGATCATGTGTTCCAGTACTTCGACCGCGTCGTGCTGAATGATGCGGATGTTCGACAGGTTCTGTTCGCCCATCAGCTTCAACAGCGCGCCGACGCCGGGCTCGTGCACTTCGATGCCGAGAAAATCGTCGCCTGGACGGTGCGCGGCGATTTCAGCCGTCGTCGTGCCCATGCCGAAGCCGATCTCCAGTATGCGCGGCGCGTGGCGGCCGAATACGGCGTCCCAGTCGGGTTGTTGCGGCGCGTACGGCACGATGTAGCGTGGGCCGAATTCGTCCATCGCACGGCGCTGACCCGTCGATACTCGGCCCGCACGCGTGACGAAGCTGCGGATACGGCGCAGGTGCAGCGCGTCGGGCGACGGCGCGCTCGCGGCCGGGTCTGTGCGTTCGCGTTCGCCTTCGCCTTCGATGAATGGCGGTGACTCGCGGGTGGCGTCGTCAGACGGAGCGGAGGGGGCGCGCGGCAGGCCGGCTTCGTTCGGATCGTGGATCATCGTCGGTGACTGCTAGGGCAGCTGCAAACGCACTGCGTGGTAACCATGGCAGGCAACCGGGCATCGTAACAACAGGGCTAGTTGCGCTTGCGGGATTTGACACGGCGGGGGCGACGCTCTGCGTGTTGCACGTGCGTTACGTCGCACGTTGGAGCGGGCGATGGGAATCGAACCCACGTCTCTAGCTTGGGAAGCTAGGGTAATGGCCATTATACGACGCCCGCAGAGCGCGCTATTTTACGCGGGTTTCACCGGGTTTGGCAAACGCGGTTCGTGGCAGGCGGCGTGAAAGGTGTATTCACCGGGAAGTTGCGGCCGGCTTCGCCGTCTCAGAACAAGCGACGAGCCGGTCAAATCATGCACGAGCAGTGATGACTGCTTTGGTGACCATCTGGAATAGCTCCTCTGCATTATTTGTGCAGCCTTGACCGCCGTGGTTTCGCGTTTCCTGTTTATGCTCCGGCAAGTTCGACGTTGCATAGAAGAACAGAGGCGTTTGATTTCCTTCGTTGCGTATTGCATCCAGGAGGACGTACCCCTCGCGTGGGCCCTCCTTGCGGCCCATGTCCGAGATAATCGCAGCGAACTGGTGACGCTTCAGCAGAGTGAGCCCCTCGTCGGTCGACAGGGCCAGCGAAAATTTGAGCCCTACAGCCTCAAAAGCTTGTCGTTCGTAGGCGTTGTTTTCGGGCCGGTCGTCTACCCAAAGAATGTGATTTCGCCAACCATCAGTTGACGCGGCAGTATTCGGTCCGACCTCGCGCACGATCTCCACAATTCGAGCAATATCCGACTCACCGTCTTGCGCGGGATTCTTGGTCGACGCGACCGCAAGCGATGCGGCGGCCGATATCTGCATGCGTACGTAATTTTCCTCATTCCTGAAGTCGGCGGGGGCGAACAGCTTCGGGCTGTGGTTGCTAACAAGCCATGCAAAGACGCCCAGGACAAGAACCGGGAACGTAACCATGAAATAAATCAGAGGTATTCGTTCGTCGTGTGAGAAGGAACTCGCGAACGCCGTTACCACGGATGCGAACCCATAGACGAGCACGATAAACAGGGCGATGATTCCGAGGGGGTTTTTGGCGAGGCCTTTGGCTGCACCAGCAATCCCGATTTGATGGTCGTCCATTGCACCGGCCTTTTTTTCAGTTGATTGTTCCAGCATTATGATCGACTTCCCAGAGTACGCATTTGGGTATTCGCGCATGCAACAGTTGAATGCTGTGATGTCCCGGTATTCGGGTAAAATCCCATATTACCCGTTAGCATTTCTACACATCGGAGACGTGAATGAGCGGCTACTTTGTTCTCAAGCGAAGCGGTGCCGAGTACATGTTCAACCTTAAAGCGGGCAATCACGAAACGATTCTAACCAGCCAGCGATATGCCACAAAGTCCGCAGCGGAGGGTGGTATCGCGTCAGTCCAGGAGAATGGGCCTAACGATGCGCGCTATGATCGGCTGATTGCAAAAGACGCATCACCCTACTTTAATCTGAAGGCTGCGAATGGCGCGATAATTGGCAGCAGCGAGATGTATTCGAGTACGGCCGCAAGCGAGAACGGTATCAGTTCAGTGAAGACAAATGCGTCTACTACAACCACTCGTGACGAAACCTGAAGTTTGATGCTGCATATTCTGGTGAGGCTATCCGCCTCGCCAGATTCATAATGCCCGTGCTACCTTAAGCGCGGGGCGTTGGAATAGTCGTCACATTGACTGCGAATAATCGAGCGGAGACAAACAATGATGACGCTTCGAAGACTTTTCGTATCCTTCCTCATCGTTGTCTTGTGCGCATGCGCGAGCCTGCCGCCGCAAACGGGCCGCACGCCGACCCATGCGCAGACAAACACCGAGAACACACGCCTTGGCGCCACCTTCGGGCCGGAAGAACAGAAGCACCCCGGCGACAATGCCTTCCACTTGCTGCTGGACCCCATGGACGCGCTGGTGGCCCGCGCAGTCCTCGCCGAAGCGGCGGACCGCACACTCGACCTGCAGTACTACATCTGGCACGACGACCTGACCGGACGCGCGCTCGCCGCGTCGCTGCTCAGGGCAGCGGACCGCGGCGTGCGGGTTCGCGTGCTGCTCGACGACCTCGGCACGAATGCGGACGACCAGCTTCTGGTCGCGCTCAATTCGCATCCGAACTTGCAGATACGCCTGTTCAATCCAGTCGCGAGCCGCAGTTTCAAGACCTTGGGTGCGGGGTTCGAGTTCTTCCGTGTCAACCGGCGCATGCACAACAAGGCGCTAATTGCAGACAATCAGGCCGCGATTCTCGGCGGACGCAACATCGGCGATGAATACTTCGGTGCATCGAGCGCCGTCGCGTTCGGCGATCTGGATGTGCTCGTGCACGGCCCGATTGTCAGGCAGGTTTCCGACGCCTTCGACGCATACTGGAACGCCGACGCGTCCTATCCGATCGACGCGCTCACCGGCCGCTCTGCGGATCCGGCTGCGCTAGCCGACTACCGGGCGAAGCTCGACACCTACCTGCTGTCCGAACAGGATTCGCCGTATGTCGCGCAAGCGCGGCAACGCGTGACCGACGTGCTGCACGGCAGCGATATCAAGTACGCGTGGGGGAAGGCGACGCTGCTGTACGACGATCCGTCGAAAATCACGCGTACTCCCGGCGACACGCAAGGCCATCTGATGTCGCAGCTCAAGGCACTGAATCTGCGGCCAGAGCAGCAGATGCTGATCGTCTCGCCGTACTTCGTGCCGGGAAAAGCCGGCGTGGCGTGGCTTCGTGCGATGACCGAACGCGGCGTGCGCGTGACGATCCTGACGAACTCGCTCGCCGCGACCGACGTTTCCGCAGTGCATGCCGGCTACGCGCGCTACCGGAAGGATTTGCTCGCCGCGGGCGTGCGGCTTTACGAACTGAAGCCGGTCGCGACGGCGGGCGATGGCGCGAAGAAGAAATCGACCTTCGGTTCGTCGAAGGCTTCGCTGCATGCGAAGACCTATGTGTTCGACCGGAAAAGCATCTTCATCGGCTCGATGAATCTCGATCCGCGGTCGATCGAGCTCAATACGGAGATCGGCGTGTACTGCGAAAGCGAGGCGGCCGCCGCGCAAGTGGTAGACGGCGTCGAGCCGAATCTGGACCGGATGGCCTGGCGGCTCGAACAGCGCACCGATGCAAACGGTGCGAGCCGGATCGTGTGGATCGACACCGACGCGAGCGGAACGACAACCGAACTCGACACGGAGCCGGACGTGTCTGCGCTGCGGCGCGCCGGCATCTGGTTTCTAGGCCTGCTGCCTATCGAATCGCAGCTATGACGGCGCGCGGTCGCTCAGATTCCAAATAGCGTCAGCGACACGGCGGCCCGTGTGACGACCATCAACAGCACCTGAACGATCACGAACAGCAGGATCGGCGACAGATCGATGCCGCCCAGCCGCGGAATGATTCGCCGCAGCGGATCCAGAAACGGCGCGGTCAGCTGAAAGAGAATCGGCATTGCCGGCGAGCGCGGGTTTAGCCACGACAGCAGCGCCATCAAAATAGTCAGCCAGATCAGCAGATTGAGCGCCCACTTGATGACCGTCAGAAGCGCGACGATCAACAGCGACGGCATCAATCCGAGCGGATCCACGCCGACGATCGCGACCATCAGCACGACATACACGAGCGACGTAATCAGCGTGGCGACGAGGCTCGCCCAGTCGATCGAGCGCGCGCCGGGAATGATTTTCCGCAGCGGCAGCACGAGCCAGTTAGTCACCTGCAGCACGGCGCTCGAAACAGGGTTGTACGGCTGCATCTTGACGAATTGCAGCCACGCGCGCAGCAGCAGCGCGGCGCCGAACAGCGTGAAAACGGTGTTGAGCAGAAAACGGGCGATATCGCCGAACATCTCTTGTTCCTTTCCTTCAGATAGCGTCCGGCACAGTGCGGACTCGGCGCCGGCCGTGACTGGCCGGCGTGCAGTTGCATTTCGTGAGCGTTGCGCCGTGCGTCTGATTCGCGCATCGGCGGCAGCGGAAAATACAGCGGAAAACAGACGGTACCTGAAAGCGCTGGGGCGGCGGTCGAAACCGCTGGCCGGCGCCGTCATTCACACCGAGGGCCTGGGGGTTGCCGCCGTTCCCGGCATGCCGGCGTTGATTCCCACCTCCACCGACCAGCCTCTGAGCACGGCGCCAAACCGTTTCGCCGCGAGCGGCATGTGCTTGCCGCGGAAATACCCCACATCGAAGCGGCCGTTTTCCCGATATGGATAGAAGAGGCTGACCTTGATCATTGTGCGTTCTCGTCGGTTGGTCCCTGAGCAGGGCGCTGCGGCATGTTGCGCGGCGCGCCGGTCGTCACATTATCACGGCTTACTTGACGCCTGCACCCTGCCGGCGTTCGTTTCAGCGAACGGCGCGGCAGATCTTCGACAAACCGGCCCGCTTCATGGATCGCAGCGGGCGTCGGCGCGCGTCGGTCCGACTTTGTGGACTGTGCGGCGCGCGGCACGTCCGCGGGCGCGCAATCGTGACTGTCGACGCCCTCACGCCGCGACAGTTGCTTTTCCGCCACGCCTCGCGGCTGCGTGAAGCGCGTCGCGCGCGAGCGTGGCCGCGGGTTCCGGTCGCGCGCGCTTTTGCCGCCGATCGCCAGCGCCAGCGGGCGTTTCGGCGGATGTCTGCCGGCTTTGCCGCCAAACGGGTAAAGTGGTCGGGAGCGCTCGGGCGATGCCCCCGCTTTCAAGCTGGGCGCGCATGTCGACGGGCGGCGCACCGTTTGCAGTTACCGCGCATCGGTACGCGCGTGCCAATACTTCGCCGTGTGAACGTGACGCGCGGTGTGTTCGTTGCCGTACCGATGGCGCCGGGCCGGCCGGTTAAAAGGACTGGGAACATGGCGTGTCGGCTCAACATTCATCAGGGTTTTCGCATGTCACGGCGATATGAAAGCCGTGGGCGCGAAAACTGCTTGTACTGCTTGTACTACCCGCAGGAGTGAGTTGGCAGTTCCGTTGGCTTTTTTTCTGGTTCGCTGTCAGATTCCGGAGGTCACGATGAGCATCTTTTCTTACCGAAAGCACTTACGGTTCTTAACGCATTCGCAGCGCCGTCGCTGGTGGGATCAAAAGAAGCGTTTGACGCCACGTGTGAAGATCAGCGGAGCCTATGTGCCGCCGAACGTCACTCGCGAGTTCACGTACGTTAAGGTCGGGTGACGTTTCGGATCGAATGCCATCTGCGCGATGCCCGGCTTGAGCCGGGCATCGTTCGTTTACGGTGCTGCCGGCCAGGCTTTTGCAGCGAATTTGTAATTAAAGATTACCGAAGCGGCCGCGGCGTTTGGGCTTCTATCGGTAAAGGCAGCGCGTGGTCGCTTTGCACGCGCGCAACCCCTTGATTTTCGATGCCCTGCGCTTATCTCCTGAATATGAATGGCGCGCTTCATAAAACATGGCGCGCGCACCGATTGCATTTTGCAACAAATGCAAACGGCGGCCTTGATGCTTTTTCGATAGATTAAGAATCAAGCATGTCGTCATGCGACACGGTCATCAGGCCGTGCCGTCAGGAGAGAAAAGTGAAAAAGATCATTCCGTTTATCGCCGCTGCCGCACTCGGACTCGGGTTGACCACCGCGGCCGAAGCGCATGTGTCTGTGGGCATTGGGATCGGCGTGCCGTTTGCGCCCGCGTATCCAGTTTATGCAGCGCCACCGCCGGTGTACTACGCGCCGCCCCCTGTCGTGTATGCGCCGCCTCCGGTTGTCTATGCGCCTGGGCCGGTTGTAGTGGGCGGATATTACGGTGGCTACCGCGGCGGCTATCGGCCGTACTACGGGCATGGCTATTACCGGCACGGTGGTTACTACCGCTACTAACCACCTGCAGGCGCTTGGGCCGGGCGCATAGCCGGTCATGTAGAAGCGCGCGCCCGGATCTTCTTCGCTATGCGCCGACGGCGCAATGCTGGCTTGATTGCCGCGTTGCGCCGTTTGTCATTCTGGCGCGCCAAACCCGCCGATACGCGAACATCGCTTTGCGCCACGTGACGGCACCGGCGGCACAACATGCGTTCCAAAGCGGCGCGGAAGCTGGGAAAATGCGAACTTCCCCACGCTCCGGAGTCTCCTGCTGATGCAATCGCTGCCCGCTCCCACCTATGACGACGTCGTCGACGCCGCCGCGCGAATCGAAGGTGTCGCACACCGCACGCCGGTCCTCACGTCCAGCACCGCCAATGAGCGCACCGGCGCGTCGATCTTCTTCAAATGCGAGAATTTCCAGCGGATGGGCGCGTTCAAGTTTCGCGGCGCGTATAACGCGATCTCGCACTTCGACAAGGAACAGCGCGCGGCCGGCGTGCTGACCTACTCATCGGGCAATCACGCACAGGCGATCGCGCTGTCGGCGCGTCTCGCGGGCATTCGCGCGACGATCGTGATGCCGCACGACGCGCCCGCCGCGAAAGTGGCCGCGACGAAGGGCTACGGCGGCGAGGTGATCACCTATGACCGCTACAAGGAGAATCGCGAAGAGATCGGGCGGCGGCTCGCCGAGGAGCGCGGGATGACGTTGATTCCGCCTTACGACCATCCGCATGTGATCGCCGGGCAAGGCACGGCGGTGAAGGAACTGATCGACGAGACCGGCCCGCTCGATCTGCTCTTCGTGTGTCTTGGCGGCGGCGGGCTGCTGGCAGGCAGCGCGTTGTCGGCGAAGGCGTTGAATCCGGCTTGCCGCGTGATCGGCGTCGAACCGGAAGCGGGCAACGACGGCCAGCAATCGCTCGCGCGCGGTGAGATCGTCACCATCGACGTGCCGCATACGATCGCCGACGGCGCAGCGGCCACGCACCTCGGCGAGTACACGTTCCCCATCATCCAGCGCGATGTCGAACAGGTTGTCACCGTCAGCGATCCGCAACTGATCGAGGCGATGCGCTTCTTCGCGCAGCGGATGAAGATCGTCGTCGAACCGACGGGCTGTCTCGGCGCGGCGGCGGTACTGAACGGCGTCGTGCCGGTTCAGGGCAAGCGCGTCGGCGTGCTGATCAGCGGCGGTAACGTCGACCTTGCGCGGCTCGGCGAGTTTCTGGGCTGAAGAGGGGCGGGCATCGCCGCAGGGCCGCGCAATACCGCGGCCCTGACTCGAGCACACTCACACGCCGATGCAGAGATACTTGATCTCGACGTATTCGTCGATGCCGTATTTCGATCCTTCGCGGCCGAGCCCCGACTGCTTGATGCCGCCGAACGGCGCAACTTCGTTCGAAATGAGCCCGGTGTTGATGCCGACGATTCCGTACTCGAGCGCTTCAGCAACGCGCCATACGCGCCCGATATCGCGGCTGTAGAAATACGACGCAAGCCCGAATTCGGTGTCGTTGGCGAGGCGGATCACTTCGGCTTCGTCGCTGAACCTGAACACTGCGGCAACCGGACCGAAGGTTTCTTCGCGCGCGATCAGCATGTCGCGCGTCACGTCGGCGAGCACGGTCGGCTCGACGAAACGACCCGAGATCACGTTGCCGCCCGCCACCAGCCTCGCGCCCTTCGACGTCGCATCGCCGATGTGCTGGGTGACTTTCGCGACGGCGTCGTCGTCGATCAGCGGGCCCTGGTTCACACCCGCTTCGAAGCCGTTGCCGACCTTCATGTTGCGCGTCGCGGCGGCGAGCTTTTCGACGAAGCGGTCGTAGACGCTATCGTGCACATAGAAGCGGTTCGTGCAGACGCAGGTTTGCCCCGCGTTGCGATACTTCGAGGTGACCGCGCCTTCAACCGCCGCATCGAGATCCGCATCGTCGAACACGATGAACGGCGCGTGGCCGCCGAGTTCGAGCGCGATCTTCTTGACCGTGGGCGCGCACTGCTGCATCAGAATGCGGCCTACCGGCGTCGACCCGGTAAACGACAAATGGCGGACGATATCGCTTTCGCACAGCGCCCGGCCGACGGCGATCGAGTTCGCCGAATCCGCGGTGACAATATTGAACACGCCCTTCGGCACGCCCGCGCGCTGCGCGAGTTCGGCGAGCGCGAGCGCGCATAACGGCGTCTGCTCGGCGGGCTTGACGACGATCGTGCAGCCCGCGGCAATGGCCGGCGCGACCTTGCGCGTGATCATCGCGATCGGGAAGTTCCACGGCGTGATCGATGCGCAGACGCCGATCGGCTGCTTGATCACGATCATTTTCTTGTCGCTGGTCGGACTGGCGAGCACATCGCCGTTCACGCGCTTCGCTTCTTCCGCGAACCATTCGATGAAGGCCGCGCCGGAAATGACTTCGCCGCGCGCTTCGGCTAGCGGCTTGCCTTGCTCTGCGGTCATGATCGCGGCGAGGTCGTCGGCGTTCGCGACGATCAGGTCGTACCAGCGGCGCAGAATGGCCGCGCGCTCCTTGCCGGTCTTCGCGCGCCATGCGGGCAGCGCCGCATGGGCCGCGGCGATTGCGCGCTTTGCGTCGGCGGCGGCGAGGTTCGGCACCCGGGCGATCTCGCTGTTGTCGGCCGGATTGAGCACGGCGAAGTCCTGCGAGTCCGCGCCTGCGCTCCACTCGCCGTCGATATAGGCGCGCGTTTTGAAGAGGGCGGGGTCTTTCAGTTGCTTCAGTTTTGCGGCTGTGTCAGTCATTCGTTGACTCCTTGATGAGTGTCATTAAATGCGTGAAGGAAATGCGCGAGCGCCGGCCGGAAGTTTTATAGACCGAGCTCGTTCCAGAGCGTGTCGACGCGCTGCTTCACCGCGTCGTCCATGACGATCGGGCGGCCCCATTCGCGATCGGTTTCACCGGGCCATTTGCTGGTCGCGTCGAGCCCCATCTTCGACCCGAGTCCGGCGACCGGCGACGCGAAATCCAGATAATCGATCGGCGTACTGTTAACTAGTACCGTGTCGCGCGACGGATCGATCCGGGTCGTGATCGCCCAGATCACTTCCTTCCAGTCGCGGATGTTCACGTCCTCGTCGACGACGACAATGAACTTCGTATACATGAACTGCCGCAGGAAGCTCCAGACGCCGAACATGACCCGTTTGGCATGACCCGGATAGCTCTTCTTCATCTGCACGATCGCCATCCGGTAGCTGCAGCCTTCGGGCGGCAGATAGAAATCGGTGATCTCGGCGAACTGCTTCTGCAGCAGCGGCACGAACACCTCATTCAGCGCGACGCCGAGCACGGCGGGTTCATCGGGCGGTTTGCCGGTGTACGTGGAGTGATAGATCGCGTCGCGGCGCATCGTGATGCGCTCGACGGTGAAGACCGGGAACCACTCCTGTTCGTTGTAATAGCCGGTGTGGTCGCCGTAGGGCCCTTCGAGCGCGTGTTCGTAGGTGGCGCTTGCTCCCTTCGACGGCCGCGGCGGCGCGCCGGCGGGGGCCGCGGCGGGCTCTCCTTGCTGCGGGTAGATGAACCCTTCGAGCACGATCTCCGCGCGCGCCGGCACTTGCAGCGTATCGACGCCCGGCGTGATGCATTTCGCCAGTTCGGTGCGCCCGCCGCGCAGGAGCCCGGCGAACTGATACTCGGACAGCGTGTCGGGCACCGGCGTGACGGCGCCGAGGATCGTCGCCGGATCGGCGCCGAGTACGACGGCGACCGGATACGGCTTGCCGGGGTTCTTCATCGCGAACTCGCGAAAATCGAGCGCGCCGCCGCGATGCGCGAGCCAGCGCATGATCAGTTTGTTACGCCCGATCAGCTGCTGACGATAGATGCCGAGGTTCTGCCGGGTTTTGTTGGGCCCGCGCGTGACCGTCAGGCCCCAGGTGATCAGCGGGCCGGCGTCGCCGGGCCAGCAGGTCTGCACCGGCAGTTTCGCGAGGTCGACGTCGTTGCCTTCCCAGACGATCTCCTGGCAGGGTGGCGCGCTGACCGTTTTCGGCGCCATGTCCCAGACCGCCTTTGCGAGCGACAGCAGCTTGCCGGCGTCCTTGAGCCCTTTGGGCGGCTCCGGCTCCTTCAGCGCGGACAGCAGACGCCCGACGTCGCGCAGCGACTCCAGCGCGGCCTGGTCGGCATTGGCGGCATGGGCGCCGCTATCGGCCGCTTCGATGCCCATGCCGAGCGCGACCCGGCGCGGCGTGCCGAACAGGTTGCCGAGCACCGGAAACGCATGATTCTGCTTCGACTCGAACAGCAACGCCGGACCGCCCGCGCGCAGCACGCGGTCGCATAGTTCGGTCATTTCAAGCATAGGGGAGACGTGTTGCGAGATACGGCGCAGCTCGCCTAACGTTTCGAGACGGCCGGCGAAGTCGCGCAGGTCTTTGTATTTCATCGGTCCGGTTCGAGGCCGTCGGACGGCCGCATTGAGAAGGGCGGGAACCGCGGGATAGCTGCAGCGCGGCGGCAACGGAAAGCGCGCGAACGCGGCGTCATTTTCGATTGTCGATTTTACATGCGTTGCCCGGCGTACGCTGACGAGCAAAAGTCCGAATCGGCCGAAAGGCGCACGCCGCGCGGTTCTTGACGGGCTGAACAGTGTTCATTATTACAATTAGTTATGACTTTGATTATTTATAGTGTTGACGATCTATAAAACCGTGCTCTAGAATCCGGTTCATTGGTTGCAGGGATTGATAGTTTTTACCACCGTCCCCCGGTCTTCAGACGCAACGCGTCACATTTGCCGACCCCTGCACGGTACTGACGGTTACTCGCTGTCTCCGATTCGTTGTCTCCGCCAGCGCAATCTGACGCTGGTTTTTCGCGTGGGAGCCATCCGTGTGCGTGCTTTACAGCATGCTGCCGGACTGTTTTCGAGTTTTGGCTCCCCGAACGGTAACTTTTGCCGTATTCCCGACGCCGCTGCCGCCTTAACCAGAGCGCGCGACGTCTTGATTCTACGAACGTGCAGTCGAAGCCGGTTGGTCCGGCAGGGTTCGCGGCGTCATGCAACATGGGAGATCTGAATGAACGCCTGGTTAACATGGCGTCCCGATGAACGACTGGCGCAAGCTGCACGCGCGGTGTTGCGTCGCGGGACCCGTATGAGTCATCACCTGTTCAGCCTGGTCGGCGGAACCGCCGTCCTGCTGGCACTCGCGCTGTGGCTAATGCCCACCTGGCGCGGCGCGCTGGCCGCCAAGCTGATGCCCGTGCTGTCGGCTGCCGTGCAGGCGGGCCCGGCGCGGCTGCTGCAAGGCAATCCGCTGCCGTCTTTTGCGCCGCCTGGCGCGAACGGCGGCGCATCGTCCGACGACACGCTGTCGGGCAACGCGAACAACGGCGACTCGCCGGCTGTGACGCTCGCGGCACTCACCGGTGTCAGCCACGTCGACAATACGGTCGACGGTGGCAACAGCGGCACGGGCCTTGGCTCGGCCGCGCTGAACGGCCTCGACCCGCGCACGCTGCCTAGCGTCGGTTCACTGGCCCAGATGATTCCATCGCAGCGCGTGAGCGCCGACGCCCGCGACGACCGCGTGCTGGTTTCCACGCGCGAGCAGGATCTGGTTGCGACGTTCCTGTCGCGCCGTTACCGCGTCGCTCAGGAACCGGTTGGCGAACTCGTGAAGGCTGCGTTCGATACCGGCCGCGAAGTCGGTCTCGATCCGCTGCTGCTGCTTGCCGTGATGGCGATCGAATCGGGCTTCAACCCGTACGCTGAAAGCGGCGTGGGGGCGCAAGGGCTGATGCAGGTGATGTCGAAGGTGCATTCGGACAAGTTCCGCTACTTCGGCGGCCAGAGCGCCGCGCTCGAGCCGCTCGCGAACATCAAGGTCGGTGCGCTCGTGCTGAAAGACTGCATTGCGCGCGGCGGCTCGCTGCCGGTCGGCTTGCGGATGTACGTCGGTTCGACCGCGCAGGACGATGGCGGTTACGGCGCGAAGGTGATGGCCGAACGCGCGCGTCTGCGCGACATCGCGCACGGCCGCAAGGTACCGATCAATGCGCCGCAGGCTCCGGCTACCGTTACGGCGGCGGCGCCGCAGGCGCAGCCGGCTGCCAATAGCAGCAAGCGCGTGCAGGTGACACTCGACGGCGGCCATCCGCTCGCTGCTGCGAAGACGAGCCCGGCGCCGGCGCAGGACGACGCCAATGCGGCTCCCGCGAAGCACAATGCAGCGCCGGAACTGGGCGCCTGATTTCCAGCCAGCGTGGCAGGTTTGGTCGGACATAGGTAACAGGCCGCCTCGCGGTCAAGCCAGTCGCTTAACTGTTGAAACGGCCCATCTGATTGGTTGAAAAGCCCCTGTTTATGTCTTACAGGGGCTTTTCTTTTTTCTTGCGGGGCCGAAACGACCTGTCGGGCGACCTCGAAAAACAGTCAAAACGAGCGAGCCGACTCGAAATTGCCTTTGCAGTCTCGAAATCGGTTTAGTTTAACGGCAATATCGGTCAGAAACTCGAAATCCAGCTACTTGGCGCCGCCGGCGCCCGGTTCGGTATCTCCTGCATCGGTTCCAGCTTGATTGAAAACGTCACGGACGATTTGTTCGATACGGTCGAGAATGTGCTTCGGCACATGGACATACTGCTTGCGCCTGTTCTCTGACAGGCTTCCCTTGTTCGACTGAATTATCCGGATGAGCGCTGCCAAGTCCTTGTTAGGGAGGTCGAGCTCGGCATCCAGCTGCTGATACGCCTTGTCGTAGCCGCTTAGCCACGCGAGCTCTCGTGGTATCTCATCTTCGACCGCCCGTCGAATCATCCGGTGAAGAAACGCGACCTCCGCCGTCGCATCAATGAACCGATACGCACGGCCACCGGGCGAATGAACCACGATGGGCGTCACATCTCCTCGCTGGTAGCGCCAAAGCTGCGTGACCGGTCGGGAGAAGCCACTCAATACGCCCAGGTACTCGGGAATGTTTTTCAGGATGACGGCCGAGACAGGCATCAACGCGCCGCCGGTCAGGGGCGATGAGGGTGCGAGCACGTGCTGGATGAGAAAGCGATGTAACCGGCCATTCCCGTCGAGAAACGGATGCAGGTACACGAAGCCAAACGCGGCGCAGGCGGTTTTTACGAGCGCATGCTCGCATCGAGTGGCGTCGTTCACGAACGCTTCCCACCCGCTCATTGCGCGGCGCAGGTCCTTCGGCGGCGGCGGGAAAAAAGTGACACGGCCGACACTGTCTTCGAGCCAGTTCTGCGCGACTCTGTAGGATGCCTCCTGGCTATAGACATCCCGTACGATGGCGTTTTGCAGACTGACAAGCCATTCTTCGCCGACGGCTGCCGTCTCGCCGACCCGACGAAGCAACTGTACGAACCGTTCCTGTTTGTCGGAGCTCGGCGTCTCGCTCTCGATAGCGTAGCTACTTCGCGTTTCCGAGAGGTACAGATAATTGACCGCCCGCTCGTAGAGAACCGGGTCCGTCAGAGTCTCGAGTGTGCGCTTCGCCTGTTCCATCAGTTCCGCGAGACTCGGCGACTCGGGCACGGCGGCGCGCCGAACGACGGGGCAGAAGTCCGCGTTGCCTAAAGCGTTATTGCGAACGCGAAACTTCCGGTTGTTTGTCACTTTCGTTGCCGTGACGTAAATATCCGGCGGGAACAGGTCGACATAGCCCGCGTTCAACGTCGCAGTAAATGAAAGTGTGTGTCCGGTGAGCCATTCCCAGAGGAAGCAGGCTCGGCGGATAGTGGCTCGGTTGGGCGCGGATTCCAGAGCTCGGACGAGCTCATCGGCCGAGATGTGCTCGAACACCGCGTCGATCACTTCAAGGTTCACCCCTTCGTGCCGCAGGGCAAACTCGAGATGCCCAACCGGAGAATCCTCGATGGCGACGTTTTTCGGAAACAGGATCTGATTAGGCGCATCGACACGCCGATTCACGGACGCGCTCGTGGTGGCTGGCGACTGAAGAGGCCGAACGTCCAGCGAAAAGCGCCCGATGAGGTGCTCGTATCCAATCGCTGACATGGTGCTGGCTCGAAATCCGTTAACTTGACTCGAAATATAGCAATAAATTTCGATTATTGGAGGGGTGTATCGAAATTTACCAATGCCCGATTTCTACTTTGTCGCCACTGTGGTATGCGGCGAGGCCGGCGGGTACTGACGGGGTACGGGTCTTCCTAGCGCTTTGCGGTGCGCCTGCAACCTCGGCATCAGCGGCCGAACAGCCCGCGCAGCCGCTGTACTGCCTCTTCCAGCTTCGGGAAAGCCGTCGCATACGACAGCCGGATATACGCCTGCGGCGCGGCGGATCCGAAATCCATGCCCGGCACAAGCACGACGCCGGCGTCGTGCAGCATCGCCGTGGTCAACGCGGCGCTGTCGCCGGCCGCCGGGTGCGGCACGTTGCTGCAATCCGCGTACACGTAGAACGCGCCATCGGGCATCACCGGCACTGAAAAGCCCATCGCTTCGAGCGCCGGCGCAATGAAGTCCCGGCGACGCTTGAATTCGAGCCGGCGCGATTCGTAGATCGCGAGCGTATCCGGTTCGAAGCACGCGAGCGCCGCGTGCTGCGCGAGCGAGGACGCACAGATGAAGAGATTCTGCGAAAGCTTCTCGAAAGCGTCGACGAGCGAGGGCGGCACGACGAGCCAGCCGAGCCGCCAGCCGGTCATGTTGAAGTATTTCGAGAAGCTGTTGACGGTGATGACATCGTCGCCGAACGACAGCGCGGAAACCGGCGGCGCGTCGTAGCTCAAGCCCTGATAGATCTCGTCGACGATCGTGAAGCCGCCGCGCGCGCGTACCGCTTCGACGATCCGCTTCAGTTCTTCCGGCCGGATCGACGTGCCGGTCGGATTGGACGGCGACGCAAGCAGTACGCCGCGCGTGCGCGTGTTCCAGAGCCGCTCGACGTCGGCTGCGGTCAGTTGAAAACGTTCGGCCGGGCCGCTCGGCACGAGCACCGGCTTGCCTTCCATCGCGGCGACGAAATGCCGGTTGCACGGATAGCACGGGTCGGGCATCAGCACTTCGTCGTCGCGGTCGACGAGCGCCGCGCACGCCAGCAACAACGCCGCCGACGCGCCCGCGGTCACGACGATCCGGCCCGGATCGACGTCGACGCCATACGCGTGCGCGTAGTGCCCGGCGATTGCTTCACGCAGCGTATGCAGGCCAAGCGCGTTTGTGTACTGCGTGACGCCGCGCCGCAACGCGCTCGCGGCGGCCTCGAGCACGGGCTCCGGCGCAGTGAAATCGGGTTCGCCGATGCCCATGTGGATGATGTCGCGCCCGGCGCGTTCCAGCAGCGCGGCTTCCTTGGCCAGTTCCATCACGTAGAACGGCTGGATGGCGTCGACGCGGGCGGCAAGCCTGATGAGGGGTTCGGTCACGCTGTTCATACGATGCGTCCAGTTCAAAACACAAGCGGGCCCTGTGTGAAGCCAGAGCCCGTTTGTCGCAGCAAGCAGTGCCTGAAACGAGCAACCAGATGCGCGGCGAGATGCGCCCGCAAGCGCCTCAGCGCTTGCGCTCCGCCGCTTGCGTTTCCGCTGCGCGCAATTGCGCGGCCAGCTTGTCCAGCACGCCGTTCACATACTTGTAGCCATCGGCCCCGCCGAACGTCTTCGCGAGTTCGACAGCTTCATTGATCACAACGCGGTACGGAATGTCGAGGTGCTGCTTGAACTCGAACGCGGCGACCAGCAGCACCGCGCGTTCGACCGGCGACAATTGATCGATCGGCCGGTCGAGGCACGGCGCGATGTCGGCCGACAGCGCGTCGGCGTCGCGAATCACGCCTTGCAGCAGTGCGTCGAGATGTTCGTGATCGGCCTTGTCGAAACCCTGCGCGCCGCGCAGTTGAGCGTCGATCTCACCGGCGGGCGCGCCCGACAGCAGCCACTGGTAAAGCCCTTGCGTGGCCAGTTCGCGGGAACGTCGGCGAGCGCTCTTCATGCCCGTTCCTCTTCGCCGTCCTCGTCTTCGTCTTCTTCGTCGTCATCGCCGCCGAGCTGTTCGAGCGCGACGCCGAGATTCGCCATTTCGACGGCGACGCGCGCCGCGTCGCGGCCCTTCTCGGTCATCCGCGCGACCGCCTGTTCGTCGGTCTCGGTGGTCAGCACCGCGTTGGCGATCGGGACGCCGAAATCGAGGCCGATGCGCGTAATGCCGGCGCCGTTCTCATTCGACACGAGCTCGAAGTGATACGTTTCGCCGCGAATCACCGCGCCGACGGCGATCAACGCGTCGAACTGGCCGCTTTCCGCGAGCTTTTGCAGCGCGAGCGGAATTTCCAGCGCGCCCGGCACGGTGACGAGCAGCACGTCTTCGCCGGTGACGCCGAGGCGTTCGAGCTCTTCGATGCACGCATCGGCGAGGCCGTTGCAGACGGGTTCGTTAAAGCGTGACTGCACGATGCCGATGCGCAGCCCGTCGCCGTCGAGATTCGGTTGGTATTGTCCGATTTCCATATCAGGTCCGTGAGGTAAAGGGTGGGCGCAGTATCCACGAGGCGCGAGGCAACTTTGCTACTACGGACACGGCTTTTCGGCCGCGCCGCCCGGCATCGACACAAAGCCGGTGACTTCGAGCCCGTAGCCGGACATGCTGCCCAGCTTGCGCGGGTTCGACAGCACCTGCATCTTGCCGACGCCGAGTTCGCGCAGAATCTGTGCGCCGATGCCATAGGTCTTGAAGTCGACCGGCCGGCGCTTCAATGCGTTCGCCTTGTCTTTCTGGTCGAACGCGTTGAAGACGTCGATGAGATGTTCCTTTGAATCGCCGCAGTTCAGCAGCACGACGACGCCGAGATCGCGCGACGCGATTTCCTTCATCGCGGCGTCGAGCGTCCACGAATGGGTGGATGAACCGACTTCCAGCAGATCCAGCACCGACAGCGGCTCGTGCACGCGCACCGGCGTATCGCGCTCCGGCGTCGGCGTGCCGCGCACTAGCGCGATATGCGGCTGGCCGCTCGGCTGGTCGAGGTACATGACCGCGCGAAACGTGCCGTGCGCGGTGTGCATCGTGCGTTCGGCGACGCGCTCGACAATCGATTCGGTGCGGCTGCGGTAGTGAATCAGATCGGCGATCGTGCCGACCTTCAGCCCGTGTTCCCGCGCGAAATCGAGCAGGTCGGGCAGGCGCGCCATCGTGCCGTCATCCTTGATGACTTCGCAGATCACAGCGGCGGGCGTCAGGCCGGCGAGCGCGGTGAAATCGCAGCCGGCTTCGGTGTGGCCGGCACGCACGAGCACGCCGCCCGGCTGCGCCATGATCGGAAACACGTGGCCCGGCTGCACGATATGTTCGGCGCGCGCATCATGCGCGACGGCGGCCGCGATTGTGCGTGCGCGGTCTGCTGCCGAGATGCCGGTGGTTACGCCTTCGGCGGCTTCGATGCTGACCGTGAACGCGGTACCGTATTGCGTGCCGTTGCGGTATGTCATGAGCGGCAGGTTCAGCTGCTTGCAGCGCTCCTGCGTGAGCGTAAGGCAGATCAGGCCACGGCCGTAGCGGGCCATGAAGTTGATCGCTTCCGGCGTGACGAATTCCGCGGCAATGACGAGGTCGCCCTCGTTTTCGCGGTCTTCTTCGTCGACGAGAATCACCATCCGGCCGGCTTTGAGTTCGGCGATGATCTCGAGGGTGGAGGCGAGCGTCATGATGGCGAGAAGTTCGGGAAAGCGCGTATTTTACGCCACGCGGCCCGCCAAGTCGCTCGTCCGAATGGGATAGGCGTTTCGCCTGCTGCCCGCGTTGATCCGCGGGCAGCGCTCACCCGTGCTTTCACACGAAATTTTCGCCGGTTCCTCCGCCTTTCACAACGGCAGCAACGAGGGTCCGCCCGCGCGGACCCTCGTCTACAACCCCATCAGAAGCGCGTGCGCATCCCGATCCGGAACGCCAGCTGATTGTTCGCGCCGTTGCCCGAATTGCCGAAGAAGCTCGAGCTCGAGCCGATTTCGGCCTGCACCGGCACACCGTTGTTGCTGCCCGACGCCCTCTGGTAGATCACGAGCGCGTACACATCGGTGCGCTTGCTCAACAGGTAATCGGCGATCGAATTGACCTGATTCCAGTGGCCGTTCGCGTCGCCGGCGAGCCGCGAATACGTGTAGCCGAGCCCGAGCGCGAACGCCGGCGTCACCGAGTACTTGCCGTCGATTTCATAGTTGTTGAAGATGGACGACTGGTTCGTCACGCTCTCGAAGCGTGTGTTGGTCCAGTTGCCGAACACCAGCACGGGACCGAACGCGTACCGCATGCCGGCGCCGATCGTGCGCAGATCCTTGTTGCCGAATGGGTTGACGTTCGCGATCGTGATCGGAAAGGCGGGCGTCGCTGTGCCTGGAAAACGGATGTCGGTGTACGCAGCGCCGACGCTGAACGGCCCGTGATCGTAGTTCGCGCCGAAGCTGATCGTGCGCGACGAACCGGCATTCGCATCACCGTCGTCAGTCGAGGCCGGCGAGCCCGCGAACGCACCTGCCTGGTTCGAAAAGCCGTACAAGGCGCCGAACGTCAGGCCCGCGAAGTTCGCGCTCGCATACTTCACCGAGTTGTTGATCCGGCTCGACGTCAACTGGTCGACGTCGTTGATATGGAACGCGTAGTTGCCGACTGTGAGGCCGCCTGCCGCGTATTTCGAAACGTAGTCCGTCGACAGCGAATACTGGCGGCCGAACGTGATCGAACCGATGCCTTCCTTCGCCAGCCCGACGAACGCCTGCCGGCCGAACAGCGCGCCGCCCTGCGACGCGGTGCCGTTCGCGACGCTCAAGCCGCCTTCGAGCGCGAAGATCGCGCGCAGACCGCCGCCCAGGTCTTCGGTGCCGCGTATGCCCCAGCGGTTGCCCTGGATCACGCCGTCATCGAGCTTGACCTTGCTCGCCGAACCGCCGCTCGGCGTCGCCGCGTGATTAACATAGCTGACACCGGCATCCAGCAGGCCGTATAAGGTCACGCTGCTTTGCGCATGGGCTGCCGCGGCAAACATGCCGAGGCCGGTCGCTATCGCTAGCTTCTTCATCTGAATCGTCTCCTGACTCGTTTTAGTCAATGTGTAATGGCCGGGAACAGAGGTGCTTGCCGCTCGAACAAAAATCACAGGCAAAGCCTCTCCCATGCCGGGCGCGCGATGCGTCGGCACAGTTCGTCCTGGTCAGTCGTGCAGCAGTGCGGGTTCAAGCGCTATCGCGCCGGCGCCGATCGATGCTTGACGGCGACGCGACAGCAGCGGCGATGCCCGATACCCGCCGAAACGGGCACCGCCGTGCTCAGCCGAGCCCGTTCTCTAGCGCGACCGTCGTCTGTGGCGATAGGGATTCCTCGCGCGGCGGCTGGTCGTCGTCGAGACGGATGCGCATCGCGAACACCGGCCCCAGCAGCAACACGACAATCGATGCGCCGAATGCAATCGCCCAGTTGTCGTGCGATACATCGAGCAGCACGCCTACGACGACCGGCGACACCGCACCGGCCAGCGCCATGCCGGTGAATGTGCACGCGCTGGACGTAGCCGAGTGTTCGACCGACACCTCCGTGCCGACGACCCAAAGCGGCGAATCCGCCAGTTCCGAGCAGAAGAACGCGAAGCCGAGACTGAACGCGTTGATCGCGATGTTGTGCGTGATGAGCAGTGGGATCAAACCGAGAATCGACGCGAGAAAGCCGAAGATGATGACTTCGCGGCGCGCGCGCAGGCGGTTGCCGGTGCGCTTGAAGCGCCAGTCGGTGAGCATGCCGCCGGCGGCGGTGCCGAGCGAGCCGCCGAGCAGCACGAGCGCCGAGAATACGGCGTTGTGCTCGAGCTTCAGACCGTAGCGTTGCGAGAAGAACGACGGAATCCAGTTGAGGAAGAACCACAGCACCCAGCCGTGACAGAAGCATGCGGCGGTAGCGGGCCAGACGCGCCGGATCATGTCCGGCCAGTCGACCGGCTTGCGAGCCGGCGTGGTATCGGTGGTGCGGGTGGTGCGGGTGGTGCCGGTTTCGGTGTCGACATGGCGCTTCGCGTCATTGAGGCTGACATACATCACGGCCATATAGACGAGCGTGACGGCGCCGAGAATGATGAACGCGAGGCGCCACGAGAACATCACGATGAGGCCGGTCACGATCAACGGCGCGAGCGCGTTGGCGATCCGGCCGGTGGCATGCATGATGCCTTGCGCGGAGCCGCGGCGGTCTTCGGGAATTACGCGGGCGATCATCCGCGCGGCGGTCGGATAGATCGGCGCCTCGCCGACGCCCACGAAGAAGCGCGCCACCAGCAGCGCGATAAAGCTGCCGACAAAGCCCGTGACGATCGTCGCAATGGCCCATAGCGAGCCGTACAGCATCAAGCCTTTGCGGGAACCGATGCGGTCGCTGTGCCAGCCGCCGGGAATCATGAAGCAGCTATAGGCGAGGGCGAAAGCGGAAAAGACGAAGCCGAGATGGGTGTTGCTGAAACCGAGTTCCTTGCTCATCACGGGCGCGGCGACGGACATATTGGTCCGGTCGACGTACATGATGAATGCCATGATGCAAAGCAGGACGAACGTGATCCTCGCCCGGCTTCGCTGCGGCTGCGAAGGCGACATGTCTTCCTCCATTCATTGTTATCCAGCGATCCGGCGCCGCGCGGGCGCGGCGGCCAATGAGGCCGGCGGCACGCGCGCGGTACTGCAGAGGTGTTACTGCCGGAAGAAACCGCTCAACACTTCATACGTCTCGTCGGGGCACTCTTCCTGCAGGTAGTGGCCTGACGGCACCGTCGCCGTCTGCACGATATCGGTCGCGTAGCGGCTCCACACTTCCGCCGCGTTGTGATTGCGTCCGACGCCGCCCTTCGCGCCCCACAGAATCAGCGCAGGCGTGCTCACCTTGCGGCCCGCGTCGAAATCGGCAGTGTCCATGTCGAGGTCGATGCCGAAGGTCGCGCGGTAGTCCTCGCACATCGCGTGAATCACGTCCGGGTTCTTGATGCAGCGGATGTATTCGGCCAGCGCTTGCGGGTCGAAGAAGCTCGTGCCCTGATCGGTCTTCGATAGCTTGCGGCGGATGAAAAACTCCGGGTCCGCACCCATCATCTTTTCCGGCGTCGGGAAGTCCTGGGTCATGAAGAACCAGTGCCACGAGAACTTGCCCCACTGGCGCGTCACGTTGTTGAGCAGGTGATGCTGCGGCAGCATGTCCATGAAGCCGGCCTTCAACACTTTCTGCGAATGGTCGAGGCACATCCGGTGCAGCACCCGCGCACCGCGATCGTGGCCGGCTGCATAAAACTGCCTGAAGCCTAGCGTTTCCATCACTTCGACCTGGTCCTGCGCCATCGCGCGAAACGAGTAGTCCGAGTGATCCCCGCCGCCAGGCGGCTTCGAGCTGTCGCCGTAACCGCGCAGATCAGTGCAGACAACCGTGAATTCCTTCGCGAGACGCGGGGCGATCTTGTGCCACGTCACATGGTTGAACGGGTTGCCGTGCATCAGCAACAGCGGCGGACCTTCGCCGCCTTTGACCGTCACGATCTCGGCCCCGCTTGTCTTGATCGTCGTCCTGGTGAAATTCTCAAACATGGCAGACCTCTTTGGCAATGCGTGTTCGTTATGTACAGGCGTGCTGCTCCAGCCGGCTCCAGGCCGCGCAGCGTGTTATCGATGCCGTTCTTAGTGCGCGAGTGCTTCGCGCGCTGTCTTGCGTGCTGCCGCGTTGCGGGTCGCGACGTCGAACGCGGCGCTCATCGCACCGACATCCGCCGTGCCCTCACCGACGATGTCGTAGGCGACGCCGTGCGCCGGCGTGGCGTAGACGGTCTTGAGCCCGCCGGTCAGCGTGACGCCTTGCGAGAAGCCGAGCAGCTTGGTCGCGATTTGTCCCTGGTCGTGGTACATGATCACGACCGCATCGAAGTCGCCGCGGCGCGCCTTGATGAAGACCGTGTCGGACGGGAACGGGCCTTCGCTCGTCAGGCCTTTCGCGCGCAACGCTTCGAGCGTCGGACGGATGATCTTGATTTCCTCGTCGCCGAACAGGCCGTTCTCGCCGCCGTGCGGATTGAGCGCGGCCACGCCGATGCGCGGCGAGCTCTTGCCGAATGCGCGCATCGTGTCGTGCGCGAGCACCAGCGCCCCTTCGATGCGATCCGGCTGGACCATGTCGACCGCCTGGCGCAACGCGACGTGCGACGTCACGCGGAAGGTCGAGAATTGCGGAATGATGTTGACTTCGCCGAAGTAGCCTTCGTGCTTCGTCCATGCGGCGAACATCTGGTGCTCGTCGTGATAGTTCCAGCCGCCGCGATGCAGCGCGGCCTTGTTCAGCGGCGCGAAGCAGATGCCGTCCAGTTCGCCGGCAAGCGCGAGGTCCGTCATGATCTTCAGCGTTTCGCCGGTGAGACGGCCGGATTCGGCGTTCAACTCGCCCCGAGCGTAGAGCGCCGGGTCGATGTTGTGCAGGTCGATGAACGGCACGGCTGCGGCGTTGTGCACCGCATCCTTGACATGCGCGATCTTCGCGTACGGGATGCGTTGACCGGCGTCCTTCATGCCGAGCTCGAGCACGCGCTCGTCGCCGATGATCACGACGTTCGCTTTTTCGCGCGCCGCGGGTGACGACAGCAGCTTGACGACCAGTTCGGGACCAATGCCGGTGACGTCGCCCAGCATCAGGCCAATCAGGGGTTTCATTGCGGTGTTCTCCATGTGTTGTAGTTAGGGTGCGCGGCGTGGGTCGGGTCAGGCTGTTCGCGGTAGCGGCAGCACGCGCGCCCACGGGTTTTCGGCCCAATGCCGCTTTTCGAAGGCTTCGATCTGCGGCAGCATTTGCAGCGATGCGCCGAGTACGTCGAGGCCGTCCAGATACATCTGTCGGTGACGCGCATCCATCCGGAACGTGTACGTGCGGCCCAAAGCCGTGCGCACGACTTGCCCGGCGACGTCGATCGACATGCGGTTCGTTGCCGGGTTCGAGACTTCAGCAGTGATTTCGTCGATCTGCGCGGGTTGCAGAACGATCGCGAGCAAGCGGTTGTTCGCGGCGTTGTAGTAGAAAATTTCGCCGTAGCTCGGCGCGAGCACGGCTTCGATGCCGCCTTGCTGCAAGCCCCATACCGCGTGTTCGCGGCTCGACCCACAGCCGAAATTCGGGCCGCCGACCAGCACGCGCGCATCGGCATACGCAGGGGTGTTCAGCACGAAATCGGGACGTTTGCCGCCGTCCCGCAGAAAGCGCAGGTCGTACAGCAGGCCCGCTGCGAGACCGGATTTGTCGGTGCCGAGCAGGAACTGCTTCGGCATGATCTGATCGGTATCGAGGTTGGCGATCGGAAGCGGCGCAGCCACGCCTTCTATACGCGAGAAATCAGGCATGGTGGTGCTCCCAGTTGCGGATGTCGGTGATGCGGCCGGCGATTGCCGCGGCCGCTGCCATCGCAGGGCTCATCAGGTGCGTACGGCTGTCGCGGCCCTGGCGTCCTTCGAAATTGCGGTTGGTGGTCGATGCGCAGCGTTCGCCGGGGCGCAGCACGTCGTCGTTCATCGCGAGGCACATCGAGCAGCCCGGTTGCCGCCATTCGAAGCCGGCCTTGATGAAGATCTCCGACAGGCCTTCTTTTTCCGCCTGCGCCCGCACGGCGCCGGAGCCTGGCACGATCATCGCGCGCACCGACGGCGCGACGTGCATGCCGTCGCGAACCATCGCCGCGGCGGCGCGCAGGTCTTCAATGCGGCCGTTCGTGCACGAGCCGATGAACACGCGGTCGATCGGCGTGCCTTCGATGCGCGAGCCGGGCGCGAGACCGGTGTAGGCGAGTGCGCGGGCAGTCGCCGCGCTTTCGATGTGATTCGCGCCGTCGGCCGGCGCGGGAATGCGGCCGTCGACCGGAATCGCCTGATCGGGGCTCGTGCCCCACGTGACATACGGCGCCACTTCCGCAGCGGAGAGCGTGATTTCGCTGTCGTATGTCGCGTCCGCGTCCGAGCGCAGCGTGCGCCACACGGTGATCGCTGCTTCCATCTGCGCTTCGCTCAGGTTGCCGCGATGCGCGCGTAAATAGGCAAAGGTCTTGTCGTCCGGCTCGACCAGCACCGCGCGGGCGCCGGCTTCGACGGTCATGTTGCACAACGTCATCCGCGCTTCGATGCTGAGCGCGCGAATCGCTTCGCCGGTGTATTCGACCGCGTAGCCGCGCGCGCCTTGTGCACTGATCTTCGCGATCAGGCACAGCACGAGATCTTTCGCGGTGGTGCCGGCGGGCAGCAAGCCGTCGATGTGAATGCGCATGGTCTGCGCAAGGCGGTAAGAGAGGGTTTGCGTGGCCAGCACGTGTTCGATTTCCGACGTGCCGATGCCGAAGCCTAGCGCGCCGAACGCGCCGTAAGTGGTCGTGTGGCTGTCGCCGCACAGCACCACCATGCCGGGGCGGATCAACCCCGATTCCGGCGCGACCACATGTTCGATGCCTTGCAGCGGATCGTTGACGTCGAACAGCTTGATGCCGTAACGCTCGCAATTGCGGGTGAAGTTGCTCGCCTGGCGCGCGGCGGCATCGACGACGATCACGCGCTTACCGACCGGATCGGGCCGCGTCGGAATCACGTGATCGACGACGCTCATCTGCTGATCCGGGCGCAACACGCCGACACCGCGCTCGACCAGGCCGTTGAATGCCTGCGGGCTGGTGTACTCATTCATGATGTGCAGGTCCGCGTAAAGCAGGACATGGTCTGCGTCTAGCCGCGCCACCGTGTGCGACTCGACAAGCTTTTGATACAACGTGCGGGGCACATCTCCTCCGATCGTTTTGTGGGGCTTTTGGGTGCTGTCCATGTTGAAAAGCCATCGACAGCGGGGAGGACAGCTTCATTACCCGAGATAGTCTATAGAGATGGTCGGCGCATATAATGCAATCTTCTTTAATCTATTATTAATCTGAATTTATAAGTGGACTCGATCTCCGATCTGGCGTTTTTCGTGCAACTCGTCAAGCACGGCAGCTTGTCGGCGCTCGCGCGCGAGCTGGGCGTCACGCCGCCCGCGGTGACTGCGCGCCTTGCGCGGATGGAAGCGCGCCTCGGCGTGCGGCTCCTGAATCGCACCACGCGGCGCATCAGCGTCACGCAGGAAGGCGAGTTGTATCTGTCGCACGGTGCGCGTCTGCTGATCGAATTCGAGGAACTGGACCGGATGGTGTCGAGCGCGCGCGCGATTCCGAAAGGCCTGTTACGCGTGAATGCGACGTTCGGGTTCGGGCGGCGTCATATCGCGCCCGCGGTGTCGGCGTTCGCGCGGCGCTATGCGGAGGTCGAGGTTCAACTGACGTTGACCGATCGTTCGATCAATCTCGCGGAGCAGGCGTATGACGTCGGTATCTGGTTTGGACAGGTGCCCGATTCGCGTCTGGTGGCACGGAAGATTGCGCCGAACCGGCGGTTTTTATGCGCTTCGCCGGAGTATCTCGAGAAGGCCGGCGTGCCGGTCACGCCGCGCGATCTGCACAGCCACCAATGCATCGTGCTGCGCGAGAACGATGCGGCGTATGGCACGTGGCACATGAGCCGCGGCCGCAAGCAGGAAACCATCAAGGTGCGCGGCGCGCTAAGCAGCAATGACGGCGAGACGGCGCTGGTCTGGGCACTCGACGGTCACGGCGTGCTGATGCGCTCCGAGTGGGACGTGCAGTCGCATTTACGCTCGGGGGCATTGCGCATCGTGTTGCCCGATTGGTCGTTGCCGAGTGCCGACGTCTTTGCCGTGTATGGCGAGCGGATGAATGTATCGGCCAAGGTGGTCGCGTTTGTCGATTTCCTGGCGGACTATTTCGGACATTCGTCTAGGCGCGCCGGCAGCGACGCCCAGAAGTGGATGACGGGAAGCCAATGATGCGGTGAGCGATTGCCCGTGCTGCTGTTGAAAAAGGCACCGCAATTTCACGCTCGTCCGCCGTTCGTTATACTGCCCCTCCAGCGTGGCTTCGAACCCGATCGCCGCGGTGCTTTCATTGCGTTTGCAACCAGGATACGAGAATACAGGTAGCGCACGATGACGATCGAGCAAACTCTGGCGTGGGCGAAAGAACGGCATCTCGCGGGTGATTTCGACACCGCGCGTGGTTTGTACAACGACCTCCTCGCGCACCAGCCCGACGACACCAACATCATGTTGCGTCTTGGCGTGCTCGAATTGCAGTGCGGTTCGCACGATGCCGCGCTGCGGTGGCTCGATCAGGCGCTTGCGCACGCGCCGCACGATGCGCGTCTGCACTTTGCGCGCGGCCAGGTCCTGGCCGCTGCGCGGAACTTCGCGGGCGCCATCGGAGCGTACCGTCGCGCGCTGGCATTCGATGCGCATTCTGCGGATCTGCTGTTCGCGCTCGGCGTAGCGCTGCAATCGGTTGCGGACCACGCTGGCGCGATCGAAGCCTATACCGCCTCGCTTGCGCTCGAACCGGCGCACACCGACGCGCTGAACAACCTCGGCAACTGTTATCGGCAACAACGGGCGTTCGACGTTGCCGAGATCGCGTATCGCCGGGCACTCGCAATACGGCCGAGCGATGCAAACGCATTGACGAATCTCGGCACCCTGCTGGAGGCAAGCGGCCGGATGGAAGAAGCGATCGCGATGCTCGAGGAAGCCGTACGTGTCGCGCCGGACTCGCCGCACACGTCGCTTAACCTGGGCGTCGCGTTGTACAAGCGGCGAGATTTCGCTGGATCCGCCGAACTGATGACGCGCGTGCTCGAAGGCGATTCATGCTTTCCAGAGGCCGCATACAACCTCGGCAATGCGCTGCATGCGCTCGGCAGGCGCGACGAAGCGCTTGAACGGTATCGGCAGGCGCTCGCGCTAGCGCCGGGCCACGCAGACGCGTACAACAATCTCGGCAATGTCTATAAGGAGTTGGGCAACGCCGCGCACGCCGAGCAGGCGTTTGACCATGCGATCCGGCAGCGCCCGGACTTCGTGGCCGCGCACAACAATGCCGCGATGCTGATGCGCGCGCTGGGCCGCATGGACGAAGCAGAAGCGCGTTTGCGCATCGCGCTCGCCATCGACCCGCACCACTCGGCCACGCATAACAATCTGGGTACGGTGTTGAAGGACGAGGGATGCATCGACGAGGGCATCGACTGCTATCGTCAAGCGCTGGCGTGCGATCCGCACAATGTCGCCGCGCACAGCAACCTTGCGTATGGGTTGCTCTTCCAGTCGGAAGACGGCCGGCTGGTGCTGGACGAATGCCGCCGCTGGTCCGCACGGCATGAGGCGCCTTATCTTGCGAAGCATGCGCAGCACGGCAACGATGCCACATTCGCGCGGCGCCTACGCATCGGCTATGTATCGCCGGACTTTCGCAATCATTGCCAGACGCTGTTCACGATCCCGCTGTTGTCGCACCACGATCACACTCACTTTGAGATCTTCTGCTATGCGAGTGTCGAGCGGCCGGATCATCTGACCCGCCGCATCACAGGCTATGCCGACCATTGGCGCGACGTTCGCGAACTGGACGACGAGCAGCTCGCGCAACGGATTCGCGACGACCGCATCGATATCCTGGTGGACCTGACGATGCACATGTCCAACGGGCGGCCACTGCTGTTCGCGCGCAAGCCGGCGCCGGTCCAGATTGCATGGCTGGCGTACCCCGGGACGACCGGCGTCGACGCGATCGACTACCGGCTCACCGACGCGTGGCTCGATCCGCCCGGAACCGATGAACACTACAGCGAACAGTCGATCCGCTTGCCGGATTCGTTCTGGTGTTACGACCCGCTGACGGATACGCC
>DASXXR010000349.1:0-2379 GCA_036502945.1 Paraburkholderia sp. | reverse complement strand
AGCCCGTTGCGCGCGCATCGAACGCATCGACGATCAAACGTGCAATCTAGCGCTTATAAAGCTCGCGGACGGCGTCTTCAATATGCTGCCGCAACAAACGCCGTTCCTCCGGTGTCATATGGCCATCGCGACGGCGCTGGTCGAGATCGGGGGGTACGGCAGTACGGACGATCACGTCGGACGCGGGCGCGTCGGCGTTCGGACTACGGGGTGCGCGGGGCGTGCGGGAACGAGGATGCGAAGCGGGGCGAGGGGTAGCGGCGCGATCGGTCGCGGCAGGCTGAGAGGGCAACTGAGTGGGAAGCTGAGCGGGAGGTTGAGACTGCGGCTGGGCAGCCGCAGCGGGCGGACTTAACGCGCCTGCGAACGTGGCCGCCACTGCCAGCGCGATCACACTCAGCCGCACGTTCGGCCACACCCCTCCCTTCATTTTTTTCCCTTCGTGACGCTGCAACCGGGTACCTCAAATGCGTGTGGTGGTTCCGGCAAAAACCGGCGCGAGAGCTTTGGTCGTGTGAAGTATCTACCGAACTGGCGCAGACAGTAAAGGAGTGTAAGCGCGCACGCTTTACGCCGTGCCACATGCCGGGTAAATTTTGTAACTGACTGTTACTTGATAAATGGTGCAAACGCGCACCCCTTTGTAATCGCGCTAAGATGCCGAGCATGGAAACCAAAAACCCTTCGAAAATCCTCGTCGTCGACGACGATCCCCGCCTGCGCGATCTGTTGCGCCGCTACCTCGGCGAGCAGGGCTTTAACGTCTACGTCGCCGAAAACGCGCCGTCGATGAACAAGCTTTGGGTTCGCGAACGTTTCGACCTGCTGGTGCTCGACCTGATGCTGCCGGGCGAGGACGGGCTCTCCATCTGCCGGCGCCTGCGCGGCAGCAATGATCGCACGCCGATCATCATGCTGACGGCGAAAGGCGAAGACGTCGACCGCATCGTTGGGCTTGAAATGGGCGCGGACGATTATCTGCCGAAACCCTTCAATCCTCGTGAACTGGTTGCGCGCATTCACGCCGTGCTGCGTCGCCAGTCGCCGTCCGAACTTCCGGGTGCGCCGTCCGAAACGTCGGAGGTCTTCGAGTTCGGCGAATTCGCGCTGAATCTGGCCACCCGCACGTTGACGAAAGCCGGCCAGGAAATTCCGCTTACCACCGGCGAATTCTCGGTATTGAAGGTCTTCGCCCGCCATCCGCGTCAGCCGCTGTCGCGCGAAAAGCTGATGGAACTGGCGCGCGGCCGTGAATATGAGGTGTTCGACCGCAGCCTCGACGTGCAGATTTCGCGTCTGCGCAAGCTGATCGAGCCTGATCCCGGCAGCCCCCGTTTCATCCAGACCGTCTGGGGTCTCGGTTACGTGTTCATCCCTGACGGTGCAGCCTGAATCTGCTCGCTGCATGTTGTTTGTTTCCCTATAAGAAGGTCGCATGCGGATCGACCGGCGCTTCCTGACGCTCGCGTTCGGCGGCCTCTTCTGGCGGACCTTTTTCCTGATCGCGCTGTTGATCGCGGTCAGCCTCGCCGCATGGTTCCAGAGCTTCCGGGTGATCGAGCGCGAGCCGCGCGCGCAGCGCGTCGCGCTACAGCTGGTCGCGATCGTGAAGCTCACGCGCACCGCCCTGCTCTATTCCGATCCGGACTTGCGTCGCGCGCTGCTGCAGGATCTGGAAAGCAATGAAGGCGTGCGCGTCTATCCGCGCGAGACCACCGACAAATACCGGCTGCAACCCGACGAATCGCTGAACCGGCTGATCGAACACGACATCCGCGGGCGCCTCGGCGACGACACGATCATCGCGCAATCGGTCAACGACATTCCCGGCGTGTGGATCAGCTTCAAGATCGACGACGACGACTACTGGGTCGCACTCGACCGCGATCAGCTCGACAACGTCACCGGCCTGCAATGGGCCGGCTGGGGCGTATTTGCGCTCGCGCTGTCGCTGTTCGGCGCGGCGTTCATCACGAGTCTCGTGAACCGGCCTTTTGCGCGGCTGGCAATGGCCGCGCGCAAGGTGGGCTCGGGGCAGTCGCCGGAGCCGCTGCCGGAACGCGGGATGGGCGTTGCCGCCGAAACCAATCGAAGCTTCAACCAGATGGTGCAGGACCTCGAGCAGCTCGAAGCGGACCGCGCGCTGATGCTGGCCGGCATTTCGCACGACCTGCGCACGCCGCTTGCGCGGCTGCGGCTGGAAACCGAAATGAGCCCGTCCGACCAGAGCACCAAAGACGCGATGATCGACGACATCGAGCAAATGGACATGATCATCGGCCGCTTCCTCGATTACGCGCGTCCGGTGCAGCGGATGCCGGAGCCGGTGGATCTGTCGGTGATCGCGGGCGAACTCGCGGCGCGGATGTCGACCGAAGA
>DASXXR010000348.1:0-4946 GCA_036502945.1 Paraburkholderia sp. | reverse complement strand
GATCAAGCGAAAAAGGCGCGCCCGGACGATCGCAGAGCACGCCTTGTAAATTAAGTGAAAAACCCGCCTATTTTAGCTGAAAAGGGGTTCGCACGGCGGATTTGCAGGTGCTGCGCATGAAATGCGGCGAACGCATGCGGCTTTTGCTCGCGGGCCTGGATGCCGCTCGCATTCGGGCCTTTCATTCCGCGCGGCACCTGCATCGACGGCCGCGTCAATCAACGTGAAGGCGGGCCAAGCGCGGCGCGCACGCGCGCTTCGTCAAGGTGAAAGCGGCATAGTTCGGCGCCCTCGCATACCAGCACCGGCACCCATTCGTTGTAACGCGCTTCGAGGATCGGATCGGCGTCGATGTCGATCACTTCGACGCGCGCGCCGTACTCGGCGAGAAGCGGCTCGAGCGCGGCGCGCATGTCGTCGCACAGATGGCACCACGCGCGCCCATAGAGCGTGAGCGATGCCGCCGTCGTCATTTCTGCGCGGACGAGCGCGGGCGGATCGGCACGAACTGCGTGTTGTCGCCGCGCCGCACGAGCAGCGCGACCATTTTCTGCGGGTCGAGATGCGCGGTAACTTCGTCGAACTGCTTTGCGCTTGTGATGTCGGTGTCGCCGATCCGCATGATGATGTCGCCTTTCTGCAGGCCGACGCGCGCGGCCGGCCCGTCTGCGGCGTCGACCTGAACGCCATTGCGCAGCTTCAGCGCCTTCAACTGATCGGCCGGGATGTCGCTTGCCACGATGCCGAGCGCATTCGACGCGCGCTGCTTCGGCGCCGGCGTCTTCTTCTGATCGGCTTTCGCCGTCTTGTCCGGCTGCATTTCGGCGATCGTGACCGGCAGGTCGCGCGTCTGACCCTTGCGCCAGACGGTGATCGTCGCCTTCGTGCCCGGCTTCGTGTCGCCGACCATGCGCGGCAGGTCGGTCGCGGTATCGACCGAATGGCCGTTGAACTTCAGGATGATGTCGCCCGGCTGCACGCCGGCCTTGTCGGCCGGTCCGCCCGGCTCGACGCTGCTGACGAGTGCGCCTTGCGCCTTCGGCAAACCGAGCGAATCGGCGACGTCCTTCGTCACTTCGCCGATCGCGACGGCGATGCGGCCGCGCACGACCTTGCCCGACGTCTTCAGCTGATCGGCCACGCGCATCGCCTCGTCGATCGGAATCGCGAACGAAATGCCCATGAAACCGCCGGTGCGGCTGTAGATCTGCGAGTTGATGCCAATCACCTCGCCTTGCATATTGATGAGCGGGCCGCCCGAGTTGCCCGGATTGACCGCTACGTCGGTCTGGATGAACGGCAGATAATCGCCGGTGTCGCGGCCCTTCGCACTGACGATGCCCGCCGTCACCGTGTTCTCGAGCCCGAACGGCGAGCCGATCGCGACCACCCACTCGCCGACGCGCACCTTGTTCGAATCGCCGATCGTCACGGTCGGCAGATTCGATGCGCTGATCTTGACGACCGCGACGTCGGTGCGCTCGTCGACGCCGATCAGCTTCGCCTTGAATTCGCGTTTGTCGGTGAGCGTCACGTAGATCGTGTCGGCGTCGTCGATCACGTGCGCGTTGGTCATCACGTAACCGTCAGACGACAGGATGAAGCCGGAACCGACGCCGCTATTCGTTTCGGAATCGCTGTTGTCCGGTTGCTGCTGCGAATCGCCGCCCTGACTGCCGCCGCCCTGGCCGCCGTCGTTATTGCCGCCCCGCGGCGCACCCGGCTGCGACGGTGTCTGCGGCGACTGCGGCAGCGGAATGCCGAAGAAGCGCCGGAAAAACTCCGACATGTCGCCGTCGTCGAGACCCGGCGGCAGACCGCGCGGGCTGTTCGACACGCGCGCCGTGGTGCGGATGTTCACGACCGCGGGCCCGACCTTGTCGACGAGATCGGTGAAATCAGGAAGGCTGGCTGCGGGAGCCGCCGAAGCCGTGTGCGGCAAGAGCGGCAGACACGCCACTATCAACGCGGTCGCGAAGAATTTGCGCACCGAGATTATCGTCATGTCGTAGTAAACCGATGGATTACCTGGAAGCCTTATATTCTATGGCAGACGCGAACTGCTGCAACGTGGCCTGGGGCACTTCCCCGAGCAGGGTAATCCAGAAATCGCCTTGGCGCTTGACAAGCACGTGTGTCGCGCCGCTGTTGCCCGCGCCTTCCTTGCGCGTATTTTTTTCGACCGGCTCCACAAAGATCGATATCGCCGCAAGGCCGTCGGAGAACACGACCTGATCGACCGGGATCGGCGGATTGCCCGGGTCGTGCGCCGCCATCGGACGGCGCAACTCCCGAATCTTTCTGAATCCCGCTACGTTCGGCGTGATCTGCCAACCCTGCGCTTCCATGTCCACCGGTTCGACCGGCGGACGCACCACCGTCCAGCCCGCGGTATTGCGAATGCCGCTCGCAATCGGCGCCTTGTCGACCGGCACGCCGATGCGGATCTGCGAGAACGACAGTTGCTCCAGCACCTGGCCGTTCGGATCGAGCGTCTGCGCGCGCAGCAGCAGCCCGGTTTTCGTGTCGGCCCACAGCTTGTACGCGTAACGATACGCATCTTTCGGATCGAGTTCGATCACGTCGGCGTCGAGGCCCGCCACGCGGTCGCGACCCAGCAGCTTCGGCTCATAGACCGACAGCACGTCGTCGCTGCTCGCCGACAGCAAGGCTGGGAACGAATCCTTGTTCTGCCGTTTTTCGACGACGCACAAATGCCGCTCAGGAACGAACGTGTATAGCTCGTCGTTGTGGCGGAGCATTTTTCGCGGTTTGCCGTCGAGGCTTTCGAGCTGCTCGAATTCGCCGTCGTTGCGCGTCGCGTAATGCGAGATCCGCGACGTCTGGACGAACGTGCCGCGCTGATAGACGAACGCGCCCTCGTAGTTCTGTTGTTGCGCGGCCTGATGGATGCGATTGAGCAACTCAGCCGCTGTATGACGGGCGGATGAATCGTCCTGCGCGAACACGCGCGGCGTCGTGAATAGCAATACGGCTGCACAGAACAGAAATGCCGGCAGCCGTCCCCAGATTGTCGTTTTATCGAACCGCAGAGTCTGCATCAGACTATTGGCCTTGCGTAGTCACCGCGGCAGCACGAATTAGCGGCATCGAACCGGCCATCACAGGCTGCTGCGCGAACTGCTGATGGGCTTCCAGATATTGATCGAGACTGGCGTCGCGGATGATGTTCGCGTCCTGCACCGCCGGCTGGAGCGTTGCTGCCGGCATCGACGCTACCGCGACACGCCGCAGCGGATCGCCGCTCGCACCCACAGACGCAACTTGCGTCATGCCTGGCGCGCCGGCGGTATTCACGCCTTGCAATTGTGGCACGACGATCCACGTCAGCGTGGCCGCCGCGGCCGCCACGGCAAACGCCGGCACGACCCGGTTGCGCAGTGCGAGCAAGCGCCGCGCGGCAGACATTGAAGCAGGCGCGAGCACATGCGGCTCACTGTCGAAACGCGCCGCGAAGCCGCGCAGGAACGCGTGGCTGGCCGCAGGATTGACCGCCAGATCGTCGGAACGCAACGCGTCGCCGATCAGGTGATAGCACGACCACGCTGCACGATCTTCGTGATCCAGCCCGGCGATAAATGTATTCGGCTGCCCTTCGCCGTGCAGTTCCCCGTCGACGAAAGCTGACAGCCGTTCGCCTCGCGAGCCCGTTTGCGCATTGGCTTGCGAGTTTGATTGCGTTGGCACCGAAACCGACCCCATGATGCTCCCCATCTTGCATACACCCTGTAGTGACACCACCTAACCCAGATATTGCACCGCTGCCCCGCGAGGGCGCCGGATAGCTTCGACCCATGTCGATTACCAGCGTTTCCCTTCGGGTGTGTCAAGCAACGGACGCAATTTTGCCGCAATGGCTTCGCGAGCGCGGAAAATTCTCGATCTGACGGTGCCGATCGGGCATCCCATCATTTCGGCGATTTCCTCGTAACTCAAACCCTCGATTTCACGAAGAGTAATGGCGGTGCGCAGTTCTTCCGGTAAAACCGCCATCGCAGCATTGACCGTCTCTGCGATCTGCTTGCTCATCAACATCGACTCGGGCGTGTTGATATCCCTTAGTTGGTCGGCATCCGAGAAAGTTTCAGCTTCTTCGGCGTCGGCTTCGGTAGAAGTCGGCGCGCGCCGGCCTTGAGTCGCAAGGTAGTTCTTCGCCGTATTCACGGCAATCCGGTACAACCACGTATAAAACGCCGATTCGCCGCGGAATTGGGGTAACGCCCGATACGCCTTGATGAACGCGTCCTGGGCAACATCTTCGACCTCGGCGGGATCCCGCACGAGGCGCGAGATCAGCCGGAGGATCTTGCGGTGGTATTTCGTGACCAGAAGCTCGAACGCGGCCTTGTCGCCGTTCTGCACGCGCTCGACCAGCACCTGATCAATTTCTTTTTCGCTCACCTGATAAATCCGTTAACTAGGAGCCCGCGGGAGAACCATTGTAGCGTCCCCTTCATCCCATCACGTTACAGCAGTAACGGCGGTTACAGTCGTTACATCACCCTTGCGCGGCGCGCCGGGCCTGTACCGCCAGTTCACGGAAAAGGTCGGCGGGCAGCATGTCGGCAGCGATCAGCAGCGTACGGGAGCGGCCATTGTCGCTTACAAGCGCCAACGCCAGCAGCCAGCCACTCCATTGCGCGCAGCCGACCACGCGGCCCTGCACGATCGGTTCGCCGGCGCGGTTCCACACCGACAGGCCATCCGGCCCGCTTTTAAGCGACGCGGGGCGGCTGCGCTCGTCACGCACCAGCGCCGCGCACAGCACACCGAGCGTGGCCAGGGCGGCAACGGCAAGCTGCGCTGGCGCCATGTGGGGAAAGAGCGCCGTGCATACTGCCGCCACGGCGATCAGGATGAAACCCGCCGACGCGCCATACAGCAAGGCGGACCGGCGCAACGCGATGCGTTGTTGCGCCGGTCCG
>DASXXR010000347.1:0-1860 GCA_036502945.1 Paraburkholderia sp. | reverse complement strand
CGTGCGATAACCGTTGAACGGATGCACAAAATACCGGCCTTCTTCGGCCTCGATACGGCGCACCAGTTCGAACGCTTCGGCAATGTCTTCCGCGTACACGATGTCGGCGCGATACTGCCGGCACAACGCGACGCGCGCCGGATTGGCCGCGCGAAACAGCACGACCTTGGCGCTGATGCCCAGACGCATGGCCGCATAGGCGAGCGCCACCGCATGATTGCCGCCCGACACACAGGTGACGCCTGCGCTGCGTTGGGTTTCGTCGAGCGCGAGCAGGTTCGTGAACGCGCCGCGCGCCTTGAAGCTGCCGCCCGCCTGCAGCAGTTCGAACTTGAAATTCACCACCGTGCGTTCCAGCGATGAAAAGTCGAGCCGGTCGAACACCGGCGTTCGCATGACCCACGGCGTCAACGCAAAATGCTGTGTGGCGATGTCGTCCAGGGTGGGGATCGGCTCGCCGTCGATCGTGTGGTCGGTGTGCTGCGTGGCGGTTGACATGGCGGGAGCGTGGTGTCCTCGATATGTTTAAGAGCGGTTTTGCTGCGCCCAGTTTCAGTGTGCGTGCGCCCCGACTGACATGCTGTGAATGAACTTCTGCAGGAAGCGCTCGCACGCCACCAACTGGTCCAACTCGACGAACTCGTTGGCCTTGTGCGCCTGCTGGATGTCGCCGGGGCCGCACACGATGCTCGGAATCCCCGCCAGCGAAAACAGCCCCGCTTCGGTGCCGTAGGCGACCTTGCGTTTGTCCTGATCGGCGGTCAGCGCGCGCACGAGCTGCGTGATCGCGGCTTGTTCAGACGAATCGAGTCCGGGCGCCGCGGCGATCTTCGTCATCTCGATGGCCGCCGACGGATGCTCGCGCAACATTTTCGGCAGCAGCGTTTCACGCGCGTATTGATCGATGCGCGCGAAGATCGGCTCGGGATCGAGCGTGGGCAGATTGCGGAATTCGAACTGGAATTTGCATTCGGCCGGCACCGTGTTGAGCGCATTGCCGCCGCTGATCGTGCTGGTTTGCGCGGTGCTGAAGGGCACGTCGTACAGTTCGTCGAACGGGCCTTGCGCGCGGAACTGATCGGCCATGTCGCGGATGTAGCAGATCAGGCGCGCGGCGTATTCGATTGCGTTCAAGCCCTTCGGCGTGAGTGACGAATGCGCCGCCTGGCCGCGCACGCAGCACTGGTATGCGTTGATGCCTTTGTGCGCCACGACGGGGCGCATGCTGGTCGGCTCGCCGACGATGCAGCCGTCCGGCTTCACGCCGCGCTTCATCAGGTCGGCGATCAGCAGCGGGGCGCCCGCGCAACCCACTTCTTCGTCGAACGATAGCGCGAAGTGAATCGGTTTGGCGAGCTTCGTGCGCTGCATGTCGGGCACGAGCGCCAGCGCCGCGCCGATGAAGCCTTTCATGTCGCAAGTGCCGCGGCCATACAGCTTGTTGCCGCGAATCTCCGGCTTGAACGGATCGCTGTCCCATTGCTGACCGTCTACGGGCACGACATCCGTATGGCCCGACAGCACCACGCCGCCGTTGGTCTCGCCGTCGTGCGCGGGAATCGTCGCGAACAGATTGGCCCATTTGCCGCTTTCGTCGTGTGTGAGCGTAGAAGCGATCCCGAGCGCGCGCAGTTCGTCGCGCACCGTTTCGATCAGACCGAGATTCGGATTTCGGCTGACCGTGTCCATCGACACGAGACGGGTGACCCAAGGGAGCGAGGCAAGGCGGGAAGCAGGCGAGGGAGCGTTCGATGCGGAGGCGGGCGTGTGTGAAGACTGCGCTGAATCAGCGACGTGAGACATGACAGGACTCCTGCATTTGAGTCTCTTGATCATACTCAAAAAAGACTCACCCGTATG
>DASXXR010000346.1:0-4015 GCA_036502945.1 Paraburkholderia sp. | reverse complement strand
CACGATCGACGATCCGCAAACGCAGATTTCGCTCGTCTATCCGCGCCGCCAGCATTTGCCTGCGAAGACACGCGCGTTCGTCGACTACACGTTGCGGCACGCCGGCTGCGAGCGCTCGGCTGAGCCGGGCAGGCCCGCCGGCCCGGCGCCGCAGGATGCGATACTGCCGGACCTGCACGCTGTCCGGCATGCATAACGCTCAGTGAGACGCGTGCCGGCACTCGATTTACGGGGAAACGTCAATGCGCATGATCCTGTTCAGCAGCCGCCAGTACGACCGCGACACCTTCAACGAAGCCAACGCGTCATTCCATTACGACCTGCACTTCCAGGAGTCGCACCTCGACGCGGAAACGGCGATTCTTGCGCACGGCTTCCAGGTCGTATGCCCGTTCGTCAACGATACGGTCGACGCTGCCGTGCTCGAGCGTCTGCGCGACGGCGGCACGCAGCTTGTCGCGCTGCGCTCGGCGGGTTTTAATCATGTCGATCTTGCCGCGGCGCAGCGGCTCGGCGTCACCGTCGTGCGCGTGCCGGCCTATTCGCCGCATGCGGTCGCGGAACACGCGGCCGGCCTGATCCTTGCGCTGAACCGGCGTCTGCCGCGCGCCGCCGCGCGCACGCGCGAAGGCGATTTCTCGCTGCATGGGCTGCTCGGTTTCGACCTGCACGGCAAGACCGTCGGCGTAGTGGGCACCGGCGCGATCGGGCGCGCGTTCGGCCGGATCATGGCGGGCTTCGGCATGCAGATCGCCGCCTACGACCCCGGCCCGCCCGCCGCCGACCTGCTCGCGCTCGGCGCGCGCTACCTGCCGCTCGACACGCTGTTGGCAAGCGCGGACATCGTCAGCCTGCATTGCCCGCTGCTGCCCGCGACGCACCATCTGATCGACCGCCACGCGCTCGCTAAAATGAAGCGGGGCGCGATGCTGATCAACATCGGGCGCGGCGGCCTCGTCGAAAGCAATGCGCTGGTCGGCGCATTGAAGAGCGGGCAGCTCGGCCATCTCGGCCTAGACGTGTACGAAGAGGAAAGCGGCCTGTTTTTCGAAGATCATTCGAACCTGCCGCTGCAAGACGATGTGCTCGCGCGCCTGCTGATGTTTCCGAACGTGATCGTCACCGCACACCAGGCGTTCTTCACGCGCGAGGCGATGAACGAGATCGCGCAGACCACGCTCGGCAACGTCGGCGCGTGGCGCGACGGCACGCCGCGCAACCTCCTCGCGCCTGCGCGCACGCGCGGTTAGGAAGGATTGCGGAGGCCGCGGTCGCCGGGGTCGTCGTGGTCGCCGGACTCGTCATGGTCGGCGTCGAACGCGTCGATCATGCTGGGCCGCAGCGCGGTGCGCGCATCGTCGGGGGCGCCGCAGAACTGCCGCAGCAGCGCAGCCTCGCGCTCATGCACTTCGACCGGAAACCAGCGCGCGCCGGCCGAAGCCAGATAGCGCGCGCGATGCTGGCCGTTGCGAAACGCCACCACGCCTTCGTGCTCGAGACCGAACCAGCCGAAAAGGCCCGCCGCGCGGCGCGCCGTCACCGTCACATAGGGCATTTCCGGGGTCCGCACATTGTCCGGATCGAGAAATTCGCGGATTCCGCGCACCTTGCCTATGTGCCATTCCTGGACGGGACGCAACACATAGTCGGTGTCGTCGCGGTCTGCGCAAAGCATCAGCTTGCGCACATCGATCAACACGACTTCATGACGGGTTCCGTCCGTCGCGAAAACGCGCTTCAGACGCACATGGTCATACCAGGAGTGATCGTGAAGCGGGACGATCCACACGGGCCCGCAAGCAGGTAGTACGGTATTCGACATCGACGGCAATGGCATGGGTGCGGACAGTGGATTTCCCCGGCGTGCCGGCGCGGTTGCGTCAGCACGTTAGAAGGAAGTTACGCTACGAGTCGATTGTGAAAACGACGTGTCAGCAACGCAAGCGGTTTCGGCGTAGGCGTGTGGTTTTTCGCGCAAGCGCCTGATACGTGCCGCGTCATCCGTCGGGAGAAAGCGATGGCCCTGCAAACATTCGGCGATCACGTGCGGATCGAAACGGTCGAGGCGATCGATGCAGTCGCAACCATCGTGCTGGAACTGCCAGCATGCCGCAATGCTGTCGATCGTCCCACCGCCGATGCACTGTCCACCGCGTTCCGCCGCTTTGAAGCGAATGCGGCGTGCATGCGCCGCGCAAATCGGCGAAAAACAACACTCAAGAACCTTCACCCTACACGCTAATTCGGCTTAGGTACAATCACCTACTGATTTACCCTCGCAGGCGCTTGCGCCCTTTATTCGAAGGCGCGCGCCTGCCGCGCCAAAGTCCTTATCATGCCTTTGCCCCTGCTTGCTCTTGCCGTTGCCGCCTTCGGCATCGGGACTACTGAATTCGTGATCATGGGGCTGCTGCCCGACGTCGCACGCGACCTCGCGGTGTCGATTCCGGCCGCCGGGATGCTTGTGTCGGCCTATGCGCTCGGCGTCACGATCGGCGCGCCGATCGTCGCGATCGCGGTGGCCAACATGCCGCGCAAGAAAGCGCTGATGAGCCTGATCGGCGTGTTCATCGTCGGCAACCTGCTGTGCGCAATCGCGCCAACCTACGCCGTGCTGATGGTCGCGCGCATCGTCACCGCGTTCTGTCACGGCGCGTTCTTCGGCATCGGCTCGGTGGTCGCCGCGGGCCTCGTTGCGCCGAACCGGCGCGCGCAGGCCATTGCGCTGATGTTCACCGGCCTCACGCTCGCCAACGTGCTCGGCGTGCCGCTCGGCACGGCGCTCGGCCAGGCGGTCGGCTGGCGCTCCACCTTCTGGGCCGTGACCGGCATCGGCGTGCTCGCCGCCGCCGCGCTCGCGGTCTGCCTGCCGTCGCGCATCGCTATGCAGAAGGCGAGCCTCATCCATGAATTCAAGGTGCTGAAGAATCCGCAGGTGTTGATGGTGCTCGGCACGAGCGTGCTGGCGTCGGCCAGTCTGTTCTCGACCTTCACGTACATCACGCCGATTCTCGAAGACGTCACCGGGTTCACGCCGCATGCGGTCACGCTCGTGCTGTTGCTGTTCGGTCTCGGGCTGACCGTCGGCAGCACGCTCGGCGGCAAGCTCGCCGACTGGCGGCCGGTGCAATCGCTGCTGTCGTTTCTGCTGGCCATCGTAGTGATCCTGACGGTCTTCGCCGCGACGATGCATGCGGCCGTTCCCGCGCTTGTCACCGTGTTCATCTGGGGCGTACTGGCTTTTGCGATCGTGCCGCCGCTGCAGATGCTGATTGTCGATCGCGCAAGTCATGCGCCGAATCTCGCGTCGACGCTGAACCAGGGGGCCTTCAATCTCGGCAATGCGACAGGCGCATGGCTAGGCGGCATGGCGATCGGCGCGGGAGCGCCGCTGACCTCGCTGCCGTGGGTCGGCGTGGCGACCGCGGCAGGCGCGGTCGCGTTGACGGTGTGGTCGGTGTCGATCGAGCGGCGCGCGCAGCGGGTGCCGCTCGCCGGATAGCGTCGGGTAGCGGCGCGCCCGGCGCACAAACGTCATCGCTGTTGCGGGTCGAAATGCTTGTTGAGACCTTGCCAGCACGCGTAGTAATGCGCCTGCAATTGCGCAGTTTCGAGCGCAAAGCGCGTCGGCCTGATCAGCGTACGGGTTTCGAACATGAACGCCATCGTGTCGCCGACCTTACGCGGCGTCGACGTGTCGCCATGCGACGCCTTCTCGAATGTATCGGCATCGGGGCCGTGCCCCGACATGCAGTTGTGCAGGCTCGCACCGCCGGGCACGAAGCCTTCGGCCTTGGCATCGTAGACGCCGTGCACGAGGCCCATGAATTCGCTCGCCACATTGCGGTGAAACCATGGCGGGCGGAACGTGTCCTCGGCCGCAAGCCAGCGCGGCGGAAAAATCACGAAGTCGAGCGTATCGACACCCGGTGTGTCGCTCGGCGCTTGCAGCACGAGGAAAATCGATGGGTCCGGGTGGTCGTAGCTGATCGATCCGATCGTATTGAAGCGCCGC
>DASXXR010000345.1:0-8790 GCA_036502945.1 Paraburkholderia sp. | reverse complement strand
GCCGCCCGTGACTTTGCCCGGAATGTCGACGCGCGGCAGCGTGCGCCCGACCACGCGGTAATTCGCGGGCGGCTTGAGCGGCACACCGGGCTTCGCGGCCTGATGCAGGTTCGTGCCGCTCACTGCTTCGCCATACGACAGGCGGCGACCGTCCGCCGCGACGATCACGCCGCCTTGCGTCGACAGCGTCGCCATGTCGACCTGCCATTGCGCCGCGGCCGTTTGCAGCAGCAGTGCGCGCACTTGCGCGGCCGCATTGAAGATCGCGGTGCCGCTGTCCGCTATCGAATGGCTGCCGGCCGTGTAGCCTTCGTTCGGCGTTTCGCCGGTGTCGGCGGTGATCAGGTTGATCGCGAGCGGATCGATGTCCAGTTGCTCCGCGGCGAGTTGCAGGAACGCGGTGCGAATGCCGGTGCCGAGTTCGGCCTTGCCGGTGCAAATGGTCACGTTGCTCTGCGCGTCGATCCTTATCCATGCGTCGAGCTCCGGCGCGATCTTCAGGCTGCCGGGCAGTAGCGGTGCGGACGCGGTGAAGGTGCCCGCCTCGGTCGTGGTGGTCTGTGCGAACGCCCGCGCTGACGGCAGCAACGTGAAACTCACGAGCAGCGTGCCGCCAACCAGAAAACGGCGGCGGCCGGCGTCCGCCGGCGCGTCGCCGTGCATGACGTCCGCGCCGTGCGCTTCGTCGTCACGCAGTTCGTCGTACCTCATGACTGCGCTCCCGTTGTAGCGGAACGATTCGCTTCGGCAACATGACGAATCGCCGCGACAATCCGCATATGCGTGCCGCAACGGCATAGATTCGGCTGCATGTAGTCGCGAATCTGCTGTTCGGTCGGCGCCTGCACGCGATCAAGCAGGCTCTGTGCGCGCATCACCATCCCCGCGATGCAATAGCCGCACTGTGCCGCCTGATGATCGATGAACGCGCGTTGCAAAGCCCCCGGGTGCGCGGCCGTACCGAGCCCTTCGACCGTGCGCACCGGCCGCTCGCCGCACGCCGCGACCGGCATCAGGCACGAGAACACCGGCTCGCCGCCGACGATCACCGTGCACGCGCCGCACTGTCCCAGGCCGCAACCGTACTTCGCGCCGTTCAGTTGCAACGGGTTGCGCAGTGCATAGAGCAGCGGTGTCGACGGGTCGATGTCGAGCGTATGGCGCACGCCATTGACAGTCAGTGTGATCATGGCCTCTCAGCCTCCTTGCGAATGCGGCCGACGTCCGCGGCGTCGAACCCCGGCCACGGGCCGCGCGCGCTGAAGCGTGCGCGCGTGTAGTTCGCGAGATCGGCGATCTGCGCGTCGGTGAAAGTTTGCGCGAACGGCGGCATGAAGTGCGAGGCATCGCTACGCTGCCAGCCGATGCCGTCGAGAATCATGCGCACGGCATTGCGCGGATCGTCCGCGTTGACCGCCGTGCCTTGCGCAAGCGACGGACGCCCGCCCAGCGTCGACATCGGCGCGGCGACGCTATGACACGATGCGCATGCCGCGTTGAAGAGCGTCGCGCCGTTCGCGAGCGCCGCGGGCGACGCCAGTTGCGCGATCTCGACCGGCCTGCGCAGCGCCGCCAGCGTGGCGGCCGGCGCCTGCAACGACAGCACGTAGGTTGCGATCGCTTCGACATCCGCTTGCTGCGCATCGGCAAGCGACTGCGTGACCGGCAGCATCGGTCCGGCCGCTGCTCCATGCTGGCTCGCGAAACCGGTGCGCAGATAGGCGACGAGCTGCCCGTGGGTCCACGGCGTCGGCGCGTGGGCAAGTGTCGTGAGCGCCGGTGCGTCCCAACCTTCGATCACGCCGCCCGCGAAGGTTTCGCCATGTTTTTCCGCGCCCAGTTTGTTCAACGGCGTGTGGCACGCGCCGCAATGGGCGACGCCCTCCACCAGATAGCGGCCGCGATTCCATTGCGCGATTTGCGACGCGTCGGCGGCGGCCGGGGCGTCTGGTGCGTCGGCGGCGGGACCGCCGTCAACCGGCCGCCGCAGATACAGCAGATTCCAGCCCGCAACGAGCGGCCTGAAGTTCAGCGGGAACACCAGCTTGTCGGCAGGCGCGGTGGCGTGCACCGGATCGCGGGACATCATGAATGCATAGACGTCGGCGATATCCGCGTCGGTCATGCGCGTGAAATGCGGATAGGGGAACGCCGGATAAAGCAGATGCCCGTCGCGCGACACACCTTTGCGCATCGCGCGCGTGAATGCTTCGAGCGGCCAGGTGCCGATGCCGGTCGCGGGGTCAGGCGTGATGTTGGTCGAGTAGATCGTGCCGAACGGCGTGCTGAGCGGCAACCCGCCGGCAAACGGCTTGCCGCGTACCGCCGTGTGGCAGACGATGCAGTCGCCAAGCGCCGCGAGCCGCGCACCGCGCGCGATCTGTGCGGCGTCGGCGGCGTGTGCCGGCTGCCTCGTGACCGGTTTGATGGACGGCTCCCACGCTTGCGACAGTCCGGCCGCAGCCGCAAGCACGACGGCAACGAAGACAACCTTTCCTTTCATCAAGCCTCCAGCAGCGTGACTGCATGTGCCGATCGACCCGGATGACCGTTCCTTTCAGCGAACCTCCACAGCAGTATCACTGCATGCGCGAATTGACTTGTATGATGCGTTCGCCAAAAAAAAGTTGCCGGCGCGAGTTGCCGGCGCGCTGCGTGCGCTGGGCGACGCGCGATGCATAGCTGACGCTTGCATGGAGCGTCGACGCAAAGCTAAGGCTCTTCGCGATCGACCGGTCGCAACGGAAAGATGAAGGTCGCCGCCGCGAGACCGAGCACGCCGCCAATCAGCGTTTCCCACGCACGCGCGAACAGGAACGGGATCGAATGCATGCCGTTCGCCGCCAACGTCACGATCAGCGTAAAGGCGAACGCGCCACATGCTACGTCATATCGTTCCGGCATGGCCATCGCATAGACGATCATCGCCAGCGCGGCGGCGGCCCAGATGACGAGCGGCGCGTGCTCCGCCAAAGGCAGACACGCGAGGCCGAGCGGCACGCCGACCAGCGTGCCGATGATCCGGCGCCGCACGCGCTGCACGGTGCCGCTTGCCGAGCCGGCCACGACATACACACAAGCGGTAATCGCCCATACCGACTCTTCAAGGCCGATCGCTTCGTTCAACGCAACCACGACGACTGCGCCGGTCGCGGCCTGCAACCCCATGATGAATTCCGGCGAAATACGGCTTTGGCCGGCTGCCGGCCCGGCGAAAAGTGCCGGCAGCAGCGCCGGATGCTCGGCAGGCCCGCTCAGCAGGCGCGGCACGATAGACGCCAGCGCGGCAATCAGGACCGCGGCGACGATGGCCGACAGATCGCCCGGCACGAGGTGCAACGCATACGCGAGCAATTGCCCGATATAGATCTGCGAGCCGATACCCGCGCCCAGCACGCCAAAGCGCTTCAGGTAGCCGACCAGAAACGCGCCGGTCACGAGCGTGAGTTCTGGCCCGGCGCGGCCGAGCCCGCTCAGCAACGGCCCGAAGACGACGAAGAGTGCTGCACCGAGGCCCGCCGCCGCGCACAGCGACGCGAGGTCGCGGCTCGACTCGGGGCGGGTGACGCGGGCTTCGGACACGCTCGCCCAAAGCGCGAAGTTTGCCGCGAGCGTGGCAAGCGACGCACCGCCTCGCACGTCATGCGTAATGTCCTGCAGCGCGCCCAGCGAGGCCGCCAGCCCATACGCGGTGATGAGGCGCAAACCCTTGATGCGGCGATGCGTGCCCGGATCGAGACGCTCGAGCCAGTCGTGCGCCGCCTCTACGAACCGCCACGCGCCACGGCGCAGCTTCGCGGAGCCGGTAGCGGCGCGCTGCTGCGCTGACTCGATTTTCCGGTTGTCATCCATAGGTCGACGCCGTCTGTTTCCGACACAGTGTCTTTATAGACGGTTTACAGGACAGCGGCATTTCTTTGGGGAATCGCTATACCGAACCCGGTAAGGTTCAATCATTCAAACCTCATACGCACTATGCACGTCGACAGCTCAGCGAACCGAACACGAAAAGGCGCGCATGGAACGACAGCAAAACCGGCATCCGGCATCAAGCTGATCATCGCGGCCCTCGTGTTTTCGCTGGTCGGCGCGGCGCAGACAGTCAATGCGCAAGTGGCCGCTTCAGCTGTGCCGGCGGCCTTGCCGGCCGTCGTCATCGGCACGCCTGACGAAGCTCAGGCGCCCGCAGCAAGCGATATCGTTGCGATGCTGCGCAAGCAATTCCGCGTCACGCGCAGTGATTCGATGCGAATCGCACAAGCCGTCCTGACCGAAGCCAACCGCTATGCGATGTCGCCGATGCTGCTGCTCGCGGTAATGTCAGTGGAATCGGGCTTCGATCGCCACGCAGTCAGCTCCGTCGGCGCACGCGGGTTGATGCAGATCCTGCCGGCCGCGCATCCGCGCCTGCTGGCGGGCGTTCGCGATCTGTCCGACCCGGCCATCAACGTGCGGATCGGATCGGCCATTCTGCGCGACTATATCGACGCCGCAGACGGCGATCTCGAAGCCGCCTTGCGGCGCTACAGCGGCGGCAGCCGCGGATATGCGCGGCGCGTCGTCCTGCGTATGCATCACTTCGATGAAAGTCTTCCTGCTACCGCTGACGGTCCTGCGGACGAGACAGTCGACGCGCCGCACGCAGTGGATCTGGAAGCGCAAAGTGTGGCGGACCGCATCGAATAGACGCCCGGTTCCGTCTTGCGCATCACGCGCCCCGCAACTGCAGTGCACGGGCAAACTCCGCAGCACAAGCCGCTCTACCCTCCGCTACGATACAAACGTCGCCGGATTCAGTTCGATATGCAGAATGACGAGCCAGCGCTTCGGGCAATCCGCGTCGATCTGCAGCACGCGATTCTTCGCATCCGCCACGCTTACGTAGCTCTCCTTGCGCGCATACGCAAACGCGCGGCGCGCATCGGATTGCAGCCACAACGTAACGAGCCCGCACGTGATGCAGCTAAATAGCCACACGGCCTGATGCGGCAGCGTGGTATCGATTTTTTGCGCTACGTACATAAAGACAGCGGTCAGCACCTGATTGACCGCGAACGCAATCGCAATCACCTTGCACATGCCTCTTAGCATCAGAGGCCTTGAGTGGGCCATCAAGCGCGCCTGTCCTTCGGTTCTCTTCTGGCCGCTCATGCCGCACGCGGTATCGTGGGGCACGGCAGTTCGAGGCGGCGCGACCACGTTGCGAGCGTACGCGCGGCAACCGGCGGCTTGCTGAGAATCGCGCTGTCGTAGTCCCTGTCCGCGAAGCGCACTACATCGATCATGCGGAACCCCTGGCCGCGATAGAACTCGAGTAGATGGGCGGCCGGATACGGCGTATCGAGCGCCAATTGCGCGTAGCCGCGTGTCGCCGCCCAATGTTCGGCGAACGCAATCAGCGATTTGCCGATGCCGCGGCTCTGCCACTCGGGTTCGACGCCGAACTGGCGCAGCGTGGCGATGTTTTCAACCCGGTAGTGCTCGCAGGCGGACTCGGCGTCGCTCGCATAGAGCGTCATCGTGCCGACCACCTTGCCGCCGTAGACGGCGACAAAACAGTCGCCGTCCAGCGCGCGCTTGCGGGTCGTCGAAGACGGCTGGTCGACGCACAGGCAGTTCAAACCCATCATGCCGAGCCGTGTGAACGCGCGGTGCAGCATCGTGGTGAGTTGCTCGTAGGAGTCGTGCGCCGGGTCGAAACGTCTTAGCACGAGGCTGCTGCTGCGCTGAACGGTTTCGACACGCGTGTTTTTCTGAGGCGCTGCGTCTTGCTTCTGCATTCATCCCTCCAGACTTCGCCTGTTGCCTGAAGTCCTGGTTCATCCCGGCTCGCGACGCGAGCCGTCAGCTAGTGCGTGGCGCCCGCGAACTGCGCGCGCAGATCCTGCAATTCGCAGCGCGCTTTCGCGAGCCGCTCGACCAGTTGCGCCGAAGCGCGCGTGATCGGCATGCGTGTTTCGTCCGTCATCGGATGATCGAACGCGAGCATCGCCTTGATCGCCGATGGGTTCGGCGCAGCGAACAACAGCCGCAGCACTGGCAGCACGCTCGCGAACAGCTCGCGCGCCTCGACGTCGCGGCCTGCGTGCGTTAGTTCCTGCACTTCGACGAGCAGATCCGCACAGACATGCGCGCTCGCCAGAATGCCGCCGGCCCCGCCCGCGGCCAGGCTATCGAGGAACGCGTCGTCGTTGCCGCACAGCACGTTGATCGACAGGCCTTGCAGCCTGGTGAAGTGATCCTTCACGCATTCCTTGATCGCAACGACATTGTCGAACTCAAGCAGGCGCTCGACCGTGCCCGGCTCGATCTTGACGCCGGTGCGATGGGGTACGTCGTACAGCACGATCGAGCGCTCGGTTGCGCAGGCAACCTGTTCGAAGTGCCATTGCACGCCGGCCTGATCCGGGCACAGATACGAAGGCGCGGACACCAGGTAGCCGGCGCAGTTCCAGCGCTCATAGCGCTGGATCTCGCGCACCACTTCGCGGGTATCCGATCCGCCCGCGCCGACGAGGACCGGCAGCCGCGCGCCGACCACATCCATTAGCGCCTGCAATACCGTGACGCGTTCGCTTTCGGACAGCAACGCAGCTTCGCCCGTCGTGCCCAACGCGACAAAGCCGCTGATTTCTGTTCGCAGGTAGTAATCTGCCAGACGCTGCAATGCGTCGATATCGACCTCGCCGTTACGGAACGGCGTAACGATCGGCAACCAGATACCCGAATACATTAGTGTGCCTCTTTGATCGAGCCGAGGCGTTTGAGCGATCCGATCAACGCCTCGGGGACCGAGGCGATCAGCGTGTGCATCATGAAGGTGAGGTCTTCAGGAGCGATGGAGAAATGCACGCGCACGCCGTCACGGACGACTTCCGTTTTGACGACATAGACACCGAGGGGCGAGTGCAGGAGAGACTTGAGTTGTGCACGGGCTTCTTCTTCCGACTCTCGAAGGAGAGTGACCGGGAGGAGCACACGCGACAGCGGGAAGGGAATGACGTTGTTGCTTGAAACAGGACGTGCGATGTGGCGCACGGAGTCGGGGACTTCAGTCGATTGAGTGAGAGCCATGATTGGCGGTGAGCACCGCTGTGTTGGTCAAGACAGTTACGAGATTAGACCCGCCGGTATAAATGCCGTGCAAAAATGCGGCAGCCGGGCGAAAAAAAATCGTGACAAACCGCCGGTAAACCACTCGGCGCGCGGCATAGCCGCGGCTTGCCGCCGCAGCCTTTGCCGTTGTTTTCCTGCATTTTTCCATTCGCCCGACACGCTTTGCGTCATTTCATCTCTCAGCTTTCGCCGAACAAGTCAACAACGTTTCATTTTTATTACACGTGAAATCTGTCCGACAGTGAAGCTGCTGTTGCGCGAATAAGGCTCGCATTCAAGCGGCGCTGTCAACGATTGGTCAGGGGCGAATTGGCCGACATAGCGGAAGCGATCCGTTTCCGAACGAATGAAAACCGGAATTGCGCCCGGCTGCTTGGCGAGCGTGCGTCCTGCAGCGCGCGAAGAGGCGGCGCTATTGCACAGGACGATGTCCGGCGCTTGCGGATTCAGATCCATCCGCAGGCATGCCGCCACCACCTTGCCGTTCTTCGTCGGCAGGAAAGCCTGCTTGCTTCCGCCGCATACTGTGTGAATAAATTCGCGAGAATAATCTTTGCCGATTTCAAACTCAGACATGAGATGCCTCCATAAAACTGCTTGAATCGATGCCGCAACATCGGAGGCAAGACAATAGCGAAAGATGTCTAAAACCCTTGTAAATTCGGTGATGAAGTCGGTAAAGGCGGAGTATTTTTTAGTTGTGTGGGCGAGGGTTTTGGTGGGGTTGCGGTGCGCGTGCGGTGAAAGGTGCTGGGCGGTGGGCGTGATGGTCACGCAGAGGAGGTGAAGGAAGGGCGGCGTTCAAGTCCAGTCTCTGCGCATTCACAACGGAGGAACTGATCATGGCTCACGCCAATCTTAATGGATCACCGTCACACCCCGACCGCTTTGTAACCATCCAGCAGTCGCAGCGCTACCGCTCGCTCGGTGACTGGCTCAAGCAAAGGCGCATTCTCACCGAACCACCCGCTATCCCTGAATGAAGCTCTCCGGACGATGGATCGAGCACGCCGGCTTTGAACCCGGACAGCGCGTCAGGATGCAGGTCGTCTGTCGTCTTGTAGCTGTCGCGCGCGTTCTTGTAGCTGTTGTCAAACGGTCTGACACCCAACGTATTCGCCCAAGACGTCAACCCACCAACAGCCATGAATAGCAATCCAAGGAGAAAACAAATTCCCCAAGCAACCGGCGACTTCACGTACTTCGTGGGGAGGTAGATGAGTAAAGCTCCAAGCACGAACGATCCAACGCGAAAGGGTCGCGTGATATTGCCTGCTTCGATGAGTCGAATGTTCATTATTTTCCTGTGACCTCCTTGGTAAATTCATTCCATCGGATAGTGATCTGGTTTTCGAACCCTGCGATTGGCATTCCTGAATGCTCATGGCGCCGTACTGCATGATCAAAGCTAGTACGTTCCGACTAACGCCCGCGCGAAACTCCAGTTCAGGCTTCCTGGAGATTTCAAGCTCGACCCCAGATTTACAAAATATCAAGAGTGAAGAAGGTTTTTCTATTTTTCTCCAGCCGTGATCGAGCAAATGCTGTGTGTACGTATCGAGTACGGTAGAAGCAGACAAAGATGCATCAATGCTCGCATATATGGTGGCGATGTTCGCGCGAACCTTTTCCTCGGTGCTTACTACTACACCCGCGCTTTGCGTAAGTTCCCGT
>DASXXR010000344.1:0-6690 GCA_036502945.1 Paraburkholderia sp. | reverse complement strand
CTGTGCAGGAAGAGCGTGTGACCGCCTTTAAGCAGATTGGCCGCCATCGGCGTGCCCATGATGCCAAGTCCGATAAAACCAGCTTTAACCATAGTGCCCTCGCAAACAGGTAGTGGGGAAATGTCGATCGGCCGGCAGCAGCCGTTGGTCGGCGGCTGCGATGCGGTGCTTGCCGATCGCGGCAAACAGACCTCGTACGTCAGGCTGCGCGATGCGCGGGTCGCGACCACGCATGGAACCCCACACGCGGGAAATCCAGTGAAAAACGTGGACTACGGGATAGTACCCGCTGGGCACAAAAACGGCCGCCGCGAAAGCGGGACCTGGCGAAGTCTCGCTGATGCGAAAGCCCGCGGACATCGTGAGTTAAACAGAATGAAATAGAACTGAAAGAAGGGGGGCGCCGGTAATCCTAAAGAAGACGCAACGCGCTCCTGGAAGATGCAGCACTCCGGGAGTGCCGTCTGTCATAGGTTGTCGTATATCAGTTCGCGGTCGTCAAACGCGGATATTAATCCGGGCCAATCCTTACGGATGACCTCGAAGTCAGTTAACAGCTTGCTGTCATTGACCTCCTCACGATGACAATGGCGTCGTAAGCGCGAAAACGCCCGTCAAGTCATCGTACAAGGTGAGCTTCCACACCTATATAATGGGACTTCCAGAAACCGATCTTCACTTCTCCCTCCTCAATGTCACAAGCTCCTGTGCCGCGTCCTCTGCGCCGCTCCCGCAACCTGACGGAAGAGGTCGTGGCGGAACTCACCGAGCGCATTCGCGGCGGCGCGCTGCGCCCCGGCGACAAGATGCCGACGGAGTCGGAGATCATGAATCAGCTCGGGGTGAGCCGCACGGTGGTGCGCGAATCGCTGTCGCGCTTGCAGGCGGCCCGCCTCGTGCAGACGCGCCACGGCATTGGCACGTTCGTCCTCGAGCCGCAGGAGCAGGGCAGTTTTCTGGTGGGCGCCGCAAGCGAGCTCACCGTGCGCGACGTGATGGCGATCCTCGAGTTGCGCATCAGTCTGGAGGCCGAGGCCGCTGGGCTCGCGGCGCTGCGGCGCACGGACGGGAATCTGCAGGAGATGCGCCGCGCGCTCGACCAGTTCCAGGAGCACGTCACCCAACGCACCGGCAATGCGGTCGCCGCGGATGTCGCGTTTCATCTCGAACTCGCGAAGGCCACCGATAACCGTTATTTCCACAGCATCCTGAGCCAGCTCGGCAACACGATCATTCCCCGCACGCGCGTCAACTCGGCTGCGCTCGCGCACAACGATCCTGAAATCTATCTCGACCGCGTGAACCGCGAGCACGAAGACATCTACGATGCCATCGCGCGACGCGACCCGGAGGCGGCGCGCGCGGCGATGCGCATGCATCTGACGAATAGCCGCGAGCGGCTGCGCCGTGCGCACGAAGCCGCCGGCAAGATACCGCAGACCGCCTAGCAACGCAGCACGGCCAATCGCAGTATCCTCAGCGATCTCTTGATATCGTACAACGCACGTTGTACGATGACATATAACAAACTGCATCGTACGGACGCTTCGTTTTGTCCTTCGAGCGCAGCAGCCAATGGAAACCGGAGACTCACACATGACGTTGACAGGTGACATGTTGATCGGCGCCGCGCAGGTACACGGCCGCGCCGGCGCGTTTCGCGCGTGGAATCCCGTGCTCGGCACGGAAATGGAACCGGCCTTCGGCATCGGCGATGCAACGGACGTCGAGCGCGCGTGCACACTCGCGCGTTCGACATTCGATCCGTTTCGCGCCGTGCCGCTCGATACGCGCGCGCGTTTGCTCGAAACGATCGCGCAAAACATCCTCGACCTCGGCGACGCACTACTGGAACGCGCATCCGCGGAAAGCGGGCTGCCGCTCGCACGGCTGCAAGGCGAACGCGCGCGCACGGTCGGCCAGTTGCAGCTCTTTGCGAAGATCGTGCGCGGCGGCGACTTTCTCGCTGCCGCGATCGATGTCGCGCAACCGCAGCGCAAGCCGCTGCCGCGCGTCGATTTGCGTTTGACGAAGATCGGCGTCGGCCCGGTGGCCGTGTTCGGCGCGAGCAACTTTCCGCTGGCGTTTTCGGTGGCGGGCGGCGATACGGCGTCCGCGCTGGCCGCGGGTTGCCCGGTGGTCGTGAAGGCGCACCCGGCGCATCCGGGCACGTCGGAACTGGTGGGGCGTGCGATCCAGCGCGCGGTGGCCGCATGCGGCCTGCCCGAAGGCGTGTTCTCGCTCGTGCACGGCGAACGCGAAGTGGGCGCGGCGCTCGTCGCGCATCCGGCGGTCCAGGCGGTCGGTTTCACGGGCTCGCGGCAGGGCGGCCTCGCGCTCGTCAACATTGCGAATACCCGTGCGCTGCCGATCCCGGTCTATGCGGAAATGAGCAGCATCAATCCGATGTTCCTGCTGCCCGCCGCGCTCGATGCGCGCGCTGAAACGCTCGGCCAGCAGTTCATCGATTCGCTGACGCTCGGCGTCGGCCAGTTCTGCACGAACCCGGGTCTTGTGATCGGCCTCGCGGGCGCGGCGCTCGACCGCTTCTGCGCCGCGGCGGCCGCCCATGTTGCGCAGAAAGCAGCGGGGGCGATGCTCACGCCGGGTATCGCGGCGGCGTATCGGCAAGGGGTCGCCACGTGGTCGCGCGAAGCCGGTGTGGAAGCGTTCGGCGCCGGGCAAGCTGCCGAAAGCAACTGCGCTGCGCAAGCCGCGCTATATCGAACCGACGTTGCGACCTTCGTTGCATCGCCGGCGCTGCATAACGAGATCTTCGGGCCGGCGGCGCTGGTTGTCGTGTGCGAAACGGTCGACCAGATGCTGGCGGTCGCGGAACACATCGAAGGACAACTGACGGCGACGCTGCAACTCGACACCGCCGACGAAACCGTTGCGCGCCGCTTGCTGCCGGTGCTCGAGCGCAAGGTCGGGCGGATCCTCGCGAACGGCTTTCCGACCGGCGTCGAAGTCGGCTATGCGATGGTTCACGGCGGCCCGTTTCCCGCTACTTCGAATGCGCTGTTCACATCGGTCGGCGCGACGGCGATCGAACGCTTCCTGCGGCCCGTCTGCTATCAGGATCTGCCTGATTCGTTGCTGCCGCTGGCGCTGCAGCAGCACAATCCGCTGCGCATTGCGCGTCTCGTCGACGGCGTGCGCAACGAGGCCTGACGCCCGCAACCCATTAGCGAGGACGGCAGCGTGCGCGGCCGTCCTCGCTGGTTTTGTAGAGGTCACCTGATGAATCTGCCGTCTCATCCCGGTCATAGCCCCGTTGTGACCGAATTGACCGTCGTGCCCGTGGCGGGCCACGACAGCATGCTGCTCAACCTGAGCGGTGCGCACGCCCCGTTTTTCACGCGCAATGTTGTGCTGCTGAAGGACAGCGCCGGGCGGACCGGCGTCGGCGAAGTGCCCGGCGGCGAAAAAATCCGCGCGGCGCTTGAGCGGTCGCGCGCGCTCGTCGTCGGCCAGCCGCTCGGTGCGTATCACGCAGTGCTCGAATCGGTGCGCGCGCAACTGTCGACGAGCGACGACGGCGGACGCGGGCTGCAAACGTTCGACCTGCGCGTCGGCGTGCATGGGGTGACCGCGCTCGAAGCCGCGCTGCTCGATCTGCTTGGGCAGTTTCTCGGCGTGCCGGTCGCCGCATTGCTGGGCGAGGGCATGCAACGCAAGTCGGTGCCGGTGCTCGGCTACCTGTTCTACATTGCCGACGCGGGCAAAACCGACTTGCCGTATCTGCGCGAAGCCGATCCGCGCGATCAGTGGGAAGCGCTGCGCCGCAGCGAAGCGCTGACGCCCGAAGCGATCGTGCGTCTGGCCGAAGCCGCGCACGAACGCTACGGTTTCAACGACTTCAAGCTAAAAGGCGGCGTGCTGCAAGGCGACGCGGAGATCGAAGCCGTGACGGCGCTGGCGGAGCGGTTCCCGCAAGCGCGCATTACGCTCGATCCGAACGGCGCGTGGTCGCTGCAGGAGGCCATTCGCTTATGCCGCGACCAGCACGACGTGCTTGCTTACGCGGAAGATCCGTGCGGCGCCGAGAATGGCTTCTCGGGCCGCGAAGTGATGGCCGAATTCCGCCGCGCCACCAATCTGCCGACGGCGACCAACATGATTGCCACCGACTGGCGGCAGTTCACGCACGCGCTGCGGCTCTCAGCCGTCGACATTCCGCTCGCGGACCCGCATTTCTGGACGATGCGCGGCTCGGTGCGCGTCGCACAGACGTGCGCCGACTGGGGCTTGACCTGGGGCTCGCATTCGAACAATCACTTCGACATTTCGCTCGCGATGTTCACGCATGTCGCGGCGGCCGCGCCTGGGCGCATCACCGCCATCGATACGCACTGGATCTGGCAGGACGGCCAGCATCTGACGCGCGAACCGCTGCGCATTGCGGGCGGCGAGATCGCCGTGCCGGCTGCGCCCGGCCTGGGTATCGAAGTGGACCCTGCGCGTCTTGATGACGCGCATCAGTTGTATCTGAAGCACGGACTCGGCGCGCGCGACGATGCGATCGCGATGCAGTATCTGATGCCTGGCTGGAAGTTCGACAACAAACGGCCCGCGCTGGTGCGTTGAGGCTCGAAGCATCGATGTGATGGCGCGCGCTACACACCTGATGCGGCTCGCGCTTTTTTACGCGCGGGCGCAAGCGGGCCTTCTCGTTTGGCGAAAAAACCCGGGCGTGCAATGCACCATCCTGAGCCCTCGGGAGCATCGTCATGAATGCAAGCGCATCTTCGTCCGCTGCTGATACACCGTCGGACGGCGTGATTCCAGTGCGCGAAATCGGCAGCTTTCATATCGGCGGCACGTGCGTCGCTCAGCGCCGCCGGCTAGCCGGCCGCAACGGACGCGCTTCGACTTCCGTCAACGTGCGCCGTTTTTCTCCCGCTTTTGCCGAGCGGCCGGCAAGCGTCGGCGCGAGCATCTCGAGGCAGAAGTCGATGAACGCGCTCACCTTGGCCGGCTGGTGCCGGCGCGACGGAAACAGCGCATACAAAGGAAAACGTTCGTCCTGCCAGTCGGTCAGGATCTCGGCCAGCGCCCCTGCGGACATCAGATGGTCCACGCCCAGATCCATGATTTGCGCGATGCCCGCACCGGCGGTGCAACTGACGAGCATCGTATCGACATCCGACACCAGTAGCCGTCCGGCCGCGGGAATCTGGACGACCTGTTTGTCCCTGCGAAACTCCCATTCGAACGGCTTCGCTGTGACCGGGTTGTAAAACAGAATGCGCTGATGCTGTTCGACCTCCTCCGGGCGCTGCGGATTGCCATGCTGAGCCAGATACCCCGGTGACGCGACGGTCAGGATTTTCGTATCGAGCAGTTTGCGCGTGACCAGTGTTCCGTGCGGCGGCGGCCCGAAACGAATGGCGAGATCGAAACCATCGGCGACGAGGTCGCCGGCGGCGTCGCGCATGATCAGTTCGAGCGAAAGCGCCGGGTAGCGGCGCAGCAGCTCGGGCAGACGCGAGGCCAGGATCGTGCGCGAAAAGAACGGGTCGACATTGACGCGCAGCTTGCCCAGCACCGCGTTCGCGGACCCGGAAGCGGCCGCGGCCGCGTCTTCGATGCCGATCAGGTGCGGCCCGACCGCCTCGTAAAGCCGGCGGCCTTCGTCGGTCAAGGTTTGCGAGCGCGTGGTGCGATCCAGCACGCGCACGCCGATGCGCTTTTCGAGCCTCGAGACAGCGCGGCTGACCCCTGACGGCGAAAGGCCGAGCATCTCGGCCGCGCGCACGAAGCTGCCGCTTTCGGCGACGGCCGCGAGCACGGTCACGCCCGAGAGAAGTTTTCCGTCGAAGCCCATCTTTCATCCTGGTTGATCCGCCAATTCATGATTTTAGTCATTGGTCAATTGAACGGCGCGTACTTTATTCATTGGTGGCGAAATGAGACATTTCAGCGTGTCGCCGCCGCGCGCGCCATCGTGTTGTGTGCCGGCCGCTGCAGTACATCCGCCACTATTCAAGGAGCAGCAATGGAAGCCATTGAAACCCAGGGCATCAAGATTCCGCGTCTCGGCTTCGGCACGTTCCGGATGCCGGGCGACGGTTGCCAGCCGGTTGTCGAAAGCGCGCTGGCGCTCGGCTACCGCCATATCGATACGGCTGAGATGTATCAGAACGAAGCGGCGGTCGGTGCGGCGCTTGCGGCATCGGGCGTCGCGCGCGCGGACCTGCACGTCACGACGAAGGTCTGGCACGAGAACCTGAAGCCCGACGCGCTGCGGCGCTCGTTCGACGCGAGTCTGCGGCAGCTCAGGCTGGATTACGTCGATCTTTTCATGGTGCATTGGCCGTCGGCGGACATGGATCTTCCGGTTGTGCTCGAAACGATGATGAAGCTGAAAAAGGAGGGGCTGACGCGGACCATCGGCGTCTGCAACTTCAATATGCCTTTGATGAAGGCCGCCGTTGAAGACGTGCGCGCGCCGATTGCCTGCCTGCAGATCGAGTACCACCCGTTCCTGAGCCAGTCACGCATGCTCGACTATCTGCGCACGAAGAACATTCCTCTGGTTGCCTATGCGCCGCTCGCGCAAGGCCGTGCCGCAAATGACCCGGTGCTCGCGCGTATCGGCGCGAAGCACGGTGTGACCGGCGCGCAGATTGCGATTGCGTGGCTGCTGGATCAGGACGGCGTCATCGCGATTCCGAAGGCGCAGCG
>DASXXR010000343.1:0-20238 GCA_036502945.1 Paraburkholderia sp. | reverse complement strand
TCGGCCGCAAGCCAGCGCGGCGGAAAAATCACGAAGTCGAGCGTATCGACACCCGGTGTGTCGCTCGGCGCTTGCAGCACGAGGAAAATCGATGGGTCCGGGTGGTCGTAGCTGATCGATCCGATCGTATTGAAGCGCCGCAGGTCGTACTTGTACGGTGCATAGTTGCCGTGCCAGGCAACAACGTCGAGCGGCGAATGATCGATGTCCGCGCGCCACAGATGGCCGTTCACCTTCGCGACCAGTTCGAACGCGCCGTCGCGGTCTTCGTAGGCGGCGTGCGGCGTCAGAAAATCGCGCGGATTAGCGAGCCCGTTTGAGCCGATCGGACCGAGATCCGGCAGCCGGAGCAGCGTGCCGAAGTTTTCGCAAATGTAGCCGCTTGCGTGGCCGTCCGGCAGCGTCACGGTAAAGCGCACGCCGCGCGGTATCACCGCAATCTCGAACGGCGCGACGTCGAGCTTGCCGAGTTCGGTCGCGATATGCAGGCGCCCTTGCTGCGGCACGATCAGCAGTTCGCCATCGGCCGTGTAGAAGAAACGATCCTGCATCGAACGGTTCGCCGCGTACAGATGGATCGCACAGCCCGTCATCGCTTCGGCAGCGCCGTTGCCGGCCATCGTCACCCAGCTGTCGATGAAGTCAGTCGGCTCTGCCGGCATCGGCAAGGGGTCCCAGCGCAGCTGGTTCGGCGGCGTCGGCGGCACATCGGTGAAGTTCGCGGCGGAATTCGCGGTGAAATTCGCCACCAGCCGCTGCGACGGCAGCGCCGTGAACGGCCGATGCACCGCCGCCGGACGGATCCGGTATAGCCATGAACGGCGGTTATGCGCGCGCGGCGCGGTGAACGCGGTGCCCGACAACTGCTCCGCGTACAGTCCATACGCCACGCGCTGCGGCGAATTGCGGCCTTGCGGCAGCGCGCCCGGCAGCGCCTCGGTGGCGAATTCGTTTGCAAAGCCGGACTGGTAGCCCGCGTCGATTTCGCGTCGCGTCGATGTGTCCATGCAGGTTTCTCCGTTGTCTCAACTCAAAATCGCGAGCGCCGTCGCGTTAGACCCTCGTGTCTGCGTATTGCGTTATCCGGCGCGGCGCGTGCGTCATCTTTTTCGGATGGTAAAACGAATTACGATTAGTAAAATCAACGTATACCCTGGCTCGTGCCCGAGCGATGCAATTCGATATCAGTATTTGATTGGTCTCGATTCGGCCGTCGCTGCTACCATCGAAGGAATGCGGCTTCGGCCGCGTTTCCAGGCGTTACCGCACCACCACGCTACCCATGATCCCGTTGACCACCTCCGACCTCGTCGCCCGCACCGCCGCGCACCCGTTTCTCGGCGAGCATCTGCGCATGGGCACTGGTCTGCGCAGCGGCAGCGCGGTCGCGCATTACAACAACATCGAGCTCGGCAGCGTCTACGAGCCGATTTTCGACATCAGCGTGCATGCGCTTGCGCAATCGCTGTCGTCGGCGCCGGAAAGCGTGGACCGGTTCGGCGACGAACTGGGCCTTCAGGCCATCACACAGCGGTTGGATGGCCCGCAGATCGAGTCGTTCGACCCGTTCGAGCACGTCTCGGACGACCAGGAGCTGGTTGCGCTCGACCGGATGTCGCGTGCCATGCATTCAATCAACTTCTTCGGCGCGCAGCGTCACGGGCTATTGTTTCTGCGCGTGCACGAACGCCTGCTGAAGAGCGTGCGATACGACCATGGGCGGCACTTTTCGACGGTGCTGATTTCGTTCGGGCTGAGTCCGGCGCGCATCGTGATCGAGCTGCCATCGGCGGCGGTCGCGCACCGCACGTTCCTTGGCTATCTGACGAAGAGTTACCAGCATTACGGGTTCAAAGTGGCGGGCATTCTGCCTAACGCGGGGCAGATTCTGTCGGTATCGGATATGGCGCGGCTCGACTTCATCAAGATGGATGCGGGCGCGGCGCTGCGCGATGCGATGGTGAAGCCGCTTGTCGGCTATGCGAACCGTCTTCGCATTCCGTTGATCTTCAACCGCGTCGCGACCGAAGCGCAGTTCGATCTGCTTCAGCAATACGACGTGCGGTTCGTTCAAGGGCCGCTCTTCGCCGCCGATGAAAACCGGACGGCTTGAGTGATTGCCAGGCGCGGGGTCCGCGCGGCGACGCTACGCGGTCAATCCCCGTTGATCGACGCGACGGCCCGGCCGGCCGGATCGCCGAGCCGCCGCGCCAGTGCCCTCAGCCGCGGCGCTATGCGTTCGCGGAACACCTCTTCTCCCATCGACGAAGCCGGACCGCTGCAGCTCAGCACAAGCCAGCGCCCATCGCGCGGCCCGCGAAACGGCACGGCAACCGCATTGACGTCGTCGTGCCACGCGCGAAACGAATAGCAGCAGCCTTCGCGTGCGAAGGCGTCGATTTCGGCTTGCGCGGCTTCGATCTGCGCTTTGGTTTGCGCTTTGGCCTGTAACCCGCTCGCGTCGCAAGCGGCCTCGGCAAGTTCTGCAAACAGCGCCGCCCGAATGTCCTCCGACTGCACGGCCAGATACGCGCGGCCCATCGAGCTAGTCAGCATCGACAGCTTCGAACCCGACGCCAGCCCGAGCGTCAGCGCCGTTTCGCTGCGAATCGTCTCCAGATAAATCATGTCGAGCCCGTCGCGGCAACCCAGCGACACGGCAGCCCCCACCTCGCGCGCCAACCCGCGCATGTGCGGCCGCGCGAGCTCAAGCGTATCGGTGCCCGACAGCAGCGCGAAACCAAGCGACAGCACGCCGGCATCGAGCGCATATTTGCCGAGCGTGTCGTCAAAACGCAGATAGCCGAGCACCGTCAACGTGTAAGCGAGACGATTGACCGTCGCCTTCGGCAACCCCGTGCGCTCGACAAAGGCGCGATTGCCGAGCAGCGTCTCGCCGGGCCGGAACGCGCGCAGCAGATCGAGCCCGCGTGCCAGGGCGACGACGAATTTGCGTTCGTCGAGCGGACCGGACGGATTGGGGAAAGCAGGTGCGATTCGCGGCATCGGATGCTAAACTCAAGTGTCATTTGCAAAACATTGTTTCGCACAGCGGAACTAAAGTCAAGCTGCAAATCATCAGGCATTTCACGCGAATCAGGAGAGACGCCATGGCCGACACCGCGCAATTTCACTGGGAAGACCCGCTGCTCCTCAATCAGCAGCTCACCGACGAAGAACGCATGGTGCGCGACGCCACGCGGGCCTACGCGCAGGACAAGCTCGCGCCGCGCGTGCTCGACGCGTTCCGCAACGAGAAAACCGACGTCGCGATCTTCCGCGAAATGGGGGAACTCGGCCTGCTCGGCCCGACTCTCCCCGAGCAATATGGCGGCCCCGGCCTGAATTACGTGAGCTACGGGCTGATCGCGCGTGAAGTAGAGCGAATCGACTCGGGCTATCGGTCGATGATGTCGGTGCAGTCGTCGCTGGTGATGGTGCCGATCTTCGAATTCGGTTCGGACGCGCAGAAAGACAAATACCTGCCGAAACTGGCCACCGGCGAACTGATCGGCTGCTTCGGCCTCACTGAGCCGAACCACGGTTCGGATCCGGGCAGCATGGTCACGCGGGCGAAGAAAGTCGACGGCGGCTATTCGCTGTCCGGCTCGAAAATGTGGATCACGAATTCGCCGATCGCCGATGTGTTCGTCATCTGGGCGCAGCTTGAGCAGGACGGCCAGGACGAGATTCGCGGCTTCATTCTTGAGAAAGGCTGGAAGGGTTTGAGCGCGCCGGCCATTCACGGCAAGGTGGGCTTGCGCGCGTCGATTACTGGCGAGGTCGTGCTCGACGAAGTGTTCGTGCCGGAAGACAACTTGATGCCCGGCGTGAAGGGTCTGCGCGGGCCGTTCACCTGTCTGAATTCGGCGCGTTACGGCATCGCGTGGGGCGCGCTCGGCGCGGCCGAGTCGTGCTGGCACACCGCGCGGCAATACGTGCTCGATCGCAAGCAGTTCGGCCGGCCGCTCGCCGCCAACCAGCTGATCCAGAAAAAGCTGGCCGATATGCAGACTGAAATTACCCTCGGCCTGCAAGGCGTGTTGCGCCTCGGACGGATGAAGGACGAAGGCACCGCCGCCGTCGAAATCACATCGATCATGAAACGCAATTCATGCGGCAAGTCGCTCGACATCGCGCGGACCGCCCGCGACATGCTGGGCGGCAATGGCATTTCGGATGAATTCGGCATCGCGCGGCATCTGGTGAATCTGGAAGTCGTCAACACGTACGAAGGCACGCACGATATTCATGCGCTGATTCTCGGACGCGCGCAGACCGGGATTCAGGCGTTTTTCTGATCATTATCTTGATTGCATTCAATCGCTTTGGCAGTTTTTAAGATTTGTCCAATTCGATTGGATAAACGACTCGCTTAAGGTGTCGGCTGCATTTCGCAACCCCGCTGGTTCCTATCTTCGACGCCTGGTCGACCGGCCCGGAATCAGCGCCGAACCGGAGACACCGATGAGCGAGACCGCCGTATCCGCCGCGCAACGAGGCCTGACAGAATCGACTTTCACCCAGCCGGGTGCACCCGCGTTCAGTGCGCCGGAAGGGATTCTTTTCGATTTCAACTACGGCTGCCGCGTTCAGGTGCCCGTCGACGGATGGCGCGTGCGGATGACCGATCTCGACACCCACAACGACGTCTTCGACGAAACGGTCGAAGCGCGCGCCGTCATATCGAGCCGGCGCAAATACTTCGTGCGGATGCGGCTGCGAGTATGCGACGGCAAGCGCACCGTGTTCGAACATGCTTTCGACGCAACTGGCCAGCGCGTGCTGGTGCGCGTCGTGTCGGCGGCGCTCGGCGATTCGCTCGCGTGGATTCCCGTCATCGACGCATTCCGCGAGCAGCACCGCTGCGACGTTCATGTGATGTTGCCGGGCCATCTGCACTCGCTGTTTCGCGCCGGCTACCCCGCGCTGAACTTCGTCACCGACAACGCCGGCCCCGCGGCATCTGACGCATCGTTCTACGCGACGTACCACGTCGGCCTCTTCTCGCCCTACGCGGAACGCGACCATCAGCCAACCGATCCGCGCGTCAGCAGTATGCAGGACGCCGCCGCGTACATGCTGGGCGTGCCGCCAGGCGAGCGGCGGCCAACGCTTGCCGTCGCGGACACCGCGCAGCGCATCGCAGAACCCTATGTCTGCATCGCCACGCAGGCGACTGCGCAATGCAAGTACTGGAACAACCCGCGCGGCTGGCCGACGCTGATCGCGCATCTGAACCGGCTCGGCTATCGCGTGCTGTGTATCGACCGGGAACGGGAGTACGGGCTGCCGGGTGCGGTCAACCGCATGCCCGCGGGCGCCGAAGATTTCACCGGCGAGCGGCCGCTGCAGGAGCGCGCGAACCTGCTTGCGCACTCGGCTTTCTTTGTCGGCCTCGGCAGCGGCCTGTCGTGGCTTGCCTGGGCGGTCGGCACGCCGGTCGTGATGATCAGCGGCTTTTCTCACCCCAAGACCGAATTCCATACGCCGTGGCGCGTGATCAACTTTCACGCATGCAACAGCTGTTTCAACGACACCGCATTCGAATTCGACGCCGACGACTTCAACTGGTGTCCGCGCCGCGCCGACAAGCCGCAGCGGTTTCAGTGCACGTCGGCAATCAGTCCGGAATTTGTGATGCGCGCGGTGGATACGCTGATCGAAGCGCGCTGTCTTGCCGCCTAGCGTTGCGATGGACGTGGCGCGCGGCGAAGGGGACGCACACGATTCTGCGTGTGCCTGAGGCACATGCCCGAGGCAAACAAAAAGCCGGGCCGCACGGCACCCGGCTCACTGCTCGATCGTGACTCTACGGCAACTTATTTGTCCGGCTGCGGCGTCATGCGCAGATACGGACGCAACGCCTTGTATCCCTTCGGAAACTTCTGCTTGATCAGCGCCTCGTCCTTAAGCGACGGCACGATCACGACGTCGTCGCCCTGCTTCCAGTTGCCCGGCGTCGCGACCTGATAGTTATCGGTGAGCTGCAGCGAATCGATCACACGCAGCACTTCGTCGAAGTTGCGGCCCGTACTGGCCGGATACGTGATGATGAGGCGAACTTTCTTCTTCGGGTCGATCACGAACAGCGAACGCACCGTCAACGTCTCGTTCGCATTCGGGTGAATCATGTCGTACAGTTCAGAAACCTTGCGATCGCCGTCGGCGAGAATCGGAAAGCCGACATGCGCGGCCTGCGTCTCGTTGATGTCCTTGATCCACTCGTTATGCGACTTGGCGGTGTCTACCGACAACGCGATCGTCTTGACATTGCGCTTCTCGAATTCGGAGGCGAGCTTCGCGGTCAGGCCGAGTTCCGTCGTGCAGACCGGTGTGAAATCGGCCGGATGCGAAAACAGAACACCCCAGCTGTCGCCTAGCCACTCGTGGAACCCGATGCGGCCGAGACTCGAATCCTGTTCGAAATCCGGTGCAATGTCGCCAAGACGTAGACTCATAGTGCGGCTCCTTGAAATGTTCGAATGGTCCGCGCGGACAATGCCTGCGGAGTGGGCAAAATTAGAGCATAACGGACAGCCGCCGCCCAGTTAACGAACGAAGCGTCACACGCTTATGAGATTTTGTAATTTTCGTCACGATGAGTGAAACTGCGGGGCAGATCGGCCGCGAGGCTCATAATGTCCGCTGCGCGTCGTTCGGGCACGGTCGCTTATATCGACGCTGATGTCGCCCGCCGGGTCGGGAATGCTTTCTGCGTGTTTGCGCTCATCCGCTTACCGCGCTCGCCAGCGGCGGTTTCTTTGGTTACGATTCCACGCGTAACGTGTACGAAGGGAGCAATCAATGTCGGAAGTCAACAAGGAGAGATTGATGTCGGATATCAAAACAGTCCTCGCAGACGCTGAAGATCTGTTGAAGCAGGCCGCGAGCGCTACCGGCGAACGCGCTTCCGAACTTCGCGAGACAGCGCTCTCGCGGCTTAAGCAAGCGAAAGAGAAAGCAGCGGACGTGCAGGTCGTGGTGGTCGAAAAAGGCAAAAAGGCTGCGCGCGCAACCGACGACTACGTCCATGAGCATCCTTGGGCATCCATCGGCATCGCTGCGGGCATCGGCGTGCTCGTGGGCCTCCTGATCAACCGCAAATAGATCGAGCGGCCGAGCCGGCCCGACAGGATCGAGCGTCGGGCCGCGCACGCTTCTGACACGGCCGGCCGGCGCGCGCGAGCGCCCGGCGCGGCTCTTTCCGGCGCATCTCCACGGGGTAACGCGCTTACGCCATGACCACCGACACCCAATCGCAGCATACGGACCGCGGTCCGCTGCGTCGCATCCTAGGTTCGCTCTTTTCGATCCTGCAAACACGGCTCGAACTGGTCGGCATTGAACTGGCCGAAGAAAAAGACCGTCTGCTGGGCATTCTGTTTCTCGGGCTCGCCGCGATGATGCTGGCCACAATGGCGCTGATCGCGCTGACCGCGCTGATCGCGATCGCCTTCTGGGACACTTACCGCTGGCAGGCGCTGGCGGGCATTACCGTCGTCTATGCGCTGGCGGCTCTGGGGTGCGGGCTGCGGGCGCGCAGCAGCCTGCGCAATGGCCCGGCGATGTTCATGGCAACGCTGGACGAGTTCGAAAAGGACCGCGAGATCTTCCGCAAGCATTCGAGCTGACGCGCTGCCCGCGCGTTGCCGTCTGCGCCGGTCCGGATGTTCACTAACGTCACCCACTTTTCTCATGAGCCAAGCCCATTCAGATACTGCCTTTCGCCATCGGCGCCCGCTCGCGAAAGACTTGAGCACGCCGCAACTGCGGGCGCTGCGCAAGGAACTGCTGATCGTGCGCGCCGATGTCGAGCGCATGGAACTTGCGCAGGCGACGATGGAGCTGCGCCGCGCCGTCACCCATTTCAGTTGGCTCAAGTTCGTCGTGCCGGGCTTCGCCGGCGTGCGCTGGGGCATGCGAGGCGCGACGAGCAAGGGCATCGGCGTGTTGCTGAAGCAGTATCCGCTGCTGAGCTCGATCGTTTCACTGGTGCTCGCGAAACCGCTGCGTGCAAGCGTTCTGGCCACCGCGAAGCCGCTGCTGAAGTGGGGCAGCCTGGGGCTGGCCGCGTGGGAGGCATACCGCGTGTGGCAGCAGGTGCGGCGCGAGACCGGCAAGTCGGCCAGCGCGAAGTCCGAGGGCGCTGGCGGCGCTTAGTGATGCGTTCGCTATGCATACGCGGTGCGCGCCTGCTGGCGGCGTGCCGGCCGGATGCAAACGTCGTTGCATGGTTCTTCGCGGCGTGCCGCTTTAGTCCTCCGGTACTGGTATCTGCACTGGCTACGGTCCGCTAGCGCGACCTCCAGCATTGGTCGGATTCGGCGGGAACCGCACCACTCGTGGCTGCGCGATTCGTCCGCGCGCCCGTCCCATCGAGCACGAACGTGCCGCATTCATCATCGCGCATCGGGCCTGCGTCCGCGGGCCTCGCTTCCACCGCATAGCCGCCGTTGATGTCGTCGGAGGGCAGCACGTGCAGCCGGTAGATGGGTGTGCCGGACAGCGGCGCCTGATCGAGGCCGGGCGGAAGCGCTGTGACGCCGGCGGGCACGCGCGATTCGATGAACTGGGCCGCGCGATAGAGCGCCGCCGCCGCATCCATGCGGTTCGCACGCAGGGCGTGGCCGCGATACGACGGGACGGCGAATGTGGCAAGCGCGGCGATGATCGCAAGCGCAATGACCAGTTCCAGCAGCGTGAAAGCGTCGGTTTTCAGCTTCATCGGGGTATTCCATTTTCCCAGGTTTCCAGGTTCTTTGGCAGGCTCGACTGGTCAGAAAGGCCGCGCGGCGATGCGCCGCCAATGCCGCTCGACCGTGTCGCCGTCGATGACGAGTTGAAGCTGCAGCCACACCTGCGAGTCGCGCGTGCGACCGTAGCCGCGCACGGTGACGAGCCACGCTTGCGCATCCGCGCGCGTGGCGAGACGCCACGTTTCGGCAAAGCATTGCGGCGGGAGCACCGCGCCAGGCCAGCTAGCAACGGGTGCGAACGCGGCGGCCTCGAACACCGCCGGCAACTTCCACGCGACCGGCTCGGCCGCCGCGGCCGGTCCGGCGACAGACACGGTCCCCGCCACGATACGTTTGGCGCACAGCGCCAACGCCGAGTCTGCTGCGTGAAACGCCAGCAACTGATCGTGCAGATTCGCGGCACTGCGTGCGGCCGCGATCGATGTTTCGAACCATGCTGCGGAAGTGGTCAGCATCATCGACGAAAGCATCAGCACGATGGGCAGTGCCGCCCCGCCGCTGCGCGACCAGCGGCGGGTCTCGCTGCGGCCCCGCCGCTCGCGTTGGCCGTTGCGGGCGTCGCGATGGCGGCGGCCGGCCGACGCCGGAAGTAGCCGGATACGCGTCATAGGGCACTCCCAACGCTGTTGCGAATGGCCACACGCCGCCAAAACGCCTGCCGGGCTCGCTTGTCCGCGCCGATCGACGAGATTCCGTCGCAATCGACGTATCGGCCAGGTTGCGCATCACGTGCGCCGCGCACGAGCACGCACAGGTCGACCGCGACGATGCTGTTCCATTGAGCTGGCGCGACCGCAGCCGCGTCGAGCCCAGCCGGTGCGCCAGCCGGCCAGTATCTGAGCCGCAGCCGTTCGACGCCCTCCACGAGCGGTTGCGATGAACCGGACTTCCCGCTGCCCTCGCAGTACAGTTCCGGCTCGCCGGTTGACCCGCTGGCTTTCGCGAAATAGCGGTTCACTACGGTCACCGCTTGTGCGTCGGCGGCTGCTTTTGCGACGCCTTGCCCGAGGCAATCGGTCGACTGCCCCGTCGCCGACGCCCAGGTCGACACCGTGTCGGCGACATAGCGAATCGCGATCCCATCCGAGCGGCTCGCGAGCGTTTCGCACGCAAGATGGTCGTCGGATCCGGTCGGCCTTGCCCCCGAGCATCCGAACAGCGCGGCCGGCGCCGCGCCCGGCGGCGCGTCGGCCGGAACGAAGCCTGCCATCTGCAATTGCCGGCCTATCAGCGTCAGCGCCGTCATGCCGGCTTCGTGCATCTGCGCGGCGTCGTGTGCGCGCGTGAACGCCATGCGCTGCGACCGGTACAGCGACACCGCGCCGGCCGTCACGACGAGTCCTAGCGCCACGGCGATCGTCAGCTCGAGCAGCGTGTGGCCGGATGGGCGAGAAGAGCGCGTCATCATTCTGAAAACGCGAGCACAACGCAGCCCGCGCTGGCAGGCACGGCGATGTCGCCGCACGGCGCCGGCAAGTCGATCACATCCCCGGTGCGCGGCCCCGGTTCGTTGGCTACGACGGTCCCGCCAGCTACGGCGGTTCTGTTTGCCACGGTGGCCCACATCACGCGCGCGATGGAAACACCTTCGCCCGCGCTGCTCACCGATGCTTCACCCTGCGGCAGCAGGCTCGCGGCCCGCGCCTTCCATTGCGCCACTCCCACCGCGCTCTGCGACGGCCCTTGCATTGCCTCGACCACCGCATCGGCGACGAACGCAGCGCGTTCGCGCAGCGCCGTTGCGCGTGCATCGCGCATCGTCCACAACTGAGCGGCAACCAGCCCGAGCGCGGTAATGGCCATGAGCGCCACCGCCAGCATGACCTCGATCAGCGATTCGCCGCCGTAGCATTTCGCGTTCGATGTGTTCATGATGCTGCTCCACACGCGCCGTCCGTGATGCGTGCGCGGCCGCCAGCCGCTATACGAATGCACCGGCGCCAGTCATTGCCTTGCGTCGCCTTCGAACTGAAACGCGGCGCGATATCGAAGCTGCGAAAACTGCCGATTGCCTGGCCGGCCGGCGGCGTGAAAGTCAGACTCCCTAACGCGCCGGCGACGCTAACTGCAGCAAGATCCGGCTGCACCCGCAACGCGGCAAGCGAACCCGCACGCTCGATCATCACCGCCCAGCCGCACGACCAGTCCGCGATGCCGGAACGGCAGGCCTGCCCCGAAGCAAGACAATGACGGGCCGCGTCAATACGGCACACCGTCACGCGCGCACCGCGTCTCAAAGCTTCGCTGCGCGCGTACGCCAATGTGGAAAGCAGCGCGTGTGCACGCGCGTCCACCTGGTCGCGCACGTGCCATGCGACGAACGAAGGCGTCGCAATAACGGCGATCAACGCCAGCAATGCAATCACCACCAGCGTTTCGAGCAGCGTAAAGCCGCGACGCAAATACGTTGTACAGACATCGATTCTCATCGGCATTCTCCGGTTTCGGCCAAGAACGCGATCAATCTACCGATGGGTAAGTGCGCAAACAATCCGCCGAACGGCCAGGTGGCGGACGCGTGCATTCACACGCAACAATGAGCGCGTGACAAATGTGAAAAGCAGGAAGAACGGAGGTGAGAAATGCAGTTGCGCGAAAGATCAGCGCTTGCGCCCAGGCTTGGGCGGAGGAGGAGGCGAATCCATCCGGCGAAACTCTTCGATGACGTCCTCGAACTCGGAAACGTCTTCGAAGCGCCGGTAGACGGAAGCGAAGCGAACGTAAGCAATCGTATCGAGCGCACGCAACTCGTTCATCACGAGTTCGCCGAGGCGCTCGCTGCGTACCTCGCGCTCGCCGCTGCCGAGCAACTGGTATTCAATGCGAGCCACGGCCTCGTCGATTGCGTCGGCGGAGACCGGCCGTTTGCGCAGCGCGAGCTGCATGCTCGCGACAATCTTGCGGCGATCGAACTCGGCGCGGCTGCCATCCTTCTTGACCACCGACGGCAGTGCCAGCTCGACCCGCTCATACGTCGTAAAACGTTTATCGCAGGCCGGGCAACGGCGACGGCGCCGGATTGCGGCGCCATCTTCGGATACGCGGGAATCGACAACCTGCGTATCGTCATGCCGGCAGAAAGGGCAGCGCATGATCGCCTAGCGGTAGACCGGGAAGCGCTTGGTCAGCTCGGCGACCTGGGCGCGCACGCGTTCGATCGTAGCTGCGTCTTCCGGATTGTCGAGCAGGTCGGCAATCAGATTGCCGACCTGTTCTGCTTCCTTCGCGCCGAAGCCACGCGTTGTCATGGCCGGCGAGCCGAGACGGATGCCGCTCGTGACGAATGGCTTTTCCGGATCGTTCGGAATTGCGTTCTTGTTGACCGTGATGTGCGCCGCGCCGAGCGCCGCTTCAGCAGCTTTGCCGGTGATGTGCTTCGCGCGCAGGTCGACCAGCATCACATGGCTTTCAGTACGGCCCGACACGATGCGCAGGCCACGCTTGACCAGCGTTTCCGCAAGCACGCGCGCATTGTCGAGCACGCGTTGCTGATACGCCTTGAATTCGGGCGAAAGCGCTTCCTTGAAAGCGACGGCCTTGGCGGCAATCACGTGCATCAGCGGGCCGCCCTGAATGCCTGGGAAGATCGCCGAGTTGATCTGCTTCTCGTACTCCGCCTTCATCAGGATCACGCCGCCGCGCGGGCCGCGCAGGCTCTTGTGCGTGGTGGTGGTGACGAAATCGGCGTGCGGCACCGGGTTCGGATACACACCCGCGGCAATGAGGCCGGCGTAGTGAGCCATGTCGACCATCAGATAGGCGCCCACCGCCTTCGCGATCTTCGACAGCCGCTCGAAATCGATACGCAGCGCAAATGCGGAAGCGCCGGCAACGATCAGCTTCGGCTTATGTTCATGCGCGAGCTTTTCAGCGGCATCGTAGTCGATGTCTTCTGCCGCATCGAGGCCGTAGCTGACCACGTTGAACCATTTGCCCGACATGTTGACCGGCGACCCGTGCGTCAAATGGCCGCCGTGCGCGAGGCTCATGCCCATGATCGTGTCGCCCGGCTTCAGCATCGCGAAGAACACGCCCTGGTTGGCCTGCGAGCCCGAGTTCGGCTGAACATTCGCCGCTTCGGCCCCGAACAGTTGCTTGACCCGGTCGATCGCCAGCAGCTCGACCACGTCCACATACTCGCAGCCGCCGTAGTAGCGCTTGCCTGGGTAGCCTTCCGCGTACTTGTTGGTCAGTTGCGAGCCCTGGGCGGCCATGACCGCCGGGCTCGCGTAATTCTCCGACGCGATCAGCTCGATGTGCTCTTCCTGACGGCGGTTTTCCTGCTCGATCGCCTTCCAGATTTCGGGGTCGACGTTCGCAATGGTGCTTTGGGCTTTGTCAAACATACGCGTTCCGTTAAGTGTGTTCAGGTTGACCGGACCAATACGCGGATTACAGCGCGGATCAATACGCAAACTGTGCGTGGATCGTGCGCAAAGCCCGCGGAAGTTGCGCGGCGCTGCTGGCAGCTGGAAACCTTGACGTGCGGATTATGGAGGCGCCGCACACCCGAGGCAAGACAGCGTCCGGCGGCGCAAACAACGGCGCGCGGATCACGGCTGCCCAGGCGAACGGCAAAACGGCGCCCTGCGCTTCACGGTGGGTCGCTCCACCTTGAACCTGTTAGGTTCTATCGCCAGTCACGCAGGGATGAGCCCGTTAGTTTATTGGAAGCGCATCGAATAGGCAACCAAGGTACAGTCGCGGGTAATCAGGCGAAAAGGCCTGACGAAATCCGAAGTTCGGCCGGGAATTCGGTCCGGGCTTCGGTACTGGCCTGGCCCAGCACCTCAAGCCGCACTCCGGCGAGGCCGCAGCCTTGCCGGCAGCCTTTTCCCGCGCCGCTCCGGCTGATCGAGCGCGGCGCTGGAAGTCGGCTTGTCACCTTTCTTAACCGTAACCAACCAGGAATTGCAATGATCGTGTTCGTCACCGGGGCTTCCGCAGGGTTCGGCGCCGCCATCGCCCGTGCCTTTGTGAAAGGCGGCCACCGCGTCGTCGCCACCGCGCGCCGTAAAGACCGTCTCGACTCCCTCGCCGCCGAACTCGGCGACAGCCTGCTGCCGTTCGAGCTCGACGTGCGCGACCGCGCCGCCGTCGAAGCCGCGCCCGCCGCGCTGCCGGCCGAATTCAAGGCCGTCGATGTGCTCGTCAACAACGCGGGCCTTGCGCTCGGCCTCGAGCCCGCGCAACGCGCCAATCTGGACGAATGGCAAACGATGATCGACACCAACTGCACCGGGCTCGTGCAGGTCACGCGCGCGCTGTTGCCGGGCATGGTTGAGCGCAATCGCGGCCATGTGTTCAATCTGGGCTCGGTGGCAGCCAATTACCCGTACGCCGGCGGCAACGTCTACGGCGCGACCAAGGCCTTCGTGCGGCAGTTCAGCCTGAATCTGCGCGCCGACCTCGCCGGCACCGCGCTGCGCGTGACCGACATCGAGCCGGGCCTGTGCGGCGGCACCGAGTTCTCGAACGTGCGCTTTCGCGGCGACGACGAAAAGGCCGCGAGTGTCTACCAGAACGTCCAGCCGCTCACCGCAGAGGACATCGCCGATTCGATCTACTGGATCGCGACGCGCCCGGCGCACGTGAACATCAACACGATCGAGCTGATGCCGGTCGCCCAGTCGTTTGCCGGACTGTCTGTCCACCGCGGCTGACGTCGAGACCGGCGGCGTTGTTGCGTTGCCGTTCGTCGAAAAAGCGGCGCGTGTTTCGGTTCCGGTAAAATGCGCGACATGAATATGCCTATCAGCCCGCCCGGTACGGAAATCGGCTTTAAGTGGCCGATTCGCGTGTACTACGAAGATACCGATGCGGGCGGCATCGTGTTCTACGCGAATTACCTGAAGTTTTTCGAGCGCGCGCGCACCGAATGGCTGCGCGCGTGCGGCATCGAACAACGCAGGCTGACGGACGAAACGGGCGCGCTCTTCATCGTGAGCAGCACCGCACTGGAGTATCGGGCGCCCGCGCGGCTCGACGACCTTTTGACCGTCGTCAGCCGGATCGAGCGGCTCGGCCGCGCGTCGGTCGAATTCGTGCAGGAAGCCTGGCGCGACGGCACGCTGCTCGCTACGGGCACCATCCGCGTCGGTTGTGTCGACGCTGCCGCGCTCCGGCCCACCGCGATTCCTTCGCCCGTTCTGGCCGCGCTGCGGCGCGGTCCGGGCACAACAGGATCCAGCGTGTCAACGGCCAGCGTCTAAGCGCCGTTGTTAGCGTGGCCAGTGAACTCGTAACGGTCAGAACAAGACCAAGCATGGTTCGGCGAAAGGGTTCGCCGAAGCTTCCGGTTTCCCCACGGAACGCTTCGAACCGCCTTGCAGCCGGACGCCCCTTCCGGGACGTTACAGCGAACCTCTATGAACACTACTCAAGATCTGTCGATCATTTCCCTCGTTCTGAATGCGAGCCTGCTGGCGCAGGCAGTGATGGCGCTGTTGATGCTGCTGTCGCTGATGTCATGGACTTTCATCTTCCGCAAGTGGTTCGCGATTCGCCGCGCCCGCGGCCAGACCGAGCGCTTCGAGCGCGATTTCTGGTCCGGCGGCGACCTGCAGGCGCTGTTTCAGAGCGCCGCGAACAACCGTCATAGAATCGGCGCACTCGAACGCATTTTCGAATCCGGCATGCGCGAATTCCTGAAGGGCAAGGAAAAACGCCTGAACGATCCGGGCGCGATCCTCGACGGCGCGCGCCGCGCGATGCGCGCGGCATTCCAGCGTGAAATGGACGTGCTCGAAGCGAATCTGGCGTTTCTCGCGTCGGTCGGTTCGGTGAGCCCTTACATCGGTCTCTTCGGCACGGTCTGGGGGATCATGAATGCGTTCCGCGGCCTCGCGAACGTGCAGCAGGCAACGCTCGCCAACGTCGCGCCCGGCATCGCCGAAGCGCTGACCGCCACCGCGATCGGCCTGTTCGCCGCGATTCCTGCGGTGGTCGCGTACAACCGCTACGCTCACGATATCGACCGCCTGGCGATCCGCTTCGAGACCTTCATCGAGGAATTCTCGAACATTCTGCAGCGTCAGGCCCATTAAGGAGTCCACGATGGCCGGTTCTTCGACTCGTTCCAGCATGCGCGGCAGCCGCTCGCGCCGCGCGATGGCCGACATCAACGTCGTGCCGTATATCGACGTGATGCTCGTGCTGCTCGTGATCTTCATGGTGACCGCGCCGCTCGTCGCACCTTCCATCGTGAACCTGCCGACTGTCGGCGGCGCAGCGCCGCAGCAGCAGACGCCGCCTGTCGTCGTGAATATCCGCGCGGACGGCAACATGAGCGTGCGCTACAAAGACGACGCGGGCGCGACGCAACAGGAAAACATGACGAAGGCCGACCTGAACGGCTTCGTCACCGACCGCCAGCAGGCGCATCCCGATCAGCCCGTCGTGATTGCCGCCGACAAGACCGTGAAGTACGAAGTCGTGATGAACGTGATGTCCGATCTGAAGGCTCGCGGCGTCAAGCGCGTTGGATTGCTCGTTAAATCGCAATGAACCGCCCGAAATCCGCCTATCCGTTGCAGCCGCCGCGTGAACGCGGCACGTGGCGGGCGTTCGCGCTCGCGGCGTTGATGCACGTGCTGCTCGGATTCTTCCTGTATCACGGCATTCAATGGCAGAACAGCACGCCGGCCGGCGCGGAAGCCGAAATATGGACCGAGGTGCCCGACCTGTCGACACCGCGCCCCGCCCCGCCGCCGCCCGCGCCGGTCGCCCCCGCGCCGCCCGTCAACAACGACGAAGCGGACATCGCGCTGCAGGAAAAGAAGCGTCAGCAACAGCAGGCAGCGCGGGACGCGCAGCTGGCCGAGCAGCAGCGCCAGCAGCAGTTGCAGGCGCAACAGGAAGCCGACGCGAAGCGCCAGCAGCAACTGGCTGCGGACCAGGCCGCGATGGCTGCCGCATTGAAGCAGAAGCAGCAGCAACAACAGCAGGCCGACCGGCTGAAACAGCAGCAATTGGCCCAGCAACAGAAGCAGGAAGCGCAGAAGGCGCAGGACGACGCTCAGGCCGAAGCGCAGAAGAAAGCGGACGCGCAAAAGACGGCAAAGGCCAAGGCGCAACAAGCGCAACAGGCGCAAGCCCAGGCTGACGCGCAGAAGAAGCTCGATCAGGAACGCCGCGCGCGCCTCGCGCAGATGCAGGGGATGGTGGGCGGCGAAGGCTCGACCGGCAACGGTCTGGCGAAGAGCGGGACGGGCAGCGGCGCGGGCGGCACGGCGACGTCGCCGGGTTATGCGGAGAAAGTGCAACGGCGCGTGCGGCCGAATATCGTTTGGGCCGGCGATACGCAGGGGCTCGAAACGGTCGTCGCGGTACGGTGTTCGCCGACCGGCACGCTGCTTTCGGCGACCGTCACGCGCGGCAGCGGCAATGCGCAATGGGACGACGCGGCGCTACGCGCAGTCCAGCGTTCGGATCCGATGCCGCAAGACACAAATGGCAAGACGCCGGCGAGCTTTACCATTACGCTGCGTCCGGCGGGTTAATCGTGTACTTAAGGTCGATTGAGCGCCCACGCAGCTAGCCTCAGCATTCGGGAACGATTTCTGCGTGCTTGGGTCTGTTTGCTGTTATGAAAGTTTTTGTTCCTGGGGAATCGATAAAGCATGAGTTTGATGACGAAGCTAGGCCTGCGAACACTGGTGGCGTCTTGCCTGATTGCGGCGGGCGGTGCAGCACATGCACAGCTGAACGTCCTCGTCACGGGCGTCGGGTCCACGCAGTTTCCCATTGCGACGGCAAATTTTGCCAATGAAGCCAGTTCGCCTCAGCAGATCAGCACGATCGTGCGCCAGGATCTGCAACGCAGCGGCAAGTTCACGAATGTCGACGCGGGCGCGACGCCGGTCGCCGAAACCGATACGGTCGACCTCGGCAGCTGGAAGGCCAAGGGCGCCGATGCATTCGTATCGGGCAGCGTAACGAAGCGGCCCGACGGCCAATATGAAATCCGCTTCAAGCTGTACGACACGGTCAAGCAGGAGAGCCTGGGCGGGCTCGTGCTCGTCAGCCCCGAAAGCGGTTTGCGGATGAGTGCGCACAAGGTCTCGGACTACATCTATGGGAAGCTGATGGGTGGGCGCGGCGTGTTCGCCACGCGCCTGTCGTATGTGATCAAGACAGGCAACCGCTATCAGTTGCAGATCTCAGACTCGGACGGTCAGGACGCGCATATCGCGCTGTCGAGCCCCGAGCCGATCATCTCGCCGGCCTGGTCGCCTGACGGCACGAAGGTCGCGTATGTGTCGTTCGAAAAGAAGAAGCCGATCGTCTACATCCACGACCTGCCCACGGGCCGCCGGATCGTCGTATCGGACCAGAAGGGCAACAACAGCGCGCCGGCGTGGTCGCCGGATGGCCGTACGCTCGCAGTCGCGCTTTCGCGCACGGGCAACACGCAGATTTTCGCGGTCAATGCCGACGGCAGCGGTCTGCGGCGCTTGACGCAAGGCAGCTCGATCGACACCGAACCGTCGTACTCGCCCGACGGCCAGACGATCTACTTCACGAGCGACCGCGGTGGCCAGCCGCAGATCTACAAAATGCCGGCCCAGGGTGAAAACGCCGGCGCCGCGCAACGCGTGACGTTCACCGGCAATTACAATACGAGCCCGCGCGTAAGCCCGGACGGCAAACAAGTCGCGTATATTTCGCGCACCGGCGGCGGCTTCAAGCTGTATATCCAGGATCTGCAGTCGGGCGTCGCGACCGCGCTCACCGACACGACGCATGACGAATCGCCGAGCTTCGCGGCGAATGGTCAGTATCTTCTTTACGCCACTCAGGTGAACGGCCGTGGCGTGCTGGCCGCAGTATCGACCGATGGTCGTACACGGCAGGTCCTGTCCGTTCAGGGGGGCAGCGTACGCGAGCCGTCCTGGGGCCCGTTTATGCAATAACCACACAAGGAGAGTCAAGCATGAATTCCAAACTTCGTCTTACATGTGCCGCGTTGGCGGTGGTCGGTGCGCTGGCTGCGTGCAAGTCGAGCCCGAAGCTCGATGAGAACGCCAACAAGGGTGGCACAATCGGCACGCAGCCGAATCCGAACGCCGTTGCGCAAGTGAACGTCGATCCGTTGAACGATCCGAACAGCCCGCTCGCGAAGCGCAGCGTGTACTTCGATTTCGACAGCTACTCGGTGAAGGACGAATACCAGCCGCTGCTGCAGCAACACGCGCAGTATCTGAAGAGCCATCCGAACCGTCACGTGCTGATCCAGGGCAACACCGACGAACGCGGCACGAGCGAGTACAACCTCGCGCTCGGCCAGAAGCGTGCTGAAGCCGTGCGCCGCGCGCTGTCGCTGCTCGGCGTGCCGGATTCGGAAATGGAAGCGGTGAGCCTCGGCAAGGAAAAACCGCAGGCAACCGGTCATGACGAAGCATCGTGGGCGCAAAATCGCCGCGCCGATCTCGTCTATCAACAGTAACGGGTGACGAGCCGTATGACACACCGTTTCTCCTGGCTGCGCATCGCCGCGGCCGCCTCCGTAGCGGGCGCGGCATTCGCGGTCGCGCCGGCGCATGCGGGCCTGTTCGACGACGATCAGGCCCGTCAGGCGATTCTCGATCTGCGCACGAAGACCGATAACCTGTCGAGCCAGTTGACGGCGGCACAACGCACGATCCTTGATCAGTCCAACCGTCTGGACCAGCTGAATCAGCAGGTCGCGACGTTGCGTGGGCAGAACGAGGATCTCGGCAACCAGCTGACCACGTTGCAGAAGCAGGAAAAGGACTACTACGCCGACCTCGATGGCCGGCTGAAGAAGTTCGAGCCGCAACAGCAGACAGTGGATGGCGTGCAGGGCTCCGTGCAGCCAGGTGAAACGGACGCATTCAATGCGGCTTCGCAGCAGTTCCGCAACGGCGACTTCAAGAACGCCGCGGCCTCGTTTCGCAGCTTCATCGCGAAGTATCCGGACAGCCCGTATCAGCCGACCGCGCAGTACTGGCTCGGCAACGCGCTCTATGCGTTGCGCGACTACAAGGGTTCGACGGCGACGTGGCAGGGTGTCGTGAAGAACTATCCGCAGCACCCGCGCGCACCCGAAGCGTTGCTCGCCATTGCGAACAATCAGCTTGAGCAGGGGCAGAAGGCGGCCGCGAAGAAGACGCTCGAGCAGATCGTCGCGCAGTACAGCGGGTCGGATGTTGCGCAGTCCGCGCAAAGCAAGCTGTCGCAGATCAAGTAGTTGCAACGCGCAGTGCAGTGGCGAGGTCAGGCTAATGCGGCACGCGCCTCTCGCAGGAAAGCCCGGGATGGCCTATGCCACGGGCTTTCCTGTTCCCCGCGCTGCCTTGACAGTGGCTCGGCGCTATCGCTATAATTCCGCTTCTCTTTTGGGTCGTTAGCTCAGTTGGTAGAGCAGCGGACTTTTAATCCGTTGGTCACAGGTTCGAATCCCGTACGGCCTACCAAAAGATTCAAGGGCTTAGCTTCTGCTAGGCCCTTTTTCATT
>DASXXR010000342.1:0-2390 GCA_036502945.1 Paraburkholderia sp. | reverse complement strand
CGCGACGCGGACTTCGACTCGCTCAGATTCGACCCGCAACACCCGGGTAAATATCGCGCGCAACTGATCGCGTTATCGCAGACGATCGGGGCGATGAACCCCGACCTGTCGCGCTACATGGCGCGCGGCGGCAAGCTCATCACCGTGCAAGGCCTCGCCGACGAAGTCATCAGCCCGAATCAGACGATTGCGTACTACCAGGCGCTGATCGATCGCTTCGGCGCCGAGCAGGTCGATGGTTTCATGCGGCTGTATATGGTGCCGGGTTTTCAGCACGGCAGCGGCGTGTTCATTCCGTCGGTGGATCTGCTCGGCGCGCTCGATAACTGGGTGACGCGCGGCGTGTCGCCCGAGACCTTGACGGCGACCGACATCGCGGCGGCGACCAATGGACGCTCGCGTCCGTTGTGTCGTTATCCGCTGTTTCCACGCTATGCCGGCAAAGGCAATGTGAATCTCGCCAGCAGTTTCGTCTGCTCTGAACCGTGAAGTGAGTTGAAGCGGGGCGCAGGTGATCGCAGTCGCCCCATTCAACGTGGCGCACGAAGCCGGCAGCGCGCTGCACGCTTTCGCACTTTCCATTACATTGCGGGTGCGGTCGCGCATTCGCACCGCTCCTTCCAATCAAACAACGGTATCTGCCATCGTCGAATCCATGCAGCCAATCGTCTCGGTCACGAACCTGTCGAAAACCTATGCCAGCGGTTTTCATGCACTCAAAAATATCAATCTGGCAATCAACCGCGGAGAAATTTTCGCCCTGCTCGGCCCGAACGGCGCGGGCAAAACTACCCTTATCAGCATCATCTGCGGCATCGTCAATGCCAGCGCAGGCAGCGTGACGGTGGACGGCCGCGATATCGCGGCGGACTATCGCGGCGCGCGCTCGCTGATCGGCCTCGTGCCACAGGAGCTGACCACCGACTCGTTCGAAACCGTCTGGGCGACCGTCTCGTTCAGCCGCGGTCTGTTCGGCAAGCCGAAAAACCCGGCGTACATCGAGAAGGTGTTGCGCGACCTGTCGCTGTGGGAAAAGCGCGACAGCAAGATCATCACGCTGTCGGGCGGCATGAAGCGCCGGGTGCTGATCGCCAAGGCGCTCTCGCACGAACCGCGCGTGCTGTTTCTCGACGAACCGACGGCCGGGGTGGACGTCGAGCTGCGGCGCGACATGTGGAAGCTGGTGCGTTCGCTCGCCGAGAGCGGCGTGACGATCATCCTCACCACGCACTACATCGACGAAGCCGAGGAGATGGCCGACCGCATCGGCGTGATCAGCGCGGGCGAGATCATGCTGGTCGAAGAGAAGACGGAGTTGATGCGCAAGCTCGGCACCAAGCAGCTGACGCTGCAACTGGAGAGTCCGCTCGCGCACGTGCCGGCGTCGCTGGCCGGCTACGCGCTGGCCGTCGCGAAGGACGGCAACGAGTTGTTCTACACCTACGAAGGCGACGGCGGCCGCACCGACATCATCGCGCTGCTCAAGGCGCTCGACGACGCCAGCATCCGCTTCAAAGACCTGCACACCACGCAGAGTTCGCTTGAAGACATCTTCGTCAGTCTGCTCCGAGGTGATCAATGAATATCCACGCAATGCGCGCGATCTACAAGTTCGAGATGGCGCGCACCTGGCGCACGCTGATGCAAAGCATCATCGCGCCAGTGATTTCGACTTCGCTTTACTTCGTCGTGTTCGGCTCGGCAATCGGTTCGCGCATCAAGGAAGTGGACGGCATCAGTTACGGCGCGTTCATCGTGCCGGGGCTGATCATGCTGTCGCTGCTGTCGCAAAGCATTGCGAACGCGTCGTTCGGGATTTACTTTCCGCGCTTTACCGGCACGATCTACGAGTTGCTGTCGGCGCCGGTGTCGTATCTGGAGATCGTCGTCAGCTATGTGGGCGCGGCGGCCACCAAGTCGATCCTGCTCGGCCTGATCATTCTCGCGACCGCGGGATTGTTCGTGCCGTTGCAGGTGCAGCATCCGTTCTGGATGGTGCTGTTTCTGGTGCTGACGGCGGTCACGTTCAGTTTGCTCGGGTTCATCATCGGCATCTGGGCGGATGGCTTCGAGAAGCTGCAACTCGTGCCGTTGCTGATCGTCACGCCACTGACCTTTCTCGGCGGCAGTTTCTATTCGGTCAATATGCTGCCGCCGTTCTGGCGCGGCGTGACGCTGTTCAATCCGATCGTCTATCTGGTCAGCGGCTTTCGCTGGAGCTTCTTCGGGCTCGCCGACGTGAACGTCGAGTTGAGTCTCGGCATGACGGTGCTGTTTCTCGCGGTGTTCCTGCTGATCGTCAACTGGATCTTCAAAACCGGCTACCGGCTCAAGAGCTGATAGGACGTCGTGCGCGGATTCGCCGACGCTAATGAACGCGGCATGCGAAA
>DASXXR010000341.1:0-6505 GCA_036502945.1 Paraburkholderia sp. | reverse complement strand
TCCGAAGGCATCAAAAGAAACGCCGCGCTGGATGCTGGTCGACGTGGTGTTCAAGAAGAAGCTGCAGTTGATTCCGCTCGCGGCATTGCGCGAACACGCGGAACTCGCCGACATGCGCGTGCTCGCGAAGGGCAATCGGCTTTCAATCACACCCGTCACCCACGCCGAGTGGACCTTCATCACGAAGGAACTGGCGAAGCGCGCCGCATGACACGGCGCCGCTGCGCCTATCGCGGATGCTGCAGTTCGAGTCTCGTTCGAGCCTCGTGCGGGAACCAGAACGGTAAGGTTACCGACTAACGGGATCGCAAGGGAGTTGCAAGCTCGCGTGAGCATGCAGGGTATTGCATGCTCACGCGGCCAGCGCTTGCGCGCTCAGCTTGCTTAACGAAGGAGTCGAACAATGACCACAAAAAACGTAGTTGCCGCAGTTGCATTCCCGTTCGCACGAGCCTGCGCAGTACCGTTGATACTTGCGCTCGCGCCCGCCGTGGCGCACGCACAAACCATCGCGCCTTATCAGCCTGCGGGCGTGCTTTCGCTCAACGCACAGGCGAGCGCGGAAGTGCCGCAGGACGTCGTCGACATCACGCTGTTCTACGAACAGGAAGCGAGCGACCCGTCCGCGTTGACGAACACGCTGAACCAGCGCGCCGACGCCGCGCTGCAGAAGGCCAAAGGCGTCAGCGGCGTGACCGCGCGCACAGGCTCGTTCTCGATCTATCCGTCCACCGATCGCGACGGCCGCATCTCGGCGTGGCGCGGGCGCACGGAAGTCGTGCTCGAATCGCATGATTTCACGGCTGCTTCGAAGCTCGCCGGACAGATGGCATCGACGATGCAGGTCGGCAATGTGCAGTTCTCGCTGTCGCCGGAAGCGCAGCGCGCCGCCGAGCAGAAGCTGACCGGCCAAGCGATCGCATCGTTCCGCCAGCAGGCTACCTCATCGGCCCAGGCGTTCGGCTATAGCAACTATACGATTCGCGAAGTCAACGTCGGCCATGGCGGCGCAGTGCCGCGTCCCGTGATGATGATGAGCGCGCGCGGCATGAGCGCCGACGCGAAGGCCGCGGCGCCGGTGCCGATCGAAGGCGGCACGTCGACGGTAACGGTCAATGTATCGGGGTCTGTGCAGATGAAGTAATGCGGTTGTGTGGTGCTGCGCGCCACGCATTCAAGCGAACGCCGCGGCATGCCGTGGCGTTCGTCATTGCGGCGGCGTCAATCGTGAACGCAACCATGAACTCAACCCGCAAACTCAACCCGCGTTCACCGCTTGCGACGATTGGCGTCCGCCGCGCCGATACGCCCACAAGAGCATCACGATGCCCGCGAGAATCATCGGCAAAGATAGCCACTGTCCCATCGACAGACCCAGCGCGAGCAGGCCGAGAAAATCATCCGGTTCGCGTGCGAATTCCACGGTAAAGCGAGCGAGGCCGTAGCCGATCAGGAACACCGCCGAAATCGCGCCGACCGGCCGCGGCTTGCGCGAAAAGAACCACAGCACGAAGAAAAGCGCGACACCCTCGAGTGCGATTTCGTACAGTTCCGAAGGATGGCGCGGCAGCATGTGGTACTGCGCGAACACATCGGTCAGATGCCATTGCGCGGCCTGTTGCGGATGCGCCGCGAGCCAGGCGGCATCTTCGTTTGCCGCACCCGGAAACAGCATCGCCCATGGCGCCGACGGATCGGTTACCCGACCCCACAGTTCGCCGTTGATGAAGTTGCCGAGACGCCCGGCCGCGAGGCCGGCGGGCACCATCGGCGCGACGAAGTCCGTGACCTGCAGCCAGGTGCGGTTGCGCTGCCACGCGAACAGCACCATCGCCAGCACGACACCGAGAAAGCCGCCGTGAAACGACATGCCGCCTTCCCAGACCTTGAAGATATCGAGCGGATGCGTGAAGTAAAAGCTCGCCTTGTAGAACAGCACGTAGCCAAGCCGGCCGCCCAGGATCGTGCCGAGCACGCCGTAGAACAGCATGTCGTCGATGTCCTTAGCGGTCCATCCCTGCGCCGCGACGTGCGGCAGCCGCAGCCGCAACCGGCCGACGACGATCGCCGCAATGAACGCAACGAGATACATCAGGCCATACCAGCGCACGGCGAGCGGACCCAGATGGATCGCAACGGGATCGAAATTCGGGTGAATGAGCATCGTATCGTTATCGGAGTTCTAAGAGGGTTCTGACTGAGGTTCGAGGTTTCGGATGCGTTGGATTCGGTGGTACGCGGCGGGGTTCAATCGCGTTCAGCGCGTTGTTGCGCGGAAGATGCGCTGGTGGTGCCTGGTGCGTTTTCCACGGTGCCGACCGCCGGCGCATGCGTGCGCGCGATGTCGATGAAACCCGCCAGCACCGGGCTCACCGCATTCGTGCGCCAGACGAGCGCCGTTTCAACCGCCGGCACCGATTCGCGCAACGGCCGATACACAACGCCCGTGCGCCGCAGGTTACGCAACGATTGCGGCACCAGCGCGACACCCATGCCCGCCGACACGAGGCTTACGATCGTCTGCATCTGGATCGCTTCCTGGCCGATGCGCGGCGTGAGACCGGCGGCGCCGTAGCAATCCATAATGATGTCATAAAAGCCCGGCGCGAGATGCCGCGGGAAGATCACGAGCGGCGCGTCGGCGGCCTCGCGCAGGCTCATCGGAGCGTCGAGCCAGTCGAGCCACTCGGCCGGACTCGTGGCGCCACGGTCCGCCGGGCCTTCGCCACCTTCGCGTGCTGCGCCACCTTCGCCATCTCGCCCGCCCTCTATCCGCGCCGCCATCTCCGCCGACATCGCGATCGCAAGCGGCTCGCGCGCGATCGTCAGCCACGACAACTGCGCCGCGTAACGCAGCGGCACCGGCCCGATCACCAGCCCCGCATCGATACGTCCCGCGACCAGTTCATCGATCTGCACATCGCTCGTCGCTTCGGTCAACTGCAGCCGCACGCGCGGATAGCGCAAGCCGAAGTCGCGCAACAACGGCGGCAGCAGCCCGTAATCCGCAGTGGAGACAAACGACAGCGACAGCCCGCCCGCCTCGCCGCGCGCGAGGCTCTGCGCGAGCGGCCGCAGCGCTTCCGCGCTCGCGATGAGCCGCCGCGCTTCCGGCAGCAGATCCGCACCCACCGGCGTCAACTCGACCGAGCGCTTGGTGCGCGCGAACAATTCGACGCCGAGCGTCTCCTCCAGCGCGCGAATCGCCTGCGACAGCGGCGGCTGCGTCATCGACAGACGCGCGGCCGCGCGCCCGAAGTGCTTCTCTTCGGCGACGGCGATGAAGTAGCGCAACTGGCGCAGATCGGGCACGGTGGGCATCGTCATTGAGACATTTTACGACCTAATCAGCCATCAATAATATATTGGACATTCGTTTGCAGAAACTGCATTCTTGCGCGACGTGCCCGAACTACACTGAAAATTGACCTGATACGGCCCGGCAGCAGCGTAAAAGCGGGCGCAGATCAAAACAAACTGGATGGAGCTCCCCATGCCGTACAACCGTCGTTCGAAGAACATCACGCAAGGCGTCGCGCGTTCGCCGAACCGTTCGATGTATTACGCCATCGGCTATCAGAAGGAAGACTTCGACAAGCCGATGATCGGCGTCGCCAACGGCCACTCAACTATCACGCCGTGCAACGCCGGCCTGCAGCGCCTCGCCGATGCCGCGGTCGCCGCCGTCAAGGGCGCCGACGCGAACCCGCAGATTTTCGGCACGCCGACCATTTCGGACGGCATGTCGATGGGCACCGAAGGGATGAAGTACTCGCTCGTGTCCCGCGAAGTGATCGCCGATTCAATCGAGACCTGCGTGCTAGGCCAGTGGATGGACGGCGTCGTCGTGATCGGCGGCTGCGACAAGAACATGCCGGGCGGCATGATCGGCCTCGCGCGGGCAAACGTGCCGGGCATCTACGTCTACGGCGGCACGATCCGCCCGGGCAACTGGAAAGGCAAGGCGCTGACCATCGTGTCGTCGTTCGAGGCGGTCGGCGAATTCACCGCGGGCCGGATGTCGAAAGAAGATTTCGAAGGAGTCGAACAGAACGCGTGCCCGTCCACCGGTTCGTGCGGCGGCATGTACACCGCGAACACGATGAGCTCGTCGTTCGAGGCGCTCGGCATGTCGCTGATGTATTCGTCGACGATGGCGAACCCGGACGACGAAAAGGTCGACTCGGCGGCAGAGTCCGCGCGCGTGCTGGTCGAAGCGGTGAAGAAGGACATCAAGCCGCGCGACATCATCACGAAGAAGTCGATTGAAAACGCGGTCGCGCTGATCATGGCGACAGGCGGTTCGACCAACGCGGTGCTGCACTATCTGGCCATCGCGCACGCGGCCGAAATCGAATGGACGATCGACGACTTCGAGCGCATGCGCAAGAAAGTGCCGGTGATCTGCGACCTGAAGCCGTCAGGCAAGTACGTGGCGACGGATCTGCACAAGGCCGGCGGCATTCCGCAAGTGCTCAGGATTCTGCTCGACGCGGGGCTGTTGCACGGCGATTGCATGACGATCACCGGCCGCACGCTGGCGGAAGAACTGAAGGATGTGCCGTCCAAACCGCGTGCCGATCAGAACGTGATCTTCGCGGTCGACAAGGCGCTGTACAAGGAAGGCCACCTTGCGATCCTGAAGGGCAACCTCGCCACGGACGGCGCGGTCGCGAAGATCACCGGCCTGAAGAACCCGGTCATCACCGGCCCGGCGCGCGTGTTCGACGACGAGCAAAGCGCAATGGACGCGATCCTCGCCGACAGGATCAAGGCCGGCGACGTCGTCGTGCTGCGCTATCTCGGCCCGCAAGGCGGCCCTGGCATGCCGGAAATGCTCGCGCCGACGTCGGCGATCATCGGCAAGGGCCTCGGCGAATCGGTCGGCCTCATCACCGACGGCCGCTTCTCCGGCGGCACGTGGGGCATGGTGGTGGGCCACGTCGCGCCGGAAGCGTTTGTCGGCGGCACGATCGCGCTGGTGCAGGAAGGCGATTCGATCACGATCGATGCGCACAAGCTGCTGCTGCAGCTGAACATCGACGAAGCCGAACTGCAGCGCCGTCGCGCCGCATGGCAGGCGCCGAAGCCGCGCTATACGCGCGGCGTGCTGGCGAAGTACGCGGCGCTCGCGCTGCCGGCGCATAAGGGCGCAGTAACGGGCTGATCGGACACGCGGCGCGAAAACCCGCCGGGTAAAACGAAGCAAAGGGGCACACGGCCAACCGTGTGCCCCTTTGCTTTTATAATGCGGGCACCTTGACGGGTACTGCAAGCCGGGCACCGACGCCGGCGGAGACCATGATGAAATCGAAGTCGTATGCGGCATTCGCGCTGGCAGGCACTTTGGCAATCGGTGGGGCGGCTCGCGCGGAACCGCCGCAGGGCTTAGCGCTCGCGCAGCAGGAAAACTGCATGAGCTGTCATTCGGTCAGCCGGCAGTTCATGGGGCCGTCGCTGCACGACGTGGCGGCGCGCTATGCGTCGCGCAGCGACGCTGCCCAATATCTGGCACGCAAGATTCTTGAAGGCAGCGCAGGCGTATGGGGCCCGGTGCCGATGCCGGCCAATACGCAGTTGAACCCCGACGAAGCGGCTTCGCTCGCAGGCTGGATATTGACGTTGAAGTAGGCCCTAAGCGCCGCCGTGCGGGCGATGCTTCAGTTCTTCCTGGATCGCGTCGCGCACCCAGCCGGACATCTCCGCCTCCAGCGCCAGCGCCACTTCACGCGTGATCTGATTGACGAGCCATGTCGTGTGATCCTGGAACGCGTCGCGGCAGCGCGCTTCGATCAGGCTGCGCCCTTCCCCTGTCAGATAGCTCGCAAACCGCCCGCGTAGCCGCTCGGCGAGAAGATCCGCGTCGTAATCGGGCATGCTGCCGGGAAGCAGGGCCGGCGCATCGGCGGCTGGTTGCGCGCTGGGATTCGGCGGCGGCACGTAGTGTTCCGCCGCGGAACCGGACGTGAACTCCGCCTCGCCCGGCACGAAGACAGCGGGCGCTTGTCCCGCATGGTCTTGTCCCGCGGCTTCCTGCCTCGCGGGCGCTTGTCCCGCATGTTCTTGTCCCGCGCGGACCTGCGCGCGGTCGCCCGGCACGATAACGTCGCTTAGAACCGGGATCGAAACATCGTGAGAGTCGGTCGGATGGGACACAGGTGCACTCCGTCAATAAGTCCGACGAACCAATGGCCCGAAACCGGCCCGGTTCGCCTTTCGCGCGTAGAGGCTAGTCGCCCTGCTTGTAGTTGTTCAGAGCATAGCCGCGATCGCGGTAGAAGCGATAACGTTCGCGGCCGGCCGCGAGTTCGTCCGGCGCATTGCCGACCACTTCGAGCAGCCGCTCGAAGCGCGCAAACTGCGTGGGCACGGCGGCGCCCAGATTCAGCAGGATTTGATGATGCGGCACGTCGTCGAGATCGGCAGCCAGCACGACGGGCGTCTCGCCCGCGAGCGCGCTGCCCGCCATGCAGTGCGGCACGAACTCGAGCGGCGCAAACGTCCA
>DASXXR010000340.1:0-3078 GCA_036502945.1 Paraburkholderia sp. | reverse complement strand
CCCGGGGCTGCGCGACAGCAATTCCAGGTTGCCGAGCAGCGCGTTCATCGGCGTGCGGATTTCATGGCTCATCGCCGCGAAGAAGTTGGTCTGCGTGCGCATCATCGTCTCGGTTTCGCGCTGCGCCTCGCGCAGTTGGCGGCCGAGTGCATGTCGGACAGTGATGTCGAGAATCGCGCAGAAGAAAACGTCCTCGCCGGTATAGCGCGCCGTCGCATAGCTGATTTGCAGCATTTGCGGATCCAGCGCATCGGTCTGGCCCGGCAATGCGGGCACGATGAACTCGGCCGTTTTCGCAGACTGTGCAGTGGAGGACTGCGCATGCAGACTGCGCTCCGTGTACGCGGCGGCGATGTGAGCCGGCAGGCTCGTCGCATGATCGAGATGCAGCAGTTCGCGCGCGAGGACATTCGAAGTCATGATCGAAAAGTCGCGCTGCCTGACGATGCATAGTCCGACCGGCGTTGCGCTCACGACAATATGATTGATCGTCTCGCCTTCCAGCGCACGCGCCGCTTCTTCATGCCAGCGGCGCAATAGCCGCATGCCCCAGAACTTCGCGGTGAGCCCCATCGCGACCATCAGCAGCAGCCCAAGCCCGACGATGACACCGAGCTGCCATGCAAGCGCGGCGATCAGCGCACCCCACGACAGGTAGCTCACGAGCAGGCTGTACCCCGGCGTCACCGCATCGACGAATACCGCACCGCCGAGCGTATACCTGATGCCGCCCGGCGGCGTGCGCGCAGCGGCGGCGCGCAGCTTTTCCTCGGTCGAACGCGGGAGCGGCGGCGACGGCGTGATTGGACGAAGCCGCTCGGAAACCAGCAGCAACGTAGCGGAGTTCGCTGGCTCGTGAAGGACCGCCAGAAACGCAGCGACCGGGACGGTCATCGCGATCAGCGTGGTCTGCGTGTCGTCGACAGCGTAGAGGCTGAGTGCCGTCACCACCGGCGAGCCGAGCAATGGGTCGGGATACGGACCGATCAGCACGTGCTGGCCTTTCGCCAGCGTACGCTTACCCGTCTGCGCGGCGAGCACGCCCATGATCGTCTCGCGCAACCTGGCCGCAAGCTCGGGTTTGAGCGGCAGCGCCTTCGTATCCGTTTGCGGATCGATCGCCGGCAGGATCACCGCGTAGTCTTCGCTGATTCCGATCAGCATCGCGCGATACGGCAATTCGAGCGCCTGCCGTGTCCCGAGCGTAGCATCGGCCGCCTCGGCGAGCCGCCACAGCTTCGTGCTCGCGTCGGCACCCCATGCGTCGCGGGTCGCATCGGAGACGATCAGATTGAACGCCGTATCCAGCGTCGACGACCGCCCGACCGCCACGCCGGATTGCCGGATCTGTTGTTCGATGTCTTTCGGTACGCGGTGCACATCCTGCGTTGTCTGATAGAACTGAACCGTCAGTTCGGTACGCTTCAGGAACGACAGGTTGCGATGCAGAAACAGTGAAATATCGGAAGCGTTTTGCGCGCTGACAGTGCGTTGCAAGTCCAGTTGTTTGTTGATGGCGAGGACGATAAGAAGCGAGGCCGAAAAAGCAACGATCACCATCAGCGCGGCAATCGTCGCGAAGTACAGGCGCTGCTGGCGCCTCGCAGTCGTCGCCAGAGAGGCGAACGCCTCGGCAAGCGACTCCTGCGTGCGGTCGAGGATGTTCTGCATCTCAGGCGCGTGAGTGGCGTTTGTCGTCGGAACGTCGGAACGCGTGCTGCTGCCATGGATGGCGGCGCCATCCGCGAACAACAGATGAATTCAGTGTAGGCGCTTTTCTCTGCAGAACGACGGTTATGTCTGATGGATCGGCGTTAGCCCCACCTCGACAAAAACAGTTTGGCCCGTCAGCATGAGTCCGTCAGCGACCCGAAGTGTGTGCGGGCCGGTTGACCCGAGTAACAACGGCATTTTCGCGGCCCGCCCCTTGTGGACGGGCTATTTTTTGTCTGCGGGCGGTGCCCGCCGCGGCGGCGGTGTTTATAGCGATGTTCTCTTCGCGCGGCTTGTCGCACGATTCATCGCGCTTCTTGTCGCGTCGCTGTTCGGGCGCTATCGGCCGCGTCGAGCAATTCCAGTTGCCGCGGCCCCGCGGACGCCGGCCGCTCGAGCGCGAGCAAGGCCTCCTTGCGCGCAAGGCCGCCGGCATAGCCGGTCAGATCCCCCGCGCCGGAGATCACGCGATGGCACGGCAAGATGATCGATACCGGGTTGCGTCCGTTCGCGGCACCGACCGCGCGCGCACTGCCAGCCGCAAGCCCGAGACGCTGCGCAAGCCCCCCGTAGCTTTCGACATGCCCGTACGGGATCTTCATGAGTTCGTCCCAGACGCTTCGCTGAAACGCGGTGCCGGCAGGTCGCACACGAACCGTGAAAGTGCGCCGTTCGCCCGCGAAATATTCGCCGAGCTGGTCCCGGGCCTCGTGCAACACCGGCAATGATGCAACGGATGCGCCCACAACCTCTTGCGTGGGAAAGTACTTCTGCCCGACAAAGAAGAGACCCGTCAACGCGTCGTCTTCCGCGCGCAGAAGAATATCGCCGAGCGGGCTCGGCATCAGCGTGCAATGTTTCATGCTGTGAGCATTCGGATAGTATGAGCAACAGCGCAGGCCATGAACAGCAACAAATACCTGCCATCGCTGCGAAACAGAATAATTTGCCGAACCGTGCGCAACCTGCGCAATTGTCAAACGGCCCAACTCTAACCCAGTGACCGAGAACGGTCATCGAACGGTGCTACGCTGTTTTCGCCGCGCGTCGCGCAGAGCCGCCCCACACGCACCGTAGCAGGGCACAAAAAATGCGGGGGCACCGTCGCAAGTCGCGTTAAACTGGCTTGGATAATCAAGCCGCGCGCGGCTGGCCAATGGTCTGCGGGGTCGCGCGACAGAAGGGGGAAGCTCCCCGTACAATGCCTGCTCAACAACGAATGAGGAAATTTTCGATGCGCACCACCGGGTCTTCCGGGGCAATGGCCCTTCTCACCGAATACGAAGACGCAAGCGGACGGGAAGTCCGCACGCTGCGTCTCGAATCGACAGAAGACGGTAAAGGCATTCTTCTCGTCGAAGTCGA
>DASXXR010000339.1:0-18354 GCA_036502945.1 Paraburkholderia sp. | reverse complement strand
CATATCGATGCGGGTCAGCTTGACGCGCTTGGCGCGGGCAGCCTGCTGATCGGCGGCACGCGCACACAGACGAATAGCGGCATCACGATCGATGCGATCGCCAACAGCGTCGTGGTGTCGAACGATGCAGCCAGTCCGCTCACCGGCCCGGAAATCCTGCTGGTTACGAAGACCGATCCGACCGGCAAAGACGCAAACGCAAAGAACGGTTTGCGCATCGATGCAGGCAGCGTGATTGAAGCGCAGGGCGCGTTTCCCGCTGCAGGTGATGTGCCGATCACGATCGGCGCGACGCCGGACAGCACCGGCAAGGGCGCCATATCGGGCGACGGCGCGCTGCTGCGCGTCTCGAACGGCGCCGACGCGATAGTGACACGCGTCAATACCACCGATGCAGCGACCAACCCCGGCCTGCTGACGGTGGGCGCGGGCGCGACGCTCTCGGGCGGCCAGTCGCTGACGCTCGATTCATCCGGCAACCTGACATTCGATCCCACCGCGACATTCTCGGGCAACACGATCGCGGTGGACAGCTCGGCGATCACCTTCACGAGTCAGACTGGCGCTGCCGCTGCTGCGCTGCCGGGCTTCGTGATCAGCGCGGCGCAGCTCGCGCAGCTATCGAATACGCAACAGCTCAACCTGCGCAGCTCCGGCGCAATGACCTTCGACGGCGACGTCGACGTCACATTCGGCACGAACGTCGATCTGAGCGCGGCCACGTTCGCGAGCAATGGCGGCGCGACGACGCTTAACGGACAGCAGATCGCCTTCACCAATGAAATCGGCACGCCCGCTACGGCGGGCTCAGCGGGTTCCGGCACGCTGACGGTCAACGCGAACGAAATCGACTTCGGCACAGGCGACAAGGTCACCACCGGCTTCGGTTCAGCCACGTTCAACGCGAAGGGCGGCATCGTCGGTCAGGGCACCGGCACGTTTGATTTCGGCGCAATGCCGGTTATGCTGAAGGCGCCCGTGTATCTGGCGGATACCAGTTCCGAACAGACGATCGAGACGACCGGTACGCTCAATCTGAATGCGAGCGCGGGCACACCGCTCCCGTTGACGCGGGCGGGCGGTGCGCTGTCGTTCATCGGTGGCACGCTGAACGATAACGGCGCAACGATCGTAGCGCCCGCGGGCAATGTCAGTCTCGAAGCCACCACCGGCGACCTGACGATCGGCAGTGGCTCGCTGGTCAGTTCAGCGGGTGTGTCGAAGCGGTTCTTCGACATCGTGGCCTCGGCACCTGGCGGCGCGATTACGCTGACGGCCGACAAGGGCACGGTGAACGTGCAGACGGGCGCGACGCTGGACTTCTCGGGTGCGAGCGGTGGCGGTGCGGCAGGCAGCGTGTCACTGTCGGCGCCCGACCAGGTGGTGAACCTGAACGGCGCGCTCAAGGGCGGCGCGGCAGCGGGCTTCCTCGGCGGTTCGTTCGCGCTGGACACCGGTGGCGCGGTCGATCTCGACAGCCTCGCGGCCACACTGGCTGCGAGCGGCGTGAACGATGCCATTGCCGTGGAGACGAATGCGGGCAACCTGATACTGTCGGCGGGCAATACGATTACTGCCCATATGGTGTCTCTGACCGCGGATGGCGGTGCCGGCGGCCAGAACACCGCTGAAGGCAACGTCAACATTCTGGGCGAGATCGACGCATCCGGACTTTCGGGCGGTGAGATCGATCTCTTCGGCAAGAGCGGTGTCGATGTCGAAGGCTCGCTTGTCGCGACGGGCTCAAGCACAACGCAGCGTGGCGGCACGGTCAATATCGGCACTAGGGCGAATCCGGATACGCTCAATGGCGTCGTACAGCTTGATTCGACCTATGGCTTTGAAAGCGTGTCGACGACGAACTCGGGCATGATTAGGCTCGGCGTTGGTGCAAAGATCGACGTGTCGGGCGGCACGGCGGGCGGCCTGTCTGGCGGCACCGTCAATTTCCGCGCGCCGCTGCTGGATAACGGTGACGTGAACGTGACGATCGTGCCCGGTGCGCAGATTGTCGGCTCGCGTGCAACTACGCTCGAAGCCTACGCGGTCTGGAGCACCGATGATCCGCTGACCAACGGCGCGGCGCAGCATTTCGACGGCGTTGTCGATCCGGCCGGTTTCTTCAATAACACCGTTGCGGGCGCGGGCGTGGGCGAGCCGGGGATGGTCGCCGGGACGTGGACTGACAAGAGCGGCAACGTGTTGCCCACGCCGACCGCGGACCAACTCGCAGCCTATCAGCAGAACGACTTCTTCACGCCTGCAGCGGGCGCGGCCAACACGGATCACCAGACCTTCTACGGTTATGTGGGCGGCGACCCGACCAAAGGGCCCGGCACGTTAATGGGTTTCGTGGAGAACTTCCCAATTGCCGCGGCCGCAACCGCGCGCTTTGCGGGGGTCGAGAATTTCGCCGTCACGCCGGGCATCGAACTGGACAACCCGGACCCGCTGATCAATGACGGGAACATCTCGATCCTGAGCAACTGGAACCTCGGGGCCGGTACGGCCGCGAATGCGCTGGCGTTCCGCGTCAAGTCTAATGGCGAGGCGCCGATCATTACGTTCCGTGCGGAGAATAACGTTAAGGTCGAAGCGAGTTTGACCGATGGGTTCTTCCAGATTGCAAATCCGGTCGCGGGGGGATCGGCGATCGAAATCTATGTGCCGCTGCCTGGCAAGGCGGTAGACGCGCATACGGCGTTCTACGATACGCCCCAAGGCCCTTTGGGCTACGATCTTGCCTACTACGCGTACGGAAACGCTCACCCTGCTTATCCGCAGTATGAAAACCTGACGCGTCCGCCGCACGACTTTGGGGGCGTTGACACGCCGGAGACTGAGTCGTATTTCGCGCTGTACAAGGCATACACCGACTTTTTGTTGGCTCCGACCGAGTCGGTTGCTCTTTCAGGAGTCGACAATGTGCTGGCCATTGGGAAGTCCAGAGGGTCAGCCTTCCCACTTTCGACCCAGGCACCGCCGACACCGCCAGATGCAACGACGCAGGCGAACGATCCGCAGTTGTATCTGGTATATCTGAAGCTGTATAACGCATATTTGGTGAACAACACGTCCGCATTGGGCATCAGTCAGCTTGTGCCGCCGGCCGCGCCGATCGGCGAGCTCATCACCAATCCACTCACCAATGGCGGCCAGACGGTCACCGCGACCACGCCTGCGACCACGGACAACACGCCGTCACCGGTCGCCACCGCCGCCAATCCGCTGCCGTTACAATCCGCTTCGCTCAGCGGAGGCTCGAGTTCGTCGTTCCGCATCGTTGCCGGAGCGAACCTGAACAGTGCGAATCCGCTTGCCTTGCAGGCGGCGGCCCTCTTTAACGGAGCGGGGCAAGGCAGCGTGACGCTTGACGGGCATTTTGCTTTCGTCGATGCGAACAACGCCACGCTGCTCGCGCCGACGATGATCCGTACGGGCACGGGTTCCATCGATATCGCGGCTGCGAATGACGTGTCGTTGCTTGATTCGACTGCGCCCGGTGTGATCTATACCGCCGGTGCGCCAGCAGCGGGGGCGCCTGTAACGTCCGCCTCGGCGACGATCTTGAAGGGCAATTCTTTACTCAAAATTCCAGATTTCCTGGTCACTTCGGCGGTGAATCCGGACTCTGCGGGTGACATATCGATTCACGCCCAAGGTGATATCACCGGTGTTGAAAATGTCGTTGACACGACCGGCGCGATCAGCGGCATCGCTAACGCCAACATCAGCCAGTTCTGGTGGCAGTGGATGCAGACCGGCAATACGACCGGCCTAGTCGGGCCGAGTCGAACATCGCAGACCGTGCAAACATCGATCAACTTCGGCGCATTTGACCAGGGCGTGATGAGCGTCGGCGGCAACGTGTCGGTGAGTGCCGGCGGCAATATATCGGATCTGGCGGTGTCACTGCCCACCACGTGGTATCTGACGAACGCGAGTACCGCCAATCCGACGGTCAATACGGTCGGCGGCGGAAATCTGACCGTCAAGGCTGGCGGCAGCATCCTGAGCGGCGACTATTTTGTGGCGAAGGGCACAGGGACGATTACCGCCGGTGGACAGATCGGTTCGAACTTTAGTCTGCCGGTGCCGAGCTCAGGGGGCGCAGTGACCGCTGTGGCGCCGCTGTTCGCGATGCAGGATGCCTCGCTTGATGTGACCGCGCGGCAGGGCGTCAATATCGGTGGCGTGTTCGATCCGTCATACCTCGCGGGCGGTGACGCGCAAGGCTATTCGGCGGCGTCAGCGATCAACGTTGCGTCGACCACGGGGGATGTCCAGTTTGGAACGCTGAACACGACAGCGTTGCCCACACTTCATGCAACCGGCGCATCAAGCAACGTCTTGCCGGCAACGGTGGATCTGACGGCGTTCACAGGCGGCATCACGATCGCTTCCAGTGGCGAACTGTTCCCGTCGGCGACAGGGAATCTGACTCTGATAGCGGATCAGTCGATCGACTTCTCGTCCAGCCAGACGGGTGCTGCTGCCGCGTTCGGCATGCTTGACGTTGATCCGGGGTCGATGCCCTCGCCGACGAATCCCCGCGCGACTGTTCCTTCTCTCACTGCAGTGGGCCCGGCTGCTCACGCGCTAACGCCGCTGCATGCCAACGACACCGATCCTGTCCGCATCTACAGTCTGAACGGCAACATCGAAGACGGCATTCTGGAGCCGGCCGGAGCCGGTAATGCCGGGTTCTTCGATCACCTGGTCAGTGTCGTCGTCGACAAGCCAGCGTTTATCGAAGCGGGTCAGGACATCGTGAACCTTGCCTTCCTCGGACAGAATCTGCGTACCGACGATGTCACCCGCATCATCGCGGGGCGTGACATTCTGGATACGCCGTTTGCGCCCACTCCGAATCCGGTCCCGCCCAGCCTCGTGCTGGGTGGTCCTGGTACGTTCGACATCGAAGCAGGCCGTAACATTGGACCGTTGACTAGCGAGCAGCAGGTGCTCGAGGCCGCCGGCAGCGGTGCGTTCAACGCCGGGTTTACAGGCATCGATACGATCGGCAATTCCATTAATCCGAACCTGCCGCATGAAAGCGCGAGTGCCCAGGTGTTGTTCGGTATCGCACCAGGCGTCGACAACCAGGCGTTCATCTCAGCCTACATCAACCCGGCCGGCACGGTACCAGGCGTGCCGAGCAACACGAATGCGCTAATCGCGTTCATGACGCAGTACGACATCGGGCAAGTCGAGGGCGTCGATACGGGGCTCGCCGCCCAGAAGACGGCGGCACAGAACGTAGTCGGCACGCTGAGCGCGGCCCAGGCGTGGAAGGAATTCCAGGCACTGCCGTCGTACGTGCAGCAGATCCTTGTGCAGCAGGTGCTGTTCAATGTGTTGACCGAGGTCGGCACCGATTTCAACAATTCGTCGAGCCCGTTCTTCCAGCAATACGCACGCGGCTATCAGGCGCTCAACACGTTGTTCCCCGCATCGCTTGGTTATACGGCGAACAACCTGAACGGCGGCGCGAACGGCGCGAACCAGCTGGTCGAAACCGGCAATCTCGATATCCGCAGCACGACGATCCAGACCCAGCAGGGCGGTAGTGTGACGATCCTCGGCCCGGGGGGCCAGGCGCTGGTAGGCAGCACGTCCGCGCCGCCCGAGATCGTCAATAGCAACGGCCTGGTGGTGGCCGGCCCCGGCACCCAGGGCATTCTGACGCTCGAGCAAGGCGATATCAACATCTTCACCGACCAGAGTGTGCTGCTCGCCCAAAGCCGGATCTTTACCGAGCAGGGCGGCAGCATGACGATCTGGAGCTCGAACGGCGACATCAACGCAGGCAAGGGGTCGAAGTCGTCCGCCGATATTCCGGCGCCGATCTTTGTGTGCGACGTAAACCATTTCTGCACGGTCGACCCGCGCGGCGAAGTAACGGGGGCCGGTATTGCGACGCTGCAGACGATCCCAGGTGCGGCGGCCGGCAACGTGAACCTGATCGCGCCTCGCGGTACGGTCGACGCAGGCGACGCCGGCATCCGCTCGTCGGGCGACCTGAACGTCGCGGCGCTGCATGTGGCGAATGCCGACAACGTCCAGGTGCAGGGCAAGACGACGGGCATCCCGACGGTCGCGTCAGTGGACACCGGCGCGTTGACGGCGGCTAGCAGTGCGTCGTCGGCTGCTACTCAGATGGCGCAGGATCTTGCGCGGAGCGCCACGTCGAGTGCGGGACGGCGCCACTGGGTTATCACGGTCCAGGTTGAAGGCTTCGGTGATTCGAGCGATGACGATAGCCGGAAGAAGCACAAGCCGGGACAGGTTAGCTACGATCCATCGAGCGCGGTTTCGATTCTGGGATTCGGCGCAGTGGGCGATACGCAACGAGCGGCGCTGAGCAAGAAAGAGCAGGACGGGCTAGGGAAGATCTAGCGGAGCGGCGTACCGCGCGTTGACGAGATCGACGTGCGGAAGACGATTTCGACCTTGTTAGCGTTTTGTCTGAAAAGCGCTGTGCCCCTTCTTTAAGGGGCACAGCGCCTGCTGCAGCGAACTATTCGAACGGGGCAGCGACCTGCAATTGATCCGCAGACCTTAGCGTTACCGATGTTCAGCGTACTAGCGCGGCCGGCTGTCAGGAAGTCCGTGATAATCAGGTTCTTAAAAGCCGAAGGCACGACGTCGAAGCCATGACCGTTAAGAATCGCGGCGTTGCTGTTGTAGTGCAGATTCAGGAAATCCACGACAGCGGCCGCAACCGTCGGCGTAGTGCCGTGATCGGCGTAGCACTGTGAGGATGATCTGGCTCGTGCCCGAGATTGGATAGCCGACGGTCGGGTTGCTGGAGTTCGGTACCCACTGCGTCGGATCAGTCACATTAGTCAGCAACTTGACGGTGCCGATGGCCAGCGTGGCGTTTCCGAACGTCGGAATGACGTCAGCGTTGGTCGACGGATTACGCAGGCTGGCTACGCGCAACTGGTGGCCTTAGCCGGCGCGCTCGACGGAGCGAGGAACGTGTTCGTGAAGTCCGGGATCAGGTAAGCGACGGAGGTGTTTGAGCCATCGAAGCCGACGCGGTCAAGGCGGAGAAAACCAGTGCAACAGCCAGACTGATCTTGCGTTTACTGGATTTCATGAAGGTTCCTTCGATTGAAGACAGGCGAGCAAAGTGGTGCTTGCAGCCAACCCACGGCGCGCGATGAACCGCGCATCGGTGGTTGTTGCGCGACAGACGCTGCGTCGGCAACACGGATGCGACAGCGACGGAGCTCGCTCATCAATGCTTTACTGTTGCGCCAGCAACCCGGTTGCATGCGAGACGCTAAAGCCTTGATCGCAGAATTCGACGTTACGCGTAACGGAAACAGGCGCGCTGCGGTTACGGTTGCGCCAGATCTCATGCATTGCTGCACCAACGTACCGGCGCTTCATTGAAAAACGCCGCACCCCCGATTCTCCGAGGGCGCGGCGTTCATTCACTGCGCTAGGGAATATCCAGCCCGATCAGCGGCCGGCGACTTTCCCGCAAACCGCGGTGTTGCCGATGTTCAGCGTGTTAGTCCGGCCGGCCGTCAGGAAGTCCGTGACAATCAGGTTCTTCAATGCCGAAGGCACTACGTCGAAGCCATTGCCGTTAAGAATTCCGGCGTTGCTGTTGTAGTGCAGATTCAGGAAATCCACGACAGCGGCCGTAACCGTCGGCGTGCTGCCGGTATTCGCGTAGCACTGGCTGAGGATGATCTGGCTCGTGCCGGAGATCGGATAGCCGACTGCCGGATTGCTGGCGTTCGGCACCCACTGCGACTGATCAGCCGCATTCGTCGGCGTCGGCAACTTGACGGTGCCGATAGCCAGCGTGGCGTTTCCGAACGTCGGAACGACGTCAGCGTTGGTCGAGGGGTTACGCAGGCTGGCTACGCGCAACTGGTTGATCTGAGCCGGCGTGCTCGACGGAGCGAGGAACGTGTTCGTGAAGTCCGGGCTCAGGTAGGACACCGCAGCCGTGCTCGTCGTCTTGAAGCTGACCAGTTGAGCTGCGACAGCACCGCTGCCCGATACACCGATAAAGTTCGGCGTGGGTGCGCCATTCGGGAAAATCGCGTCCGCTACGGGAACCGCAGACGTGCCGGCGAAATGCTGCGTCTCATTGAACGTCACACTTGTTGCGGTGTTCGTCGTGTTACAGACCTGATGAAGGTGAGCCGTCAGCAAGTCCGTCGTGCCGCTCGAATCCGACCGGTAGACGACGGTGATCGGTGCGTTCGTCGTGTAGGCCGAATTGTTGTCAGGGTTGATAACCTGATTCCAGTTCGTCAGCTTGCCCGAGAAAATTCCGCACAGGTCGTCGTCGTTAAGCGCAACCGTCGGAATCGTGTCGCCAGGCGCAGTCGGGTTCGTGGCCGGCGGCGGCAGCAGCGGGCCCGTGCCCGTCGGCGCGTTCACGAGAGGAATCGTGATCGGCGTGACGATGAACGGAATCTGGATCAGCGGACCGTCGGTGCCGGCGCGCGTATAGCCGGTGATCTGGGGGATCGTCAGCGGTGCATCGCTGTTCGCGAAGTCGACCGTGCCGGTAACGCCTGCGCCAAACGACGCTGCGCTGTTGGTCAGGAAGGCCGTTTGGCCCGCGCCCGAGCCGACGCCGAAGTACGAAACCGGACCATCCCCGAACATCGAGATTTCGGTACCGATCGACGGTTGAACGAGCGTCGAACCGCCGCCAAGCAGCGACGGCTGTACGGCTTGAGCAGCCGATGCGCCCAAAGCGGAGAGAACGAGAGCAACAGCCAGACTGATCTTGCGCTTACTGGATTTCATGAAAGTTCCTTCGGTTGAAGATAAACGGGAAACCAGCTAATTTACAGTCGCGGTACTGCGTTGACTGCCTGGCTAATTTAGACGTAATTGGGGTCGACGCGCGTGAATTTTAAATAACAAATGGTCCGTAACATTTTGTCAGTGCCATTTTTGCGGGTGAGTGCGCGAATGGGCGGTCACACTGGATCGAAGGCTTGGCGACAACTTGGACGAGTGGTTCGCAATACTTGGGAAAGCGAAGTCACGTTGCCGAAAGAGCAGGAGCAACACTGCCGGAAGGCAATGCAGTAAAGGCTGGCAGCCCTATTTAATATTTCATCAACAACCCTTCTCAAATCGCGAACTCAACTCCACCAAGCACCCTCACCACAAACCCCGCATAAAAGATTCAAACCGCATCTAAGTCACATTTTCGACATAAACTTCACAACCTCATTAACCATCACTCCGATTAAAAACCACCTACTCTCCAATAGCCAATTAGCTCCGCTTTAAAACGTCTAGATCAGTGATTAAAACATCATCAAAAAAATAACCGCATAAAACCACAAATCTCCACACCCAAAACGTCCGCCACCCCACCGGCAAAATGTTACCCAACACCTGTCACAATTTTGCTCTGGTCTGCTGCTTAGTCTTTGCCGGGCGAATCCAATGCGTTGGACCTGAAGCGAACTAAACGCAAAGGATCACCTGACCCATACGCCGCGTTGCGGGGAGTGCGGCGAGCAATCGACGCACGAAGCAAACGCGTCTGTCTCCGTCTGCCCGGCGTGCCGGCATCGAACTCTGGTCTATGACACGCAAACGCACTAGCTCCCGCCGTCATCATGCAACCTCCGCGATGCTGGCCTTACTCCTCAACCTGCTGTCCACGCTGCCTGCTCAAGCTCAGGTCAACCTGAGCTTTTCGAACGTCGACATCAGCCAGGTCGCAAAGGCGATCGGCGCGGCGACCGATACGACGATCCTCGTCGACCCACGCGTCAAAGGGCAGCTCAATCTGGTGTCCGACAACCCGGTCAGCAAGCAACTCGCACTGAAGACGCTCGAATCCGCGCTGCGCATGCAGGGCTTCGCGCTGGTGCGCGACAACGGCATCCTGAAGGTGGTGCCCGAGGCGGACGCGAAGCTGCAAGGCGTGCCGACCTACGTCGGCAACACGCCGCAAGCACACGGCGACCACGTGATCACCCAGGTGTTCCGGCTGCGCAACGAATCCGCGACGAACCTGCTACCGGTGCTGAAACCGCTCATCAGCCCCAACAACACGATCGCCGCATACGCCAACGACAACACGCTGATCGTCACCGACTACGCGGACAACGTGCGGCGCATCGCGGCCATCATCAACGGCGTGGACTCGAGCTCTTCGCAGAAAGTAGCAGTAGTGCCGCTCAATCACGAGAGCGCGGTGGACCTCGCGCCGGTCGTGCAGAAGATGCTCGACCCGACCGGCATCGGCAACACCGATGCGACGCTGAAGGTCTCGGTCACCGCGGACGCGCGCCTCAACGCGCTGCTGCTGCGCGCGAGCGACCCCGGCCGCGTTCGCGACGCCAAAGAGTTGATCGCCCAACTCGACGCGCCCACGCGCGTGCCGGGCAACATGCACGTAGTGCGTATGCAAAACGCCAATGCGGTGGATCTCGCGAAGGTGTTGCGCGGCATGCTGGGGCTATCGGGCGGCGACACCGGCTCCGACAAGTCCAACAGCAAAAACTTCGACGAAGGCAACGGCGGCACATCGAGCAAGAGCGGCACGGGCGGGACGGGCGGCATGGGCAGCAGCGCGTCGACGGGTTCGCCGGGCGTGCCGCCCTTGCCGGGTTCCAGCGACAGCGGCGGCTCGGGCTACGGCAGCGGCGCATCCGGCAGCCAGGGTGGTTTGATCGCCGGCGCGCGCGGCGGCTCAGGCGCGGACAATGAAGGCGGCGGCATCATTCAGGCAGACCCGGCGACGAACGCGCTGGTGATCACCGCGCCCGATGCGGTCTATCGCAACATCCGCAACGTGATCGACCAACTCGACGTGCGGCGCTCGCAGGTCTATCTCGAAGCGATGATCGTGGAAATGAGCGCGACGTCGGCGGCGAACCTCGGCGTGCAATGGCAGGGCGCGCTGCAGTCCAACGGCGGCAACAATATCCTCTATGGCTCGACGAACTTCGGCACGTCGACGAGCCAAAGCATTGTCGACCTGACGGCGCAAGGACAGACGATCGGGCAGAACCTGTCGTCCGCTGCGGCGACCACGCTGCTCAACAACGGCATCAACATCGGTTTGCTGCACAAGTTCGGGCAGTTCTTCGGGCTCGGCGCACTCGTGCAGGCACTCGCGACAGTCAGCAACGCGTCCATCCTGTCGTCGCCTAACCTGATCACGCTCGACAATGAAGACGCGCGCATCGTGGTGGGGTCGAACGTGCCGGTGGAAACCGGTTCGTACTCGACGGCGACCGCGGTGTCGGGCAACGGCGTCAATGCGTTCAACACGTTCGACCGGCAGGACGTCGGCATCGTGCTGCACGTGAAGCCGCAGATCGCGCAGGGCGGCGTGATCAAGCTGCAAATCTATTCGGAAGACTCGTCGGTCGATCCGACTTCCACGAACAATCCGGGCGGCGTGACGATCATCAAGCGCTCCGTGCAATCCACGGTGCTCTCCGACGACGGCGAAATCGTCGTGCTCGGCGGGCTGATCCAGGACAACTACGCGGAAGGCAATAACAAGGTGCCGTTGCTCGGCGATATTCCGTGGATCGGTTCGCTGTTTCGCGCGGAGAACAAGAGCCGCGCGAAGACCAACGTGATGGTGTTTTTGCGTCCGGTGATCATCCGCGACGGCGAGACGAGCGCGAACATCTCGGCCAACCGCTACGACTATATTCGCCAGCAAGCCACGGGTTATCAATCGGACAACCGCATCGAGCGCGATAACGATATGCCTGCGCTGCCGCCGCGTACTCCCGGACCTTCGGAGGGCGTGCCGGCGCCGGAGGGGCTATTCGATCTGAGCAGGATGATGGGGGCGGGACGCAAGAGCGCAACTGCGTCGGGCGCAACACCCGCAGCGAGCGGAGCGAGCAGCGCAAGCGCCGCGAGCGACGCGATCGACGGTCAGATTCCGAACGCCGCAAGCAACGTCCCGCTCCCGGCGCTGCCGCCATCGGCTGCTGTACCGCCGATCACCGATCCTTCTTCGGGCGCGAACGCCCGCGGGACGCCGCAGCCATGACACCCGACATCGTCCTTGCCACTACCCCGCGAACGCCCGCGGAATCGCGGGAGGCTACAGCGGTGGACCCACGCCGCATGCTGCCGTATGGCTTCGCGCGCACGGGGCAAATCATGATCGCGAGCCAGCACGAAGATGAGCTGGAAGTCTGGATCAGCGAACGCACGCCTCTTTCGGCGATTGCCGAAGTGGCGCGTCACGCGGGCAAGGTGACGCTGGTCTGCATGCCGGCCGATGAACTGGCGCAGACCATCAACACGACCTATTCACGCCAGGACGGCAGCGCGGCGCAGGTGGTCGGCGAAGTGGAAGGCGAAGTCGATCTGTCGCGGCTGATGCAGGACATTCCCGAGATCGAGGATCTGCTCGAATCGGAAGACGACGCGCCGATCATCCGGATGATCAATGCGTTGCTCACGCAGGCGGCGCGCGAGCAGGCTTCGGATATTCACATCGAGCCGTTCGAGAATGCATCGGTGGTGCGCTTTCGCGTGGACGGCACGCTGCGCGACGTCGTGCGGCCGAAGAAAGCGCTGCACGGCGCGCTGATCTCGCGGATCAAGATCATGGCGCAGCTCGATATCGCGGAGAAGCGGCTGCCGCAGGACGGGCGCATTACGCTGCGCGTCGGCGGCCGGCCGGTGGATGTGCGTGTTTCCACGCTGCCCACCGGTCACGGCGAGCGCGCGGTGCTGCGTCTGCTGGAGAAGGACGCCGCGCGTTTGAATCTCGCAGCACTCGGCATGGCCGCCGACACGCTCGTGAAGTTCGACAAGCTGATTGCGCGCCCGCACGGCATCGTGCTGGTGACGGGCCCGACCGGCTCGGGCAAGACGACGACGCTGTACGCATCGATGTCGCGCCTCGAAACCGCGACGACCAACATCATGACCGTCGAGGACCCGATTGAATACGACCTGTCCGGCATCGGCCAGACGCAGGTCAACGAGCGGATCGGCATGACGTTCGCGCGCGCGCTGCGCTCGATCCTGCGGCAGGACCCGGACGTGATCATGATCGGTGAAATCCGCGATCTGGAAACCGCGCAGATCGCGGTGCAGGCATCGCTCACCGGCCACCTGGTGCTCGCGACGCTGCACACGAACGATGCCGCCTCGGCCGTCACGCGTCTCACCGACATGGGCGTCGAGCCGTATCTGCTCGCGTCATCGCTGCTCGGCGTGCTCGCGCAGCGGCTGCTGCGGCGCCTTTGTCCCGTCTGCAAGGAAGAACGCGAAGAAGACGGACACAAGCAATGGCACCCGGTCGGTTGCGACAAGTGCGGGCATTCAGGCTATTCGGGCCGCCGCGGCGTATACGAACTGCTATTGGTAGATGAAGGAATCACTTCCCTGATCCATGGCAACGCGGCCGACGCCCAAATCCTGGCAGCCAGCCGCGCGGCAGGAATGCGCACGTTGCGCGAGGACGCTGACCGCTGGTTGACGTCCGGCTTCACATCCCTTGAAGAAGTGCTGCGCGTGACCGGCGGAGAATGATATGTCTGCGTTCCGATACGAAGCGATCAACAGTGCGGGAAAAACGCTGAAAGGCGTGCTGGATGCGGACAGCGCCCGTGCGGGGCGCACCCAGTTGCGTTCGCAAGGGCTGACGCCGCTCGTGGTCGAACTGGCCGCGGCGCGCGCGCAGAACAGCCGCGGCCAGCGGCACGCGCTGGGTCGCAAGCTGTCGCAGCGCGAACAGGCCATTCTGACGCGCCAGCTGGCGAGCCTGCTGATCGCGGGTTTGCCGCTCGACGAAACGCTGACCGTGTTAAGCGAGCAGGCCGAGCGCGACTACGTGCGTGAGCTGATGGCCTCGATTCGCTCGGAAGTGGTGGGCGGCCATTCGTTCGCCAACGCGCTCACGCAGCATCCGCGCGATTTCCCGGAGATCTATCGCGCGCTGGTGGCCGCGGGCGAGCATACGGGCAAGCTCGGCATCGTGCTGTCGCGGCTCGCCGACTACATCGAACAAAGCAACGCGTTGAAGCAGAAGATCATGCTCGCGTTCACGTATCCGGCGGTGGTGACCTGCATCGCGTTCGGCATCGTCACGTTCCTGCTGAGCTACGTCGTGCCGCAAGTTGCGAACGTCTTTACGAGCACCAAGCAGCAGCTTCCGCTATTGACGGTGATGATGCTGGCGCTCTCCGATTACGTGCGGCATTGGTGGTGGGCCACGCTGATCGCGGTAGGCATCGTCGTATGGCTCATACGGCGCATTCTCGCGCAGGCGGGGCCGCGGCTCGCATTCGATCGCTGGGCGCTTACCGCGCCGCTTTTCGGCAAGATCGTGCGCGGCTACAACACGGTGCGCTTTGCGAGCACGCTCGGCATTCTGACGGCCGCGGGCGTGCCGATCCTGCGCGCGCTGCAGGCGGCCGGCGAGACGCTCAGCAACCGCGCGATGCACGACAACATCGAAGACGCGATCGTGCGGGTACGCGAAGGCACGTCGTTGTCGCGCGCGCTCGGCAACACGAAGACGTTTCCGCCGGTGCTGGTACACCTGATCCGTTCAGGCGAGGCGACAGGCGATGTAACGACGATGCTCGACCGCGCATCCGACGGCGAATCGCGCGAACTGGAACGCCGCACGATGTTTCTGACGAGCCTGCTTGAACCGTTGCTGATTCTCGCGATGGGCGGCGTGGTGCTCGTGATCGTGCTGGCCGTGATGATGCCGATCATCGAGCTGAACAACATGGTGCAGTGATGGCGGCTTCAGCGCACGAACGCACTGGGGTTTTCCGCGGCGGGCAACATGATTTCCCGCTGCAGACCGTTCGCTTTGACCACGATCGAACGTGCGCGTACTTCGGCGAGCGTGGCCGAATCGGTCAGGTGGCCGTTCAGATTCACCACGCGAGCGGGTTCGCCGCCGACGCTGACGATGGCCGCGCCGTGGTGAGCATCGAAGGACAGCACGCCGAGCAGTTGAACCGCGTCATGCGCGCCGTGATCGGGTTGCGAACCGAACAGCGTGGCGCCGGCCGATGCATCGATGGCGGCAGGCGGCGCGGGGCGGACCGCCGCGGCGGGTTCGGGGGCGTAGAAAACGTGTGCCCACCATGCGAGCACTGCGACGAACAGCGCAATGGCGGCAACGGACCCGAGCGTGGGCAGGGACGCGAATCGATGCAGAGCGGCGGTACGGAACATGGCGTGAGTTCCAGTTGGAATCGACGTGGTAAGTGTGCGGCGCGACGTCACATCACGCGCCTCGAACACCGGCAGCATACCGAAGGTATGGGCACGGCGTACTCGTATTCTTGAATCGGAGGGTGAAGTTGTGATGACTGATTTGAATCTGCGGGATGCACAGCGTGTTGGTGTACGCGCCAGGCGGCCGAAGCTCGGACCGAAGCACGAGTGGAAGCACCGCGTTCAGCGCGGCTTTACGCTGATCGAAATCATGGTGGTGATCGCGATTCTCGGCATTCTCGCCGCGCTGATCGTGCCGAAGATCATGAGCCGTCCGGACGAAGCGCGGCGCGTCGCCGCGAAGCAGGACATCGGCACGGTGATGCAGGCGTTGAACCTGTACCGGCTCGACAACGGCCGCTATCCGGGCACCGAACAGGGGCTGCGCGCGCTCGTCGAAAAGCCGACCACTGATCCGGTACCGAACAACTGGAAGGACGGCGGCTACCTCGAACGCTTGCCCAACGACCCATGGGGCAACGCGTACCAGTATCTGAACCCGGGCGTGCACGGCGCAATCGACGTATTCAGCTACGGTGCGGACGGCAAGGCAGGCGGGGAGGCGAACGATGCCGATATCGGTTCATGGCAATAGCGGCAACGCAAACGCGCGCTTGCATGCATCGCGAGACTTGCGGCGGCACAGGCACATCGCATGCCGCCGTGCCGGCGGCTTCACGCTGCTGGAAATGCTGGTGGTGCTCGTGATCGCCGGGTTGCTGGTCGCGGTGGTCGCACTTGCGCCGTCGCATAACCGTCGCACCGATCTCGCCGAGGAGGCGCAGCGCCTTGCCACCTTGCTCGAATCCGCGGCGGACGAGGCGCAGATCCGTTCCGCTTCGATCGGCTGGCAGCCGGTTGACGGCGGCTACCGGTTTTATCAGCGCACCGAGAACGGCAAGTGGCAGCCGCTCGCCGACGATGTGCTCGGACCGCACCGCTGGAGCACGGACGTGACAGGCGTGTCGATCCGCTATACCGGCGGCGATCAGATCCAGCGGGTTGTGCTGGGCGACGAGAGCATCGATACGCCCGTCACCATCACGCTTTCGTCCGGCGCGGTGCGCTTGCAGGTGGTCGGCACGGGCATCGGCAATTTCGCGGTGCAACGGCCATGAGCGCGCGAGTCGGCAAGGCGGGTCAGAGGTGTCGGCGCGAGGGAGGCCCATGTCGAGCCTGATCGTACTGTTGCCGTCCGGCGGTTCGCATGCGGTGCATGGATGGGAAACCGCGCCGATGCCGTTTGCGTTGCTCGATCGCAGCGGGGAAGCGCTGCGCGTCGGGCGCGCGCCGCTCGATGCGTTGCCGCATGCCGCTGTGACGGTGCTCATCGTGGCGGCACGCGATACGCTGTTGCTCAATGTCAGCCTGCCGCCTGTCACCGGGCAGCGATTGCAACGCGTATTACCGAATGTGGTCGAGGAACATCTGATTCAGGACGCGCAGCGCAGTCATGTTGCAGTCGCCCCTGCGCCCGATGCTGCCGGTGAGCGCTGCGCGGCGGTGATCCAGCGTGAGTGGTTCGCTGCGGTGATCGACCGGTTTGTCGCGGCGGGCCATCGCCGGTTGCGCGCGGTGCCGCTGGTTCACTGCATGCCGCTAGCTGCTGCGGGGGCGTCGTCGGAGCTTGACGAGCTAGCGGCGCAACAGCCCGATGCAGACCTGGCGGAGAGCGCTTCGGCAAGCGAAGCCGCTCTTGAGGAACCGAGCGCCGAAGCGAATGCCGAATCGAGTACCGCCGCGGTGAGCGCGTTGATCGTGCGGCACGCGTGCGTGACGGAGCGCATCGACGGTGTGCCTATCGAAGCGGGCGATGCCGGTGCGCCGCGGCTGGAAGTAGCAGTCAGGCAAGGAATGCTTGGCTTCGGCATGACCATCGACGCCGCACAACTGGACGCAACCATCGCGGAACTGGCGAAGCGCCAGGCACTGGTGGTCTATTCGCTCTCGATCGAAGCCGTAGGCGAACAGCCGGACATCCGTTCCGAAGGTGGCGCACACAACCGGTTGAGCGACGACGAACCGTCGCTACGCATCGCCGAAGCCCAATCGCATCCCGGCGCCGCCTTTCCGCTCGCCGCGCTCACGCTGCCTTGGGTCAAGCTCGCCCGCGAAGCGCTCGCCTGCCGCTTCGATCTATGCCAGTTCGAGTTCGCGCATGCCGGCCGCGCGCACGGGGGTGCCGGCGGAATCAAGCCGTGGCGGGTCGCGCTCGGCTTCGTTGCCGCGTCGCTGGTGGTATCGCTTATCGCGGTCAACGTGCAATGGATGCAGCTGCGCCATCGGCGCGACGCGTTGACGGCGCAGATGACGCAGCTTGTCCAGACGGCGGTGCCGGGCACGACGGTCATCCTGGATCCGCACGCGCAGATGGCCTCTGAACTGGCTCGCCTGCGCACGGTGGCCGGCGATCTGCGCCCGGATGATTTTCCGGCGCTTGCAGCAGGCGTGGCGCGCGCACTAGGCCCGGTTCCGTCGAGCGCGATAGCCGGGCTCGACTATAGCGGCAGCGCGCTCGATCTGACATTCAAACCCGGTACGACAGTGGACGGCGATGGGCTGACGCAGCGTCTGGCGGCTCAAGGCCTGTCCGCTCAGGAGGACAACGGAAAATGGACAATCAAATCCGGGCAAGCTGGACCGCGGTGACCGAGTGGTTCGACGCGCGCGCGCTCCGCGAAAAAAGAATGCTGGTCGCCGGCGGCGCGCTGGCCGCCGCGGCGCTCGTTTACAACGTGCTATGGGAACCCGCGTACGACGGCCGCGCGCGGATTGCCGCGAGCCTGCCGCAACTCCAGGGACAACTGGCCGACATCGAGACGCAGATCGACGAGGCGCGCCGGCTGAAGGCGGCGACCGCGGTCCGCCCGCCCGCCGGCGTGGCGTTGCGCGACGCGCTTGACGCGTCGCTCGCGCAGGCGGGCGTCGTGAATGCGCAGCTCACCGTAATGGGCAAAGGCGTGCAGATCGACGCGAAAGGCGTTCCGTTCGCGGCGTGGATGGCCTGGCTGGATCAGGTGCGCCGCGCCGATCGCGTGCGCGTGATCAATGCGCGCGCACGCGCTGAAGACAAGCCGGGGCAAGCCACGGTTTCGGCCACGCTGCAGCCAGCGTCGGAACGGT
>DASXXR010000338.1:0-14513 GCA_036502945.1 Paraburkholderia sp. | reverse complement strand
ATAGAACAAGGCAAAAGAGTGTCGTTCATCTTTCGGATACATTATGTCCAAAGCAGGCGCGAAGGCACGCGCGGCGCCGGCGTCTGCCGGCAGCGAAGAATCGGGGTTAGGGGAAGTTGACGCGAATGGCGCAACAGGCGCCGCTGCAAAACCGGGCATCCAGCTGCCCTCCGCGGTACCGACGCAGGAAGGGCCGGCCGGCCTGCGCTACGACTTCAACGACGGCTGCCGGATCACGTTGCCCGAAGGCGAATGGCGTGTACTGCTGCGCGATACGATAACCGCCAATCCGCTTTTCGAAACGCAGCTTTCAGCTGGCGTGGTCGCAAGCAGCAAGAAATACTACGTTCCGTTCGAAATCGAAGTCTGGTCGAAGGGCAAAGAGGTGTTCCGCCATCGCCTCGACCTGACGGGCCGCAAGGTGCTGGTTCACCTGCCGGTGGGCACGCTCGGCGATACGCTCGGCTGGTTTCCGTATGTGGCGAAGTTCGAGCGCAAACACCGTTGCGAGCTGACCTGCGTGATGGGCGAGCCGCTGATTGCGCTGTTCAGGAAAGCGTATCCGTCGATCACCTTCGTCACGCCCGACGAGGTTAAGCCCGACGCTTACTACGCGACCTACAACATCGGCCTGTTCTTCACCGACGATGCAAACGTCCGCCAGCCATGCGACTTCAGGCTGGTCGGCCTGCACCGCACGGCGGCCTACATTCTCGGCGTCGATCCGCAGGAAGAGCGGCCCGACATCGTGCTGCCGGACGACAGCCGGCCAATTCCCGAAAAATACGTGTGCATCGCGGCGCAAAGCACGACGCAATGCAAATACTGGAACCATCCGAGCGGGTGGCGCGAGATTGTCCAGTTTCTGAAGGAGCACGGTTACCGCGTAATCTGCATCGACCAGAAAGCGACACACGGCAGCGGTGTGGTGTGGAATCACATACCGTACGGATCGGAAGACCTCACCGGCGAGCGGCCGCTCGCGGAGCGTGCGCGCTGGCTGAAGCACGCGGCGTTTTTCGTCGGGCTCAGCAGCGGGCTGTCATGGCTCGCGTGGGCGGTGCGTACGCCGGTTGTGATGATCAGCGGCTTCACGCATCCGACCAACGAATTCGATACGCCGTATCGCGTCATTAACTACCACACGTGCAATAGCTGCTGGAACGACGTGCGGGTGCAATTCGATCACAAGGATTTCCTGTGGTGTCCGCGGCATGCCGGCACGCCGCGGCAATTCGAATGCACGCGGTTGATCACCGCGGACCAGGTGAAGCACACGATCCGGCAGATCCCGGCATTCGCGGCATCGCTGACGCGCGCGGCCTAACCCGACGGAGGCCGACGAAGTCATCGCCGGAAACAGGAAGCACAGGAAGCACAGAATGGTCGCAAACAAAAAGACAGCAAACAAAAAGCCATAAGCAAGAAAAGTACAAGTAACAAAAGAAATTCGGGGAAGCAGATGAAACGATTGGCCTGGCGCCGCTGGTACGGTGTCCGCACGTTCGGCCGGCGCTATCGCCGCTGTTCGCGCCTGATGGGAATGTTGCTGGCGGCGTCGGCGCTGCAGCCGTGGCTCGCTCACGGGGTATCCGCGCAGACGGTCGTGAGCGCGGGTACGACGGAAACGGGCGCCACCGTCAGCGGCAGCGGCGAGCAGGTGCAGGGCACGACGGTCGGCGATATCGTTTTGTCGGGCGGTCAGCAGAGCGTGCTGGCGGGCGGCGTCACGAGCAGCACGACGCTCCAGGGCGGCGGCAGCGAGATCGTTTTCGCGGGCGGCACGGCGAGTGGCACGCAGGTGAACGGCACGGCGGCCGAACTGGTGGTGTCATCCGGCGGCAGGGCGGTCGGCACCGTAGTGAGCCAGGGTTCCGAGATCGTCGACGCGGGCGGGCTCGCAAGCGGCACGACGCTTCGTACGAGCGGACAGCAGTTGATCTCCTCAGGCGGCGCGGCAAGCGGTACCACGATCAGCAGCGGCGGCATCCAGTTCGTTCAGGCGGGTGGGATTGCAACCGGCACGACGGTCAACGCGGGCGGTGTTGCCAGCGTCGGCGCAGGCGGCGAGAGCAGCCGGACGACGATCCAGTCCGGCGGCCAGGAAACGGTGGCGGGCACGGAGATATCGGCGACCGTCAACGGGGGCGGCAGTCAGACCGTGTTGTCGGGCGGCTCGACAAGCTCGACCAGGGTCGTCGGCGGCGGCGCCGTGATCGTGCAGTCCGGCGGCCTCGCGTCGGGTACCAACGTTGCAGGGGGCACGGTCACCGTATCCGCAGGCGGCGTCGCCAGTGCGACGACTTTGTCCGCGGGCGGCACCGAGACCGTGCTGGGCCAGGACGTTTCCGCAAGCATCGGATCCGGCGGCACGCAGAACGTTTCGTCGGGCGGCATCGCGAGCGGGGCGAACGTGGTCAGCGGCGGTACGCAGAATGTGCTTTCAGGCGGTGTCGCGAGCAGCACGATAGTCGGCTCGAGCGGCACGTTGTCGGTCGGCGCAGGCGGCAGCGCGGGCGGCATCGATCAATTGTCCGGCGCGGCGTTGATCGTAACGACTTCTGCGACCGTCAACGGCGTCAACGCATCGAGTACGGCATTTTCGATTTCCGGCGGCAATGCCAGCAACGTGCTGGTCGAAAACGGCGGCCAGTTGACCGTGCTCGGCGGCGACACCGCAAGCGGGACGATGATCGGCAACCGGGGTTCCGCGATCGTTTCGATGGGCGGCTCCGCAGCCGGCACCACGATCAGCAGCGGCGGCACACTGAGCGTCTCCGCAGGCGCGAGCGCGACGACGGTGAATCAACAGGCCGGCGGCGCGTTGATCGCGAATACGTCGGCGACCGTCACCGGCAGCAACACGACAACCCTCAGCAGTTTCAGCATTTCAGGCGGCACGGCGACCAATGTGCTGCTGGAAAACGGCGGCCAGCTAACAGTCTTCAACGGCAATACCGCGTCCGGCACGACGATCGGCAACCGCGGTACCGAGGTTGTTTCGTCGGGCGGCCAGGATCTCAACTCAACCATCACCAGCAACGGCACGCTGACGGTGTCCGGCGGCGCGAGCGCCTTGGGCTTGACGCAGCAATCCGGCGGCGCGCTGATTACCGATACGTCGGCGACGGTTGCCGGCAGCAGCACCGTGTTCGGTGCTTTCGGGATTTCAGGCGGCATCGCCACCAATGTGGTGCTTGAAAACGGCGGCCAGTTGACGGTGCAGGCCGGCAACAGCGCAAGCCTTACTCACGTCGGCAGCCGGGGCACGCTGACCGTTTCGGCGGGCGGGGCGGCAAACGCCACCACCGTGACGAGCGGCGGCCAGGCGACCGTCTCTTCGGGCGGAAACGCCGTCGACATCAGCTTGAGCAACGGCTCCACGCTGTTCGTTTCCGGCGGCGGCAGCGCGACTGACATCAGCCAGGACGCGGGTGCGGCGCTTGTGACCAACACATCGGCCACGCTGAGCGGCACTCACGGATCGACTACGTTCTTCATTTCGAACGGCATTGCGCAGAACGTGCTAGTCGAAAACGGCGGCCAGTTGACCGTGCTTAGCGGCAATACGGCGAATGCGACGCAGGTCGGCAGCCGCGGTGTCGAAACGGTGTCGTCGGGCGGCACGGCAAGCGGTTCGTTGATCGGGAGCAACGGTCAGGAAATCGTCTCGTCCGGCGGCACGTCGGTCGATACGGTGGTCAGCAGCGGCGGCACCGATTTCGTTCTGAGCGGCGGCACGGCCAGCGGCACGACCGTGAGCGGCGGCGGCTTCGAAATCGTGTCGGGCGGCGCGACAGTCGGCACGGTGGTCAGCAGCGGCGGCCAGCAGGCGATCTTCTCCGGCGGGACCGCAACCGGCACGGCCGTGAGCGCTGGCGGCCAGCAGATCGTGTCTTCGGGCGGCGTGGCGGCAGGCACGATTGTCAGCAGCGGCGGCGCAGCGGTCGTGATGGTGGGCGGCAAGACGAGCGGCACGACCGTCGATGGCGGCGGGATGGAAATCGTCTCGTCCGGCGGGGTGGCCAGCGGCACCACGGTCAGCAGCGGCGGCTTCGAAGTGGTCTCGTCGGGCGGCACGACGAGCGGCACGATCGTGAGCAGCGGGGGCGCCGAGGTGGTCTCGGCGGGCGGCGCGGCCAATGCGACATCGGTCGGCAGCGGCGGGCAGCAGCAAATTCTCTCGGGCGGCACGGCGAGCGGCGCGGTGGTCGCCAGCGGCGGTCAGCAGTCGGTCTTCGCAGGCGGCGCTACCTCCGGCACCCTGGTCAGCAGCGGCGGGACCCAGCTTGTCGACTCGGGTGGCACCGCAAGCGGCACGGTAGTCAGCGGCGGTGGTCTCCAGGTCGTCTCGGCGGGCGGTGCGACGAGTGGCACGACGGTGCAAAGCGGCGCTCAGCAGGTCGTTTCATCGGGCGGCGCGACAAGCGGCACGATGGTCAATTCGGGCGGCACGCAAACCGTCGATTCGGGCGCTGTCACGTCGGGTACCGTCGTCGCGAACGGCGGCACGCAGAACGTGCTGTCCGGCGCGACGGCGAACGGCACCGTCGTATCGAGCGGCGGCGTGCAGACCGTCTCGAGCGGCGCGACCGTGAACGACACGCAGGTGTTGAGCGGCGGCACCCAGCATTTGTTCGGGTCCCTGACTAATCCGGTCGTGTCTTCAGGCGGCACGCTGACCATCGGGCAGGGCACGGCCGCAGGCAATCTGGTCGGCGACACGGTCAACAACGGCCTGCTCGTTTTCGACCGGCCCGACAGGGTGACCTATGCGGACGCGTTGTCCGGCGCCGGGCGTATCGAACAGACGGGCACCGGCACGCTGGTGTTGAACGGCAACAGCAATGCATTTTCCGGCATTACCGAAGTGGCGTCGGGCACGCTCGCAGTGGGCGATATCAATACGCCGGGGGCGGTGCTGGGCGGCGCCGTGCTCGTCGATGCGCCGGGCACGCTGCGCGGCCACGGCATGATCGGCGGCAACGTGACCAATAACGGCGTCGTGATGCCGGGCGGCTCGATCGGCACGCTAACGGTGGGCGGCAATTACACGCAGGCGAGCGGCGCATCGCTCGCGATCGAAGTCAGCCCGACCTCGGGTTCGCAACTGCGTGTGGGCGGCGCGGCGGCGCTGAACGGCGGTCTCGCGATTCTCTACGATCCCGGCACGTATCAGGCGACGCGCTATGCGATCCTGACGGCTGCGAACGGCATCAGCGGGCGCTTCAGCAGTGTGTCGAGCACCGAGTCGGCGGGCGCGCAACTGGGCGCGCTGCAGCAATCGGTGGAATACGACGCGAATGAAGTCGACCTCGTGTTGAGCGGCATCGGCGCACAAACGCCGGGCGACCCCGCCGGTGCGACCGTGATTGCGCCGACCGACACCAGCATCTACACCGCGCTCGGCACGACGCTCGCGCTATCGGCGCAGGTGGCGAATGCGGCGTTGCTCGAACGCGTTCCGCTGGTGGCCGGCGCAGCGGATGCAGCCGGGCATCCGTCCGTGTGGGCCAGCGCGACAGGTTCGCAGACGAAGGTGCACGGCACCGACGGCGCGCCCGGTTTCGAGGCGCGGCAGTATGGCTTTATCGCGGGAGTGGACCATCGGGTCGGCGCCTATACCGTCGGCGTCGCGGGTGGCTACAACCACAGCGATATCAGCGAAGACGTGACTGGCGACTCGGGCACGACCGATACATTGCGAGCCGCGTTATACGGCGGGCGCAGGCTGGGCCCGGTCGATGTGTCCGCAACGGTCGGCGTGGGGCTCGATTTCCTGTCGCAGAAGCGGCTGTTCGGCCCGGCCGGCACCGCCGAGGGCGATCACGTCGGGCAGGAAGCGACCGCTGCGGGACAGGCGGCGTTGCCGCTGTCGCTCGGTAGCGTGACGGTTACGCCGCGCATCGGCCTGCGCTTCGCGTACTTTCATGCAAACGGCTTCGGCGAGAGCGGCGCGAACGGCCAGGATTTGACGGTCGGCACAGACAATGTACGCAGCTTGCAGCCTTACGCCGAACTCACGCTCGACAAAGACTTCGGCAATCAGCTGCGGCCAGTGAATGTCGAACTCAGAGTCGGCTACGCGCGTGAGTTGCTGGGCACGGGGCGCACGGTGACGGTCGGCGCACAGGACGGCACGCTGTTCGCCGCACCCGGCACGAGCCTGCCGCGCGATCAGTTGACGACGGGCGTGAGCGTCAGCATGCAACCGACCAAAGCACTGACCGTATCGCTCGGCTATGACGCGCTCATTGCCACCAGTCATACGTCGGCGCAGGCGGCGAGCCTGCATGTGAGCTATCGGTTTTGAACATGGGATGGCTGCGGCTTTCGCAGGCTGGATGAAAGTTTGGGCGGGACGGAATAGAGCGTGAGCGCCAGGTGTTGTTGGAGCGGGGCGCCGAAGCGGTGCCCCGCTCTCAGGTAAAAAGGAATCGACTGATGCTGAAGTTCAGCTTTCACAAGTCTCGTTTTTTGGTAAGCCCCCTCGCCGCCGTTCTGCTGTTTGCTGCTCCGCCTTCGCATAGCGCACCGACGGCAAGTCAAGGTTTTCTCCCGTTGATCGATATGACGGCGACGCGTTTGCACATCGCGCGGCAAGTCGCGCTTGCGAAGTGGGACACGCGCAAGCCCGTGGAAGACTTGCCGCGCGAAGCGAAGGTGATCGAAGCGGCAGCGGACGAAGCGCGCGCGCTGGGCGTGCCGCCGGTGCTGGCAACTAACTTCTTCTCCGATCAGATCGAAGCGAACAAGCTGGTGCAATACGGGCTGCTCGCGCAATGGCACCGTGAAGGCCGTGCGCCCGATGAGCGCCGTGTGGATCTGGCGAAAGACATTCGGCCGCAACTAGACAGCCTGCAGCAAAAGTTCATTCGCGCGCTGGCCGACACGACAGCGTTGCGCGCACAACCTGATTGCAATGCGCAACTGGTACTCGCGACGCAAGACTATGTTTCCAGTCATGCGCTGGATGCGTTGTATGCGCTCGCCATGGACCGCGCGCTGGCGCGGGTTTGCGCGCCTTGATTGAGTGTCGGCCGGGTTCTGATTCCTAACCACGGTTACGCGCAACGACGTTGGAAAGCGGCTTGCTGCACGTGGTGACAGCCGGGAAGAGACACACAAGCAAAGCCGGCCATTGGTCGGCTTTGCTGTTTCTATGGATTGACGCACGGCTTCTCGTTTCTTTTGTCATCGCATTGAACTCCGACCCTTGCAAGGCGAGGGCGGCGCGCTATACTTGAACGTCGCTGAAACAACAGCGACCCGGGGTGAGAGCCGGAATGTTCCGTGGCGGACGACCGCCGGCTACCGTCGCTGCGGCGAACATCGGTAGCCGGGATGGAACGCCCGAAATGCAGCTCTTAACTCATCACCGGAATCTTGACCATGACAATCGAATTGTCTTTCCCGCCGACGACCCAGTCGGATCTCGAAGCACGCATAGCGCTCCTTGGGCATATCGTCGATAGCGCATTAAGCGCCGGGCACAGGCATGTTAAGGAGTTCGCGAGACTCGCAGCACTTGCTCGCGCCGTTGCGAATGACAGCATCTCGGCTAGTGATCGAGCGATACTCTCTGCCACTCTTGAAAGCATTGCGCGCCACGCGGAATTGGACGCCACACTTGATGTGGAGTTTTTCGGCGGCGTACGCGCGGGCCAAGTGATAGGCCGGCTTGTGCGAATGACGCGCAATTGCCCTTCCGATAACGAGTCGTGTGCAGAAAGCGCTGACCCGGTGAGCGTTACGAAGCACTAGTTCGTCATGCGGCAGCGACATCGCTGCCGCTACTCTGTTGGGCCAAACGCTCTTCACTACTCGAGATAGAAACCCGTTCCAGGCGATGTTCGAATCGAAGTTGGAATGCGTTCATCGCAGGATGACGGCAATTGGCGAGCGGTTTCATTGACGTTTAGCATCGACCCGCTGTTGGCAGCGGCGGCAGCCGTATTTACCGCCCAAGATAACAGTGCATCGCGGCAAGAGCCCAGCAGATATTTTCCTCGCCCATTCGGGCTACTTCATTTCCCGCCACCGTTCGATCAGAAAACTCCCATTTCTGTAAATCGTTGTATCCGGCTCACGACTGACGCCTGGTTTCGGCCTGCCTGCTTCATCTAACGCTAGATTATCGGTCGTTGCAAATTAGCATACCGAACTAGAAAAGATGAAAAAGAACAACTGCCAGCTTGTATATAGCCGACTGAGAAACACGCCCGTCGCCGTCGAGCAAACTGCCACGGTAACCGGTAAAGACTCGGGTCAGATCACCGTTTGCGGTCACGCTCCGGTTGCCGCTCGCGCAGCGCGCTTCCCGCTCCATCAAATCGCGTTCGCCGCACTCGTCCTGCCAGGGATGGTTCCTGCATGCGCCGAGGCCCAGATTGCGCCGACTGGCCCGAGCGGTCCGTCCGTCGTCCAGACACAGAACGGTCTGCCTCAAGTCAACATCAACCGCCCTTCCGGCGCGGGCGTTTCGCTCAACACATACGGACAGTTCGATGTCCAGCGGTCCGGCGCGATCCTGAACAACTCGCCGGCCATCGTGCAGACGCAGCAGGCCGGCATGATCAACGGCAATCCGAACTTCGGCGCCAACCAGTCGGCGAAGATCATTGTCAACCAGGTCAACAGCCGTGCCGCGAGCCAGATCAACGGGTATGTGGAAGTTGCCGGGAAGCGCGCCGAAGTGGTCATTGCGAACGGGTCTGGTATTTCGGTCAACGGCGGCGGCTTCATCAACACATCGCGCGCGGTCCTGACAACCGGTACGCCGAACTTCGCGCCGGACGGCAGCCTCACGGGCTTCAATGTGACCGGCGGCAACATCACCGTCCAGGGCGCGGGTCTGAATGCGGGCAATGTCGATCAGGTCGATCTGATTGCGCGCGCGGTGCAGATCAACGCTGCGATCTACGCGAAGAACCTGAACGTCGTCGCGGGCGCGAACCGGGTCGATCATGACACGCTCGCGGCTGCGCCAATCGCGGCCGACGGACCCGTGCCCGATGTGTCGATCGATGTGAGCCAGTTGGGCGGCATGTACGCGAACCGGATCTTCCTTGCGTCGAATGAGTACGGCGTCGGGGTGTCGACCCGCGGTGTGCTCGCTGCGCAGGCTGGCGACCTGATCCTGACCGCGCAGGGCAAGCTCGTGCTCGCCGGACAGACAAGCGCGAGCGGCAACGTTGCCCTTGCGGCGCGCGACGGCCTCGACAACAGCGGCACCACCTATGCGCAGCAGAACGTGAGCGCCAACACATTGGGCGCGCTGACCAACAGCGGCACGCTCGCCGCGCAGCAGAACACGACCATCAACGCCGGTCGCGTTGCGTCGACCGGTACGCTCGGCGCGGGCATCGATGGTGACGGCTCGGTATCGCAGTCGGGCGAACTGAACGTCTCCACGGGCGGCGCGCTTGCAGCGACCGGTCGCAACGCGGCGGGAGGCGGTGCAACGCTGCGGGGCGCGTCGGTCGACCTGTCGGGCAGCGATACGTCGGCGAACGGCACCCTCACGCTCGGCGCGACAGGCGGCGATCTGAACCTGTCTGGCGCAACCGCGACTGCCGGCGGCGCATTGGTGGCAACCGCAGCCGGTACGCTGGCCAGTGACAGCAGCACACTCCGCGCGCTCGGCGACGCCACGATCCACGCGCAGACCTTCGACAACCACGCGGGCAATGTCAGCGCAGGCGGCGCACTGACCGCGACAGCGACGGGCACGCTGAACAACAAGGGTGGCACGCTATCGACAAACGGCGCGCATGGCACGGTGAACGTGACGGCTGCCAGCATCGACAACACAGACGGCACGCTGACCAACGCGGGCGACGGCGCGATGACCATTTCATCCGCAGGCGTCGTCACGAACACAGGCGGCACGCTCGGCGGCAATGGCGACGTGACGCTCAACGCGCAAACGCTATCGAACGATAAAGGCGCGCAACTGGTCGCAAGCGGCGCGGCGAACCTGAACGTTAAGCAGAGCGTGAACAACGCAGGCGGCACGCTCTACGGCGGCACGGCGCTGAACCTGAACCAGGCGGGAGCGGCCGTCATCAACGACGGCGGTGTGATCCTCGCCGGACTCGACGTGTCCGTTGCCGGCGTTTCGCTGTCAAACGCGGGCGGCGCGATCCGCGCGAGCCGCGACATTGCCGTGAGCGGCGCGGTATCGGGCGATGGCGAGATGACCGCGGGCCGCAACCTGTCGCTCGCCGTTAACGGCGACTACACCAACGGCGCCGCGAACACGCTGCACGCCGACGGTGACATGAGCGTGAGCGCGACGGGCACACTGACCAACACCGGCACGCTTGCGGCAGCGGGCGCACTGACCGCGAGTGGCGCGCATATCGTCAACGCGGCGGGCGCGGACATCAATTCATCGTCGACGACCGTCAAGGCGGCAGGCACGCTCGTGAACGCCGGACGTATCGAAGGCGACACGGTCACAACACATAGCTCGACGCTCGTGAACACCGGCACGCTGATCGGCAACAACGTGCAACTGTTCGCGACCGATCTCCAGAATACCGGCGCGCAGGCGGTGCTTGCAGGTGCGCAGTTTGTGGGCCTGTACGCGTCGAACTCGGTGATGAACGCCGACGGCGCGTTGATTTACAGCGCAGGCAATCTGGAAATCGCGAAGGACGGCACGCGTGATAGCGCGGGCCTGCTCGCGAACCAGGTGAACACACTGACCAACAGCGCGGCGAACATTGAAGCCGATGGCGACATCGATATTGCTGCGCGCACGCTCAACAACGTTCGCACAGGCGTTGTGACGCAGGCCGGCACGCCGCAACCGGGGGCGTCTGCCACGCTCACGCTCTGGACCAACGGTCTGGGCGGCGACGACCTCGGTTTTTACCGGAGCCTGCTCTATCCGCAATGGAACTGGCGTACGAGCGCGCTCGGTACCGGGACAGTGGGTCATCTGATGCAACCGATCACGGTTCAGGTGCCGAAATCGCAGGTGACAAACCTTGATTCCGGCGCGCAGTCGTTTTCGCTTACGCAGCCACTGATCGACCGGTACATCGATTCGAAGACCGCCTTTGCGCAACCCGTTTGCGACGCTGATGGCGCATGCACCCTTCCGCCGTCGACGCGGACCATCACGAACAACCCGACGCAATATTACGAGCGCCTCACCGACAATGGCGACACGTATTCGATCACGTTCTGGCCGGACTACGACCCAGCGAAGAACATGCGCCCAGACAGCGTCCAGGTGAATTACAGTCTCGGGCCGGACAACCACGACTACGTCGAGGTATCGCGCACCACGTCGACGACGATCGCGACCGACCAACTCGTGAACGCAGGCAACGCGGCCACGATCCAGGCCCAGGGCGCCATCCGCATCAACGCGGACGGCGGCGCGATCAGCAACCAGTCGTCGACCATCGCAGCAGGCGGTGACCTCGTGCGCCGTGCGACCGGCGGCACGGTCAGCGATACCGGCACGGTGCTGCAGCAGCGCATCACGGAAACGGATTCATCGACGTTCACGTGGCACCAGAAAACCAGTGGCGACAGCGACACGCAGAGCCCGCCCGCCACGATTACGCAGTCGGTCACGACCGTCGATGCACTGCCTGCGATTGCGTCATCGAACCAGACGGTGCAGATCGATGCGCAGACGATCAGCATTGGCAGCGTGAATCGCCAGGGTCAGACGGTTAGCGGTTCGGGCGTGACCGGGGGCGATGCGGGCGGTTTGCAGACTGTGGCGCCGGCGCTGATGCTGCCTGTCAATGGGCTGTACTCGCTGCGTTCAGCGCCTGACGCTTCGTACCTGATTGCGACCGATCCGCGCTTTATGCAGTACAGCCGGTTCATTTCAAGCGACTACATGCTAGGTCAACTGGGCGTTGACCCGCAAAAGACTGTCAAGCGTCTGGGCGATGGATTGTATGAGGCGAAGCTGATTCGCGATCAGGTCACGCAACTGACCGGGCGCACGTTCCTGGCGGGTTTTGCGAATGGCCTTGATGAATACACGGCGCTGATGGATAACGGCGTCGCGTATGCGAAAGCGTTCGGGCTTGAACCGGGCATCGGCCTGAGCGCGGCGCAGATGCAACAGTTGACGACCGACATGGTGTGGCTCGTGTCGCAGGATGTGACGCTGCCTGACGGCTCGCATCAGTCGGTGCTGGTGCCGCAGCTTTATCTCGCGCAGTCCAGCACGATCGACCTCACGCACAGCGGCGCGATTGTCGCAGGCAACGCCGTGAGCCTGAAGGCAACCGGCGATGTGAACAACAGTGGCCATGTCGTCAGCGATGTCGCGACAACCGTACTCGGTAACAGCATCGTCAACCGTGGTGTGATGGGCAGCGCGGGCACGACTACTGTTGCGGCGGTGCAGGACGTGCGCAACGTGAGCGGCAGGATTGGCGGTAGCGATGTGCTCGTGCAGGCGGGCCGCGATGTGGTGAATGAAACGGCTACCTTCGGCGTCGCGCAGTCGTTCGGCTCGAACACGCTCGCGGGTAGCGTCACGGGTACGGGCGTTGACGCAATCGGCACTATCTCCGCCACCCGTAGCGCGACGGTTATCGCCGGGCGTGATGTGAACCTGACGGGGGCGACGATCCAGAGCGGTGGCAGCGCGGCGATCGGCGCAGGCCGCGATATCAACGTCGGCACGACGACGCTGACCGCGACGCAGGACTACGGCACGAAGGATTCCCTGAACGGCAGTCACACGAGCGTGACCCAAAACCTGGGTAGTTCGATCGTGACGGGCGCGGATCTCGTGATGGTGTCGGGCCGCGACACGACGCTGACCGGCGCGACCATTCAGGCGACGGGCAACGCGACGCTGATCGCGGGCAGCAACCTGACCGTGATTGCGGCGAAGGACACGCAGACGCACAGTGAGCAGTCGATGGGCGGCAAGCGCTCGCAGTATCGCAGTTCGTCGTACGACGAAGCGGTGCAAGGCAGCAGCATTAACGCGGGCGGGAATGTGACGCTTGCAGCGGGCCAGAAGGGAGGCGGAAGCCTTGCGATCCTCGGTTCGAATGTCACGACAGGCTCTGCGGGCGGTGCGGTGGCCGGCGGTGCGGTCAATCTCGTCGCGACGGGGGACGTGACGATCGGCGCAGTGACGGAGACGCACGATGCACAGAACTGGTCGCATATGAACCATTCGGGCTTCCTGTCGAAAGAAACGACAACCGACACGACGCGCTCGCATCTGGTCATCGCAAATGGATCGACTGTGGCCGGCGACACGGTTACGGTGAACGCGGGGCATGATTTGAGCGTGACGGGTTCGACGGTTGCCGCGACGCACGACGTGTTGCTTGCCGCAGCGAACAACCTGCATATCAACACGTCGCAGGACATAAGCGGAAGCAGCCTGTTTCATCAAGAGACAAAGTCCGGGCTGGGTTCGACGGGCGGCGCCGGCATCTCGTATGGCAGCCGCGACCAGAAGGACACGACGCACGATAGTGCGGTGACGCAGAACGGCAGCCTCATCGGCAGCACGGACGGCAGCGTTCATCTGGCGGCGGGTAATGATCTGCACGTCATCGGCAGCGACCTGATCGCGGCGCGGGACATCACCGGCACCGGGGCAAACGTGACGATCGATACGGCCACCGGTCAGGCGCACCATGACGAAACGCATGAGGTCAAACAAAGCGGCTTTACGCTTGCCGTCAAGGCGCCGGTTCTCGATGCGCTGCAGAACACGGTCCAGCAGTCGAAGGCGTCGGGCCAGAGCCAGGACGGGCGTGCCGCGGCGCTGCATGGCATTGCAGCGGCCAGCGCGGCATGGGATGCGAACATGGCTGCGGGTGGTCTCGTCAGCGACCTCTCGGCCGGGCGGATGCCACAAGGCAAGATCGAACTGAGCTGGGGCACGAGCCAGAGTAAAAGCACCTTCACAGAAGACCAGACGACGCACCGGGGATCGAACGTGAGCGCTGGCGGCACGGCGGCGTTTGTCGCGACCGGCAGCGGCCAGGCAGGCAACGTGACGATCGCCGGTTCGAGCGTGAACGCGAACGACGTGATTCTCGCCGCGAAGAACCAGGTGAATCTCGTCAACACGACCGATGCCGATTCGACGCGCAGCGCGAACCAGTCGAGCAGCGCGAGCGTCGGGGTGTCGTACGGCACACAGGGTTTCGGGGTCTCCGCGTCGATGTCGAAGGCACACGGCGATGCGAACAGCGACGCGGCGATGCAGAACAACACCCATGTCAGCGGCGCGAACAGCGTATCGATTGTGTCGGGCGGTGACACGAACATCGTTGGTGCGAACGTGAACGGTAACCACGTATCGGCTGAGGTCGGCGGCAACCTGAACCTCGCGAGCGTGCAGGACACGACAACCAGCGGCGCGCATCAGTCGAGCACCGGTGGCGGGTTCAGCGTCAGCCAGGGCGGCGGCAGTGCCAGCTTCAGCCACAGCAGCGGCAGTGCGAACGGCAGCTATGCGGGCGTCAATGAGCAGGCCGGGATTCAGGCGGGTACCG
>DASXXR010000337.1:0-3394 GCA_036502945.1 Paraburkholderia sp. | reverse complement strand
CGACAACAGGTCCTTTTCAAGCCGTTCGTGCGACAGGCGCATCAGATAGTGGCTGTTCGTGATCGCCACCAGCCGGTCGTTCAGATAATCGTTGAGCGCGTTCGCCCGCTGCGCGCGGCTGCCCCAGATGTCGCCGAAATGGCCCGCGAGTACAGTCTGCAGCAGCCCACCGGTGAAGAACATGGTCGGCCATGCCTGCGTGCCGCCGTGCTGCAACAGCCACGCGCCGATCACCATCGCGCTGGCAAGCAAGCCGAGCAGCGTGCCGTAGCGCAGTGCGACGACGAACGTCGCCAGCCACAGCCAGGGGAAACCGGTGTTCAGCAGCAACGGATCCGTGCGATCGAAATACCAGCACAACGCGAGCACGATCAGCATGAACACGATCGTCTCGACAATCGAGAACGGCCGCGTCACCGCGGGTGCGATGAAGCGGCCCACGGCACTCAGATTGCCGAACGGATGCGCATGGCGTGGCCTCGCGGCGTTTGCGTCCGATTGCGCGGTGGCGGTATTCACGGCCAACTCCTCATGACAGGTCTAAAACCAGACGGTGGCAGGCGCCGCGCTATGCGCGCGAACCGAGCGGCGCGAGCAGCTTGCCGATCAGCGACGACGCAACGTTCGCGAGGCTCGAGCGGCTCCAGCCGCTGCGCGAACCCGTCGCGCTCCACACCACCTGGCCCGACGCGACGTCGATCAGCTCGAACGTCACGCCCGCAACCGGCTCGCCGTCGACGCCGGCCTTGTACCGCCACTCTTCGACGGCGCCGGTCAACACATACTTGACGTGCTGCTCGCGCGCCCACGCGAGCTTCTTCTCGCCGATCTCGCGCTGCGCGGTGTCGAACATCGCATTCGTCGACGCGTCGGCGGGCGCAACCCGTACATCCGCAAGACCGTATTCGCGCAGCACGTTCGCGGCAATCGCGGTGGCGCTGCTGCCGGCGGCCGGCGTTTCGGTGAAGTTCGCGAGCGGCACGACCGCGATCGAATCGCCTGCTGCCAGCGCCGGCGCGGCGGTCTGCCGGACCGAGCCGCACGCGCCCAGCAACAGCGCCGTCGCTGCGACTGCGGCCAACCACTGGATCGACCGGGACCATCCCTTTACGTTGTTCATCGAACTGACTCCTTCGTCACGTCGTTATGCGTTGCATCACCCGATGCGAACCTGTTGCAGCCACTTGCCGGTCGCACGGCCTTTTCAGTAATACCAGTCATACCGCGCCCCCAGAATCGTCACCGGCGTGCCGATCCGCGACACCCGCTGATGCTGGATGAAGATGGCGAGGTGATCGCCGCCGAGCACGGTACCCGCGACGCCGGCACTCAGATCCGGCCCCCACCCCTGGATCGAGTCGTGCAGGATGCCGACGTCGAGAAACGGCCGCCAGCGATGCGTGTATTGCTCCTGCAGATCGTTGCCGAAGCCGAAGTAGAAGCCGTATTGCGTATACGTGTCGGGCAGGAAATCGCCGGCGGTGGCGGGCTGGTCGGCTGCGGGCAGCAGCCTCGAGATCAACGGGTCCGCGCCGCCGCCGACGCCGTACGCGCCGTGCGTGCCGACTACCCGCACCGTGTAGTCCGGGTATTCGGTGTGAATCCGGTAGCTGATTTCGCCGGTCGACAGCACGCCGCTGCCCAGATAGTTGCGCGCCTGGCTATAGAAGCGGTCTGCTTCGACGCTGCCTGTCACGATGATCCGCTCGGTCACGCGATACGTGAAATCGCCGATCAGGTTGTCCTTCATGCCGCCCACCTGCAGCGTCTGCGATTCGTCCGCGAGCTGGTTGCGGCCCGCACGCACGCCGAGCGTCAGCGGCGAATTGCGGCCGGTTTCGGCAGCCAGCGCAAACGTGTAGAAGCTATCGAGCGCGTCGCGCCGGCCGGCTGTGACCTGCAGCGCGGAATCGCGCGTCTGGCGGCGTCCGTACACAGTGAACCAGCGGTCCACCGACGGTACGTTGACGAGTTGCGACGTATCGGTCGAATGCTGGGAGTTCTGCACAGCGGTTACGCCGATCAAATAGCGTTCGGCGACCTTGCGGCTGCCCGCCAGCGTCTGCTGGATATAGTCGAGCGGATGTTCGACGTAGCTCGTGACGCTCGCGTCGAGCGACTGCGGCCAGTCGAGCGCCGTTTCGGTCACGCGCGTGTGCAGACCGGTGTCGTCAGGGGCGCCTTCGAAACCCTCGAAGGCCAGTTGCTGCGCGCGATCCGGCCGGTCGACCGCGATCGTCGCGTCGATCCGGTCGTAGATCGGCAGCCGCGAGCGTTCTTGTGCGAGCAGACGCTCCATCGCCGGGATGTCGTTGTCGGCCAGCGCGATTGTCAGTTGCGCATCGGCGGGGCGCGCGAGACGCGCCGCATACTGCTGCGCGAGCCAGCGCTTCGCGAGCGGATTGCTTTCGTGCGACAGCGCCCACGCAATCGCGACTTCCTTAGCAACTGCGTCGCGCAGACGGCTGTTCTGCGGCAACTGCGCGCCGCTGGCGGGCGCACCGCCCGGCAGGCCCGCCGCGCCGCCGAGCAGCGTGCGGCGCACGACCGCCAGATCGGCAGGCGCCGTGCTCGTCGACAGCAGATTGTCGAGCAGCGCCGCCGATGGGTCGCCCGTCGTGAAGTCGGTCGATAGCGCGACGCGCCGGCCGCGCAGATCCGCGAGCGTCTCGGCATCCTGCGCAGTGCGGCTGCGCTGCGTCGCGCGCGCGGCGCCATGCAGCTTCACCAGCTTCGCTTCATCTTGTTGCATCTGCAACCAGACCTTGTGGCGGATCGACCACGCGAGGTCCGCGCGGCCCGCCATTTCCTGCGCGTCGGCATAGGTGAGCAGCCACAGCGGATCGCGCGACATCGCCGCCGACTGGCGGCGCAGATACTCAAGCGCCGCAACCGGGCGATCGAGCCGCATTTCAGCCGCCGCGTAGGGCTCCCACAAAACCGAACTCTGGTCCGCGTTGCCGCGCCAGCGATTGAGCGCGGCGCGCAGGTCGGCGTCGCTGCCGTAGTCGACCAGCGTCCACAGATACGACGCACGCAGATCGGAGGTCGCGCCCGGCAGCTCCACCGCACGCTTTAAGTCTGCAAGGGCGTCGAGCGGCTGGTCGATCAGCCGGTAGTATTCGGCGCGCACGCTGAGCACGCCCGGCGATGCATCCGCCGCCCGACGCTCTTCCGGCGTGAGGCTGGCGAGCAGTGTCGCGACGCGGTCCAGCGCCTGGGCGTCGGTGTAGTAGAAGATCGCGTCCTGCAACGCACGCGGCGTGTGATCGCGCCGATAGCGCAGCTCGGCGACGCGGCCCGCGTCGATCGGATAAGGATCGTAGAAGTACGTCATTTCGCCGAGGTCTTCGGGCGTCGCCGCGCCGCTTGCGAGCAGATGCCGGTACGCTTC
>DASXXR010000336.1:0-22808 GCA_036502945.1 Paraburkholderia sp. | reverse complement strand
AAAGGGGCGCTGATGCGATGCAAGATCGGCGATACCGACTGCCACGAAGCGTTGATGTTCATGATTTCGATCTGACCCGCGCGCACTGTGTCAATAGTCGACGGGCCGGAGCGGTAAGCGTCGAGCTGGCATTTCCAGCCTTGCGTCAATATCGCGTCGATCCATGCGTGACCGTCCATCGGCGTCCCGTTCCATCGATTCTCGTATAGACCCGTATCTGATCGCATCAAGTCCTTCCTTCCCTTTCAATTTACGCACTACCACCGTGATCCGACGACGAGATAACAGTTGATGTCGAGCAGATATTCCGGACGCGCGATCCGGGTTGCTGCGAACTCATGTTGCAAGGCGAGTCAACAAAAAATGTGCTCCGGGTTAAATGACGCGACAACATTTCGTGGAGAATTTTAGCGTCGCAATTCCTTTTAAGGATCTGCAAATGAATGGCAACCTCACGTCGATTCGATGCACCGTAGGGATACGCGTCTTCGTGGTTGTTCAAGCGCGTCGCACTTCTGCCGTGCGTTCAAGCGGCGCTATGGCGTTGCGCCTTTCGCGTTTCAGACATGTACGCAACGCTTCGCAACAAAATGCGGAATGAGCCCGTCAAGGGCTGTTTCGCTATCCAGCAGCAGTATCGAAAAACACCCCCAGGATGGAATGCGCTATGAAACGATTTGCACCGGTCTTTGCCCTCACACTAGCCTGCAGCACAATTTGCTTTCCGTCCGTTGCCGCGGAATCGCCGGAAAGTTTCGCCGGAGTTTGGTCTTGCAACGGTATCGATGAACATGCGGGGAAATTCACCGAGCGCGTCGCCGTCACGCTCGTTCCCGGTTATCACGATGCGCATTCGGCCAATTTCGATGTTGAAACAACGATTGCGGAAAACGTCATGTATCGCGGCGTTGGCATGGTCTCTGGCGGGGTCATCGTTTCGGACTTTGTTTCAACGACGGATCAAACGGATCACGGCGTACTGATCGGCAAGTTCGAGCGCGGTACTCACCTGAAAGTGAACGCAAGGTACTTTGCAACGCAGCAGTCGAAGCCTGGCCGCGGCACGGAAATCTGCACACGCGCGGGCGATTAATCTGACTCTGTCAGTGAGAGACGGTGCGACGACGTCAATCTACCTTTACAGCAACGAGGTCAAGCGCGCGCAGCAGACTGCGTCCACATTGACCCGTTTGGAGCATGACTATGAATGCGTTTTCGGAGCCGATCCACCCCAGCCACCTGGAAACGTTGCTGGATCAGCAGCGACAGGCGTTTCGCAGCCAACCGACACCGGATATCTCAAAGCGCAAAGCGCAACTGGCGATGCTGCGCAGCGCCGTCCTCGCATTTCGGGATGAAATTGAGGCCGCGATCAGCGCAGATTTTGGAAATCGCTCGCGGCACGAAACCGGCATCATGGAACTGGCTGGAGTCGTGCAGGCGATCGACTATCTGTCCCGAAAGCTGCGGCGCTTCATGAAACGCGAGCGGCGTCACGTGGGTCTTTTCTATCGAGCCGGCCACGCGTATGTGGCATATCAGCCTAAGGGGATCATCGGCGTCATGGCGCCATGGAACTATCCGATCTCATTGACCATGATCCCTCTCGCGACCGCTATCGCGGCAGGAAATCGGGTGATGCTGAAACCGTCCGAACTGACTCCGCGAACAAGCGCAGTGATCGGTCGCATGTTGGCAGAAACCTTTCCAACCGAAGAGGTCGCGGTCGTGCTGGGTGGCCCGGAGGTCGGTGCAGCGTTCAGCGGCCTTTCCTTTGATCATCTGCTCTTCACTGGCAGCACGCAGGTCGGACGGAAGGTGATGAAGGCTGCAAGCGATCACCTCGTCCCTCTGACGCTGGAACTGGGCGGAAAGAGTCCGGTGATCGTTTCCCGAGGCCATATCAACGACCAGAGCATAAAAAGCATCGTATTCGGGAAACTGTCCAACGCAGGTCAAACCTGCGTCGCACCTGACTACGCCCTGGTTCACGAAGACGATAGGGATGCCTTCGTCAAAGCGTACACCGACACCGTTGCCCGGTTTTATCCAGACGGTCCGACCAGCGTCGATTACACGTCGATTGTGAGCGACGGACATCATGCCCGGCTTTTGAACCTTGTTGAAGATGCCAGGCGAAAGGGCGCAAAGGTCGTTGAAACGGGTGCGAAGCCCGAGCGGGCAATGACACGCATCCGTACGCTTGCGCCGACTCTCATCATCGGCGCCAACGACCAGATGGCGGTAATGCAGGAGGAAATTTTCGGGCCGATTCTCCCTGTCTGCACGTATCACACAATCGATGAGGCTATCGACTACGTGAATAGCCGTCCACGTCCTCTCGCGCTGTATTACTTCGGCTACGACGAGGACGAACGCGACGCTGTGCTGCGACGGACAACCTCAGGCAACGTTGGCGTCAATAACGCAATCCTGCATGTTGCCCAGGACGATCTCCCATTCGGTGGTATCGGGCCAAGTGGGATGGGCGCTTACCATGGCATCGAGGGGTTTCGGGCAATGAGCCATGCCAAAGGAATCTTTGTCCAGCGTCGCTGGAGCCTGGCGCGATTGCTCCACGCGCCTTTCGGAAAGCTGGCCAACGCCGCGCTTTTGATGACATTAGGGAGGTCGCGCAAGCGACCCGCCGACGGAGAGATCGAGCTAGGGTTTTAGCTATTTCCGTTTGACCCGCACGCTGCTTGACTGGGCGCGGTCTACGGACGCAGCGCGCAGCGCGCCCGCTATTTCAACCCGTTCGACCAGTGACTGACATCGTCGATCCGGTCGAACACGAACGACTTCAGCGCCAGTTGATGCACCGGGTCGAGTTGTTCGAATTCAACACCGTGCATCGCGAGACCGCCCGGCGCGTCCGCCGGTTGCACGTTGCGAACGATGGCGATGGTTTCGACCAGCGTGTCCACGCCTTTCGACTGGAGACGGAACGCCAGCCGAAACCGATGCCCGACTTTACCGACCAGCCAAGGCGTGCCGAACGACATGCCGAGCGCGCTGATCGTCTGCGCGACGCCGAGCCCTTCATACATGTCGCCTTCGGCATTGAGACCGACGCGCACCGGCAGCCGGGCGCGCACGCGAATCGATTTGCGTTCGCGCAGACGCCGGATGACGCCGGGCTTCGATAGCACGACATATTCGAACGGCAACTGACACACCGCGTCGACCGTGCAGACAAACCGGAACACCGCCTGACTCGCGATCGCGACAATCTCGATGTTTTCGCCATAGGTGAGCGACAGATGCCGGCCATCGACAAGCGGCGGCATCACAAACACCGATTGATTCGGCGCGAAGCCGATGATGCGGCTTGGGTGCATCGGACCGTTGCCCGTTTGTGGACGCATTCCGATCAGCGCGCCGATCGACAGATGCGTGTCCTTGAGCGACAACGGTCCTTCGTTTTCGGCCGCTTCGACTGCTGCCGCGTTCGACGGACTGTCCGCATCGACAAGATCGCCGCGTCGCGGCTTGAAGTGGGCAAACAGAAAGCGATGCTCGTCAGGGCCGATCACGACGGCGCCGCGATCGAACAGCAGCGAGCCGTCGGCATCGACGACCGGCCATTCGAGGGGCGTGCCGATCGGCACGGCTTCTGCGGCTAGCGTAGCAGGCGGGTTAGCGGGGCTGGACGCTGCGAGGTCGTCGTTGGTTTGCATGGCGGGGGGCAGAAGCGGAGGAAGGGATAACTCTTGTTATCGTCCGCCCGACCAGAAAGTTAAGTGGCGGTGAACCCTTATTGCTTGTGGCCGCAACCGATGTGCCGTTATTCCCGGCCTTCGTACCAGCGCGGCGTATAGACCCATTGCTGCTCGCCGCAGGCGAAGGCGCGCGTAGTCGTCGAACCAACGATCACCATCGTTCGCATATCGACGTCGGCGGATTTCAACTCGCCGAGCGTCGTTGTGACCAGCGTCGCGCCGGGCCTGCCGATGTCGCGCCCCAGCACGACCTTCGTCGCCGGGGTGCGATAGGCGCGGACAATATCGAGGGCCTTATCGAGCTGCCAGGGCCGCGCGCGCGAGATCGGGTTATAGAAGGCCATCACGAGGTCCGCTTCGGCGGCGTGTCTCAAGCGCGTTTCGATGATCGTCCACGGCTTCAGGTTGTCCGACAGCGACAGCATGCAGAAGTCGTGTCCGAGCGGCGCACCCGCCTGCGCAGCGGTGGCCATCGCTGCGGACACGCCGGGCACGATATCCAGTTCGACGTCGGTCCAGCGCGGATCGTCGGACGTGTCGAGCGCTTCGAGCACGGCGGCGGCCATCGCGAACACGCCCGGGTCGCCCGACGACACCATCACGACGCGGCGCCCCTCGCTCGCCAGTTCGAACGCGTGACGGGCGCGCTGCATCTCCTCGCGATTGTCGGTGCCATGCACATGCTGATCGGCGCGGAACGGGCCGGCCATTTTCACGTAGGTTTCGTAGCCGAGGATATCGGTGGCCCGCGTCAGGGCGGCGCGCGCGGCCGGCACCATCAGGTCTTCGCTGCCGGGGCCGAGGCCGATCACGCTCAGCCGGCCGCGCGCGCGGCCGACGGTGTCGGGATCGACAGGCGCGTCGGCGACGGCAAACGCGATGCCGGTGCCGGTTTCCAGCAACTTGAAAGGCAACCGAAAAGCATCGGTAAGCAACGCACGCGGCGCGGGCGTCGTGCCGGCACGCGCTTCGACAAAACGCAACGGCACGCCGAGCGCCGTGGCGGCTTGCTCGAGCGCCGCGTCGCCGATGCGTGCGGCGGGTGCAACGAGCGCCGCGAGTGCAAGCGGGGCAAGTCCTTGAGTCGCGAGCGCGTCACGTATCCGCGCGGCCGTGGCTTCGCCGGCCTCGCCTGAACCGTCGACCAGCGCCGCTACGACGCTGCGCGGATGAATCACCAGATCGTCGTCGCTGCCGCTCCATGCGTGTGGCGTAATGCGAATCGCGCGGCGCGCCGAAGCCGAGCGCGGCAATTGCGCTGCATCGAGCCAGGGCGCATCGCCTTCGATGCGCGTGCTCTCGCCAGAAAGCAGATCGGAAACGAAGCGTTTGCCTTGCGAAAGACTGGCGAGTGCATAGCCTTCCGGCGGATTCAGCACGCAAGTGCCGAAGCGCAATTCACCACTCGTCGTGATGGCCGGCGGCACCGCGAGCGCCGCCGCCATTTCGCGCGCCATCACGTTGACGCCGGCCAGCCCGCCGAGCAGCGGGACGACCGCGCTGCCGTCTTCGGCGACCGCGAGCACCGGCGGCTCGGCGCCCTTGTTCGCGAGCAGCGGCGCGACGCAACGGATCACGATGCCGGCCGCGCACAACGCGATGATCGGCGTGCCGCCCGCGTACAGGTCGCGCAAGTGCGCGCCGAGTTCGGCATAACCGACGTCCGCTTCGACGCGGCCCTGCAGCCCATGCACCCGCGCATCGGGATAGCAGGCTTGCAGGCGGCGTGCGGTTGCCAGTGCGCCGCTGCCCAGTATAACGATGGCCGGCGGCGTCATCCTTGCCATTTTTCCCCCGGCACGACGAGCAGCGAGAAATACGGCGACGCCATCGGGTCGACGTCGGCAAGCGGCACGATCCGCTGGTTCGCCATCGTCGCGCGTTCGACATACAGCGCGCGTTTCGCAAGACCGAGTTCGTCGAGCACGCGCCGCACCTTGTCGAAGTTGCGGCCGAGCTTCATGACGACGGCGGCGTCGGCGTCCGCGAGTCTTCGCTTCAGTTCCGCTTCGGGCAGCACGCCGGACAGCACCGAAAGCGTTTGATTGCGGTACACGAGTGGCGAACCCAGCACGGCCGCGCCGCCCAGCATCGAGCACACGCCCGGCACCACCTGCGCTTCGAAGCGCGGCGCGAGCCGGTCATGCAAGTACATATACGAGCCGTAGAAGAACGGATCGCCCTCGCAGATCACGGCGACGTCGCGGCCCGCATCCAGATGGCTAGCGACGACTTCGGCGGCGGTGTCGTAGAAATCCGCGATGATCGCTTCATACGACAGCGGCGGCTCCAGCGCCTCGGTCGTCACCGGGTAGACGAGCGGCAGAGGGTGTTGCGCCGTGTCGAGATGTGCTTCGATGATGCTGAACGCGTTGCCTTTCTTGCCCTTGGCAACGAAGTACGCGACGACATGTGCCGCCTTCAGCAGGCGCAGCGCTTTCAGCGTAATCAGCTCGGGGTCGCCGGGGCCGACGCCGAGTCCGAGCAGGCGTCCACGCGCGGCAACAGGTTGTACGCTCATCTATTCGTCCTCCGACGCTAATGCATTGACGGCGGCGGCGGCCATCGCGCTGCCGCCGCGCCGCCCCTCTACGATCACATACGGCACGCCCCGGCTGTCGGCTGCAAGCATCGCCTTCGATTCGGCCGCCCCGACGAAACCTACCGGAAAGCCGAGAATCAGCGCCGGACGCAGCGCGCCGGCATCGAGCATATCGAGCAGGTAGAAGAGCGCCGTCGGCGCATTGCCGATTACGACGACACTGTCTGCAAGGTGCGAACGCCACAATTCGAGCGCGACCGCCGAGCGCGTGTTGCGCAACTCGCGCGCGAGCGCGGGCACCGCCGGATCGCCAAGCGTGCAGATCACGTTGTTTGCCGCGGGCAGCCGCGCGCGCGTGATGCCTTCGGCGACCATGCGCGCGTCGCAGAGAATCGGTGCGCCGGCGGCCAGCGCACGACGGCCCGCTGTGCCCGCACCGGCGGAAAACCGCAAGCTGCCGGCGATATCGACCATCCCGCACGCATGAATCACGCGCACAGCGAGTTTTTCGAGGTCCGGTGGAATGTGCGAGAGATCGGCTTCCGCGCGGATCGTCGCGAACGATTGGCGGTAGATCGCCTGTCCGTCGCGGAGGTAGTCAAGCATCGAGTGGGCTCCGGGCTAGCCGATCCAGCAGGTCGGCGGCCTGTTCTATCGTCAGATGACGCGCGATGCATGCGCCGAAGCCGCCGTTGGCTTCGGCTTGGGCATGGGCTTCGGCGGCATCGGCACGCTGGTAAAGGTCGTAGCGGCCGGGGGCGACGGCCAGCAGCGTGAAGGGTACGCGACGCGCCGCCGCGCACGAACGCTCACAGCCGCTCAAGTGAACTTCAGCAGCGGCCGGAAGGCGAGCGGCGAGTTGCCGCGCGTCGGATTGCGTGTCCGCGAAACCTTTCGCACAGCCCGCGGAGCCGACGCATGCGATCAGTCTTGCCGATGGCTGCGTGCGCTCGCATGCAAGACCTGACGCAGAAAGACGGGCGAGCACGGACGGCACCGCTTCGGTCGCGATGTCGGGAAACAGCACGCTCTGCCACGGCGTGATTCGCAGCGTTCCGTTGCCTGCGTCGCGGGCGAGGCTGGCGAGATCGCGCAGCATCGGCGCGTCGATGCGTCCGAGCGGCGGCCGGCCGCCTACATGCCATGTGCCGGCAACCCGCTGTGGATGCGCGCCGAAGCATCGCGCCGCATCGGCGGGAGGACGGCGCCACGCTGCGATTTGCGGCCCACGCAGCAACGGAAAATCGACACGCGCTTCGACATGCTGCAGCACGGCTTGCGCCGGATGCACGGCGAGCAGATCGCGCATTCGCTTCGCATCGGGCGCGGCGCAATCGAGAAACGTATGCAGCAGCGCGCCGATCAGCGTGGGCACCTGCGACGGCAGTACCGCGGCGAGGGCGCTTGCGTGCTGGAGCGCAACCGGCGGGCAGCCGGCCAGACCGAATGCGAACTGCGGACCGTCGCCCGTGGGCATCGCGGCAAGCCAGATGTCGTGCGGGTGTTCGAGCATCGCAAGCCGTTCGCCGCCGTCCAGCAGCAATGCGAACTTCGGCGAGAGCGCCGCAAAGCGGGTTTCGGTTTGCAGCAGCGTGAGAATCTGTGAGGCGAGGTCGGTCGTGTCGATCAGGGCCTGCAGATCGCGGCCGGCGGTGGGGCTGATCATCAGGTTGCGCACGTCGTCGGCGGCTGCCCTCCAGGTGTCGGCGCGCGTCGTGTCCGGCAAGTTGCCGGGCCCTAAACCTGCTGCCAGCAAGCGTTCGGTCAACGCGCTTTCATGACCGGCGCGGATTCCGCGTAGCTGCAGATTGGCGCGATTGGTCGCTTCGATGACGCCCGACGCGTGGGCCTGTGCCGCATCGGCAATCGCAAACGCCTGTGCGGTGCTCAATGCGCCGCCCGGCAGCTTGATCCGGCACAGCCCGCCGTCGCCTGCGGCGACGATTCGCAGCAGCCCGGGGCAGGCCGAAGCGCGCAACGCGAAGGGCGCGGTGCCGGCGGCAGAAGCGGGAGCCAATTTCGTCAATCCAACGCGTTTTGGGAAATCTGTGGGCAATCAGGGCGCCATTATAGCCCGGGGTTGATTCCTCGCCGTTCGCGAGGCGTCTGGATAGTCCCTCGCAGCCTTACTGAACGGGCGTTCCCGCGCGATGCATGCAATCCAAGGCGGGCCAGTAGTCGAGCCGGTGCTGATGTCTGATGAGGCCCACCTGACGAGGTTGATCTAGCAGCACCTGGTGACGCGGAGGATGCGTCGTCCGCTGCTGGCTGGTCCCGCACGGGCTTGAAAACCACGCTGCGGCGCATTGGTAACTATCCGTTATCTCACAAGTGTCATTCATGACATTTAGTTTCTCATCGCGTTTACCCACAATGCATTCCAAGGGCAGGTTTCGCCCTCAACAGTTAAAAGGAGCATTGCCATGAATATCCGTCATCTCGTTCTTGCCGTTGCAGTCGTCATCGGCCTTCCTGTTGCTGCGCACGCTCAGGAGTCCGGCTCGACCGTCACCCGTGCGCAGGTGCGCGCAGAGCTTGTGCAACTGGAAAACGTGGGCTACACGCCCGGCCGTGCCAATAACCCGCATTACCCCGCCGATATCCAGGCAGCCGAGTTGGCCGTAGCCTCGCAGAGGGACGCTGGACTGAACATCGCCAGCATGGGCGGTGTGCGCAGCACGTCGTCCGAGTCTGGCATTCGCGCCACCGCGCAAGTGCCTGTCAATTCACTTTACGTACATCATTGACTAGCGCTTCGCGCCGATGAACGGCGCGTTCAGGAAGTCACCCCGGGTCGAAGGACCGCCCGGGGTCGTCCTCAAGCTCTTCAGCAGTCTGGAAGGCTTGCGCAGTGAGCCTGCATGGCGCTGTGTGCGTCACTCCGGTCGCGCCTGTTGGCATTCCGCCTGATACCAACGATCGACCTGACGCTGCGCCGCCTGCAGATCATCCGGATAGTACGGATCGAAGCCCCATGACGGGACGTAACCCGCTTCCTCCAGTGCTGCCAGTTCGCTCAGGTTGCGCTCGTGTGTGATGGGCGCGTTGCTTCTTAGCGCGGTGAGGTCGCGGCATTGCGTTGGGCTCAGATGCGCGTGCGCGCCTTGCTGCATGCCGCCTGCGGCACAGCCGGCGAGCGAGAACGCCAACGCCGGAAGCATCGGCCAGAACTTCGGTGGGTTCTTCATGTCACGTCTTCCTTCAATAAGGCAACGCTCAAGAGGGGGCGCAAAATCAGAGATGGACAGCGTATTGTCCTCGCGGCCGGCTTCGCGTAGTCAAACGCGACTACGCGGTTGCGCCGCCTGGTGTTGCGGGCTGCCTTGGCGAGCACGCGTCAAGAACTGCGTGCCAGTCGCGTGGGCCACGATAGCCGATGCCGTGAGCGCGCACAGTAGCCCGATGGCGCTGCCCACTACGACATTCAGCAGGCGCTCGCCGCCGAAAATCCACGGTTGTCCTGCCAGCACAAACGCCATCGCTGCACAGGCACAACGGGTGGCGAACGCCAGCGTATACGGTCGAATGCACACGAGCGTCAGCATGGCGGCGACCACGACGAGCATGCGCACAGGTAACGCATGAGGCATGAGCAAACCGGCGACCACGCCGAAGGAAACTCCGATGACAGCCCCGGTAAGCCGGTTGCGAAACTTCTGTTGCGCGCTGGCCGCATTTCCGGTGACGACACTGGCGGCCGACCAGATCACCCACTGGCCATGATCGACGTGCTGCCATTCGACGAGTGCCGCGGCGCCGGCGACTGCGAGCGCGACCGTGAACATCAGGGCGATATGAGCGTTGCGCTCTCCATGTGACGGAAGGCGAGTCCACTTTGCGAGATGCGCAAGACGCGCCACGCCGGATTGACGCGAGCGAAGATGCTCGAACGACGAAACGAGCAGGATCGGCAAAGCAGCGATCAGCAGGAACGGCAGGATATCGATACTCCGCACGACCAGCGCGTGCCGTGTGACGCCCTCGGCACTCTCACAGGCGAGATACAGCGCGGGAATGAACGTGAAGTTGCCCAGCGTGCGTAACGCACTGCCGCGCGCGGTCACCAGTACGGATCCCATCCCGAGCAGGACTGTAGCCACGACAAAGAGCAGCGGGTACGCGAGCGACGCCATCAGGATCAGGAAGCCGGCGCTGATCGCGACGGCGTGCGTGAAGACGCCGAGCGGCGCAAGCTGCGAGCGGTCGAGTGCAATGAGCATCGACACCGGGACAATCGCAACGGTGAGCCACTCGGATCTGCCCGATACGAGCGCGAGCATGAGCAGCGGGACGAGTGCAAACATCGCGCGGCCCAACGCCCGAGCGTCGAGCACGGTTTCGATGCTGCGCAAGATCGGCAATGTCTTCGGGGGATGTTCGCTGCTCATCGTCGCTCGCAGTCCGCGCTGTGTTCGTCGGTCGGATGTTGTCAGCCTGCAAGCGCTTCGAGTACGTCGCCGGCTTGCCGCACGAGGCCGAGCCTCGGGAAGACGTAATTCAGCGACGCATGGTGATGCTCGGGCGCGCCGCAGCTCATCGCGTCCTCGACGAGCACCAGCGAGTAGCCATGCTCGTGCGCGGCGCGGGCTGTCGACTCGACACCGATGTTCGTCGAAATCCCGCCGAGCACAATGGTCTGGATGCCGCGACGGCGCAATTGCAGGTCCAGCTCGGTGCCGTAAAAGGCGCTCCATTGGCGCTTTGTGATCTTGATGTCGCGTTCCTCCACGGCCAGTTCGGCGGGGAAGTCCCACCAGTTCGCGGGCAGTCCGCCGGGGGGGAGCGCTGCGGGCTGATCGACGGGCTGCTTCAGCGCGTCGCCAAAGTCGGCGCTCCAGCCTACCCGGACGAGGACGACGGGGGCATTCACCTCCCGAAAGCGCTTTGCAAGCGTTGCCGCAGTAGACACGACGGCAACGCCTGGGCGCGGTGCTTGCCCGAATCCGAGAATGCCCTGCTGAAGATCGATCAGAACGAGGGCGGTAGTCTTGGGGTCAAGTTTCTGCATGGAGATGGCCTTCCGTTGAAAGCGATAAGTCGCGGGTGTATTGTGAGGGGGTACTCACAAACAGTATATGAGGATGAACTCACAAAAGTCAACGCCCAATTCGGGCGAGGCGAAGGCGCCTCGCCGCGCCCGCGGACATGCGCGTGTCGCGTCGTTACTGGAAGCCGCAAGCGCGGAATTCGCCGAAAGAGGATATGAAGCAACGACGATGACCGCGATCGCTGCGCGGGCCAAGTCGTCGATTGGCTCGCTGTACCAGTTCTTTCCGACGAAAGAACGGGTTGCGGGCACGCTGCTGGAGCAGTATGTGACCGAGCTTGAAGCAGCGTTTGGCCGGCTGCGCGAGGAGGTGCCCTCGCTGGACGTATCGATCGTTGCGGGCAGGCTGACGACACTGTTCGCGGCGTTTCGCGCGGCGCATCCCGCTTTCGCGGTGCTGGCCGATGTGCATGACGTCGTGCTGCCCGGCGCGACGGGCGTGCGCGAAAGATTGCGCAAGGCAATCGCAGCCGTGCTGGCCGCGCTCGCACCGCAACTGTCGGCGAAGGAGGCCTGGTTGCGGGCCGTGATCGTCCAGCATCTGATGAAAGCCGCCGTTACGCTAAGCCACGATGGCAGCGTGGCGGACCGTCACGCTGCGCTGCTCGAATTTCAGCGCGTGGTACAGCACTACCTCGAGGACGTGATGGAAGCGGGGCTTGGTGGACAGACCGGTACGGCCCGCACAGGGGCGGTGCGCACGGTGCGCTCCGCCTCGGGCAATGGCGCCCGTCAAAAGGGCAAGCGGAAGTCCGATGTCTCCGCGTGAATGCTGTTGCGACAGACATTAAATAAAAATCAGAACGTCGTATTCCGGTATTGCCCGAAGCAACGAGGTATCGGAAAAAATACCCTCACTCTCACGAATCAGGAGGTGCTGGAAAAATATGCATGGTTCCGGAACACCCGTTGCACCTGGCCGAAATTGGCGATGACTCATGGAGTCAAGCCGGCCATGCGGTGTCGGGCTATCTTTTTCTAAATCTGATTTAAAGGAATTTAGATGACTACGCAAACTTTCCCGAATGTCACGGTGAACTACAACAACTTCGCTGCGGGCAGCGCATTGAATGAGTTTTCCGGCAATGGTCCGGCACCAGGTAGTGGCGACGTGCAAGGCCGCATTCCGACGCTGTTTTCGCCCACGGGTCTCGGAACCATTGTAAATACGACCAACGCTATTTCGGACAAGGTGGATGGACTTGCAGCACAGCTCCAGGGCAACACGGACACCCTGAATGGCGTCAGCGGACAGTTGAATGGCTATTCGAGCAGGTTCAACCGGATCGACCGCCAGTTGAATGGTCTCAACAACAAAGCGGACTCTCAAAACACGAAACTTCAAGGCATTGCAACCGATGTCGGCGACACAAAGGATGGGATAACGGCGGTCAATCAGAAGCTTCAATATCTGGGGACGCAGTATACCGGGCTCGATAACAAGCTGAATGAACTCGGGCAAGGCGTCGTGGATATTGGTAAACAAAACGCGGCGATTTCCAGCAAAATTGACAATTGCTGTAAAGGAACGCTGCCGGTAGGTTGAGCTGCTTAGTCATACTTAAGCGCTAAACTCAAGCCGCCTTGCCATCCATAAGGCCGGCATAGCAGCATGCGCCCATCGGTGAAAACGATGGGCGCTTTGCGTTTTCCGGTCCGGGCGGCCGTCAGGACCTGTGCTCGACAGTCTGGTAGTTCAGACATGGACGGACGTAGACAGACGCGCAAGCAAATCCGAAGCGCCTCGCGCGCTGTATCATTCCTGCTTCACTCGCAAACCCGACATCGTCTCGATGTCAATCAACGCATTGCAGCAATCGGCCCCGAAATTGAACGCGCACGACGAGGATCGCAGCATGCCGGCCTGGCTCACCGTGATAGGAATCGGCGACGACGGCTTCACCGGGCTAGGGCGCGCGGCGCGCCGGGCGTTGCTTGATGCATCGGTCATCTATGGCGGCGAGCGCCATCTCGCGATGCTCCCCACGCGCCTGCGCGCACGGCTCGAGCGTTGGCCAAGTCCGTTCGATCTCGAGCCGCTGCTCGCGCAACGCGATGGCGCCGTGTGCGTGCTCGCGAGCGGCGACCCAATGCTGTTCGGCGTCGGCGCCACGCTCGCGCGCGCGCTCGGCGCCGGCCAGTTCCGCGTGCTGCCTGCACCATCGTCTCTTTCCCTCGCCGCGGCACGACTGGGCTGGCCATTGCAGGACGTGTCGATGCTGTCCGCCGTCGGCCGGCCGCTGGCGGCGATCCATGCGCATCTGCACGACGGCGCGCACGTGTTCGTGCTGAGCAGCGACGACGCCACACCCGCCGAAATCGCAACGCGCATCACCGCGCGTGGGTTCGGCGCAACGAGAATGACTGTCTTCGAACACCTCGGCGGTCCGCTCGAGCGCCGTATCGATGGGCTGGCTCATACATGGGATGCGGCGCCAGGCGCGGCGCTGAATCTGATCGCGCTCGAATGCCGTGCGAGCGGCGACATGCCGCGCCTCGCGCTGACCCCCGGCTTGCCCGACGACGCCTATCGCCACGACGGCCAGCTGACCAAGCGGGACGTGCGCGCGCTCACGCTCGCGCGGCTTGCGCCCGCCCCGGGTGAATTGCTATGGGACGTGGGCGCAGGCTGCGGTTCGATCGGCATCGAATGGATGCGCGCGCATCCATCGTGCCGGGCGGTCGCAGTCGAAGCGCACCCTGAGCGGCAGCGCTTCATCGAGCACAATCGCGACACGCTCGGCGTGCCCGCGCTGCAACTCGTCGCGGGTGCCGCGCCGGCCGCGCTTGCGGGCCTCGCGACGCCGGATGCGATTTTCATCGGCGGCGGCGTGACCGCCGAGGGCGTATTCGATGCATGCTGGCATGCATTGCGCAGCGGCGGCAGGCTCGTCGCGAACGCGGTGACACTGCAAGGGGAGGCTATGCTGGCCGCCTGCCGCGAACGGCACGGCGGCACGCTTACGCGCATCGCGCTGGCCGACGCGCAACCGTTGGGCGGCTTCGAGACGTGGCGCCCCGCGCTGCCGATCACGCTGTACGAAGCGGCCAAACCGTGATGCGCGACGAAACGCCCGAGCAGCCCGCGCCATGGCGCAGCGATCACCGGCAGGGCAACATCGTGGGAGTGGCGCGATGATGCGCGTTCTGCTGCTCGGCGGCACCGGCGATGCGTTGCAGGTCGCGCGCGCATTGAGCGCACCCCATATCTACAGCCTCGCGGGACTGGGCAGAGTGCCGCAGGAGTTGTCGTGCGCCGTGCGTGTCGGCGGCTTTGGCGGTGTGCCGGGGCTTGCGCGCTATATCGAAGACGAACGTATCGGGCTCGTCGTCGATGCCACTCATCCGTATGCGCGGCAGATTAGCGCGAATGCGGTAGCAGCGTGCCGCGCTAAAGGCGTGCCGTACTGGGCGCTGCGCCGCGCGCAATGGCAGCCGCAGGCAGGCGATGACTGGCGGATGGTCGATCACTGGGGCGAAGTCGTCGCTGCGCTCGCGCCGTTTGCGCGACCGCTGTTCACGCTCGGCCGCGAACCGCTCGCTCATCTCGACGAAATTCCTTTGCATCAGTATTGGACCGTGCGCTGTCTCGACGCACATCCAGGCAATACGCGTGCGCAAGTGATCGATGCCCGCGGTCCGTTCAGCATCGACGGAGAGCGCGCGTTGTTCGCAGCCGCGGCGATCGATGTCGTCGTGAGCAAGAACAGCGGCGGCAATGCGACGCAGGCGAAACTCGACGTGGCGCGCGAACGGCGCGTGCCGGTCGTCATGATGCGGCGTCCGACGCTGCCCACTGCCGATCGGGAATTCGACAGCGCCGTTGAACTCGCCCGCGTGCTGCAGGGATTATCTTCAGCTTCCAGTTCGAATCATCGCGTTGCACGCGATCGCCATTCTTGATTGACGGAGTGTCGTTTCATGACGGTGTTTTTTATCGGTGCAGGTCCGGGTGACCCGGAGCTCATCACAGTGAAGGGCCAAAGGCTCGTGCGGACTTGTCCGGTGATCCTGTATGCAGGATCTTTGGTACCCGACGCGGTACTGGCGGGCCATGTTGCTGAAACCGTCGTCAATACGGCGGAACTCGATCTCGACGCCATCGTTGGGTTGCTCGAGCAAGCGCATGCAAACGGACAGGACGTCGCGCGCGTGCATTCGGGCGATCCGTCGTTGTACGGTGCGATTGGCGAGCAGATGCGCCGGCTGCGAGCGCTCGATATTCCGTACGAGATCGTGCCCGGCGTGACGGCGACAGCCGCCTGCGCCGCGAGCTTAGGGTGCGAACTGACGCTGCCCGGTATATCGCAGACGCTAATCCTCACGCGCTACGCACGCAAGACGGCGATGCCCGATGGCGAACAGCTCGGCGATCTCGCGCGGCATCGGGCGACGATGGCGATTCATCTCGGCGTGCGACACCTGGCGCACATCGTCGACGAATTGGCGCCGCACTATGGCGCAGACTGCCCTGTCGCCGTGATTTATCGTGCGAGCTGGCCGGACGAGGAGAAGGTCATCGGGACGTTGAGCGATATTGCCGCCAAAGTGCGGTCAACCGATATCGAAAGAACTGCGTTGATTCTGGTCGGACACGTATTGGCGGCGGAAGGCTTCGGGGAATCGACGCTGTATTCGAAGCAAGGTGATGCGCCGTCTGACAGTCCGGTCTGAGTCTCGGCTACTGTTTCTGCGCGAGGCGGCGGCGACGCGTGGAAACGTCATGGGCTTGAGGGATAGCCGCCTGTGGCATGCAGGCGGCGGCATCTACGGATCCTTTCATTGATCCGGCGGCCGGATGTATAAAAATGCAGGACCACCCTTTAAGTCCGTGTACGAGCCGAGTAGCGTAGGTACGCCCTCGACGCCAAGGTCGTATATGGAAACGGTGTGGTTCGCGTCCCTTAAGGTCATACGCTCGCTCCCATCCCCCCTCTCCGCAACACTGTACTGGCTGCCGTCAGGGCCGAATGCCATTCCCATCGTTCTTTTTCCGTCGCGGTCGAGCAGGTCGTAACCTGTGCAACGTCCGTTCTCGTCATAGTACTGGTGCATGCTTCCGAAGTAGCTGCAAACGGCGGCGGTCACTTCCTTCTTGTTTCCGTCCGGGTAATAAGTGGTGTCGTCTTTGCTTGGGGCGGAGATTTCCATTTATTTTGAACGCTGCCAGAGTGGGTTATGAAAGCATGATTGCCGCTAGCATGAGACGAAGCGTCAGTCTGGGAAGTGACATGTAATTGGCGCTCTACAAGGAATTGAGTCAACATGGAGGCGATCGGCGCACTTCCAGTCGCCGCACGCAAACGGGTTGTGCGCTCATCCCGGCGCAACACGGTACCGCTGGCGCCCACCTTTTTCATGCGGGTGGGCGCACTTTCTGCCAGCAATCGGCTTCTAGATAAAACGCGAAACAGCGTATTGGAATCTGCTGGCGTCGGCGCCGATTGCTAACCGGGCCGGCTTACCGCTAGCCGTGGTTGAAGTCCGTCTCACTACTGCTTCCGTCGGGATTGTGTACGACGTTCTGCTGATTGCCATTCTTGTCGAAATGCCGTTCCAGCGCGGTATGTCCGTCGGGCGCCTTGAGATCGAGTTCTCGCAGGTGCCCGCTATCGTCGTAGTGCCGGTAAGTCCCTGCCTGGCCGGTTTGAGGGTTATTAGGATTCAATGGAGTGAACTCGTCCTTCACTTGACCATTCGGGTAGTGGGTTGGGTAGTTGTTCGTTGTGCTCTGTCCTGCAGGCGTGCGCGGTGAAGCGATGGCTGCACTATCGGCACCCGTGTTCTCGACAGCATGGGACGTGAATGCGTTTTGCGATGAAACTTTCATCTAACTTCCTTAAGCGTTATTTATGAAAATTGAGTACCCGCGCGAAGCGGACTTGATAGTTTAAAAAACGGAAATTGCTAGTCTGTTGTGTGTCCCTCCAATTCGCTGGAATATGGACACATTCTGAGTTCGCGTTGGCGATGAAGGTGGTGCGTAGGTATTCAGAAGTCGAATTGATTCTGGCCCGGCGCGGGCACGGGCTGGCCCGATTGCCACCGGTCTTCGCTGCGTAAGTCAGCGCGCGAAGATCCGGTGCGACAACACAACATGCCGCAGCATCAACGTGTCTGCGCGTGCGACTGTTCGGTTTGCGAGCGCGGCCGCGTAATCGCGCTGACGACCGCAAACACGACCACATTCAACGTCAGCGCCACAAAGCCGATGTTCACGTCTTTAAGCGTATCGGGCAGGAACGGTAGTAACTGGCCAACGCTTACATGCATGATGGTTGTGATTGCAACCACGAGCACGCCGACTGTGATGCCGCAGAATGCGCCTTGTTTCGTCGCGCGATTGTGCGGCGAAAGACTGCACACCAGCGCCGGAAATAGCTGTGTGACGAAGTTATATCCCATCAGCAGCAATGCGACGATCGTCTCGCCACCGTGCAGCGTGAACAGCACCGCCACGAGTGCCACTACCGGCACCAGCATGCGCGCGATCATCCCGACGCTCGTATCCGAAGCTTGCCGGTTTAGCAGGCCGCGATAGATGTCGTTAGCTATCAGCGTCGAAGCTGTGGTGAGAATCATCGAACCCGGCACGAGCGCGGTCAGCACGCCGGCCGCACCGATGACCCCGACAAACCACGGGTCGAACGTCTGAAGGGAAATGCGGAACAGCGACAGATCGATATCTCCGCCTTTCAACCCCGGCACCTTGAGTGCCGCTGCAAAACCGACGAAGAACACAAACAGCAGGATCAACTGATAGATCGGCAGCACCATTGCATTGCGCCGGAAAATGCGCTCGTCTTTCGCGGTGAACACGGATCCGAACGTATGCGGCCACATGAAAAAGCCGAGTGCCGTAAGCAATACGGTCGACTGGAACCATATGACGCTGGAGCCTTTTTCGGCGAACGTCAGGAATCCGGGCCGCGCAGCGTCGATTGCATGGAACATCGCGCCGAGCCCGCCGTAGTAATGAATCGGCAGATAGATACCGAGAAATAGCACGACCGCGAGAATCAACAGATCTTTCATCACCGAATTCCACGCGGAGCCGCGCACGCCGGACGCGGTCACATAGATCGTGACCACTGCGGCGCCGATCCAGATCGCCGCGGACGACGAGATCACGCCGTACGAAGCGATGGCGACAATGATGCCGAGCCCCTTGAGCTGAAGCACGAGATACGGAATCAGCGCCGCGACGCCGACGACCGCAACCAGCACGCCGAGCGGCCGGCTGTCGTATTTGCGCGCGAAGAAATGCGGCTGCGACAGGAGCCGATGGGTTTTGGCATAGCGCCACACAGGCGGCAGCAACCAGTACGACAGGATGTACGCCAGCGTCGCATACGCGAGGATGTAGTAGACGGGTGCGCCTTTGCCATAAGCGAAGCCGCTGCCGCCGAGAAACGTGAAGGTCGTATAGATTTCGCCCGCCATCAGCAGAAACACGAACGCAGTGCCGAAGCTGCGTCCACCGACGGTCCACTGTTCGAGACTCATGTCGTGCCCGTGGCGGGCGCGCACGCCGAGATACAACGCGAACAGCGTCACCGCGACGATGATGAGAAGAGCGCTGCTCATAGGCGAGCCTCCCCGGCTTCGGCGGCCGGTTGGCGGTTGGCCGGGTCAAGGCGGTAGATGATCGCCATGATCGCGGCGCTCAGGACGACCCACAGCACGATCCATGCGAGCACGAGCGGCATGCCCAGCACCAGCGGTTCGACACGATTGACAAACGGGACGCCGAGCAGAATGCCGATGAACGGCAGCACGGCCAACAGGCGAAAGGACATAGGGACAACTCCTCGAACGATTGATGCGTCTCGGGTTGGTACGTCTGCAGTAAGCGAGGCTTCGGTCCGACTGTATGCCTCGCCGCAAACTTGCGCAAAGCTGATCAAAAAAATGAAGGTATATTGAAAGAATGGGCGCTCGAACCCGCTCGATCCGAACCCGCGACAAGTTGTCCGCGCGTGTCATCGGGTTCGCGGCGCCACTTACCGGCGGCGCAAGGGTTGCAGTTACACTGTCCGCGGCACGCATTGGCGATGGGCGCGGAGAGAGCATGACCGCCGGCCGGTGCCTTAGTGGACGCGCAGCGAACGAGTCAGCTCTACCCGGATGCCAAAATGACAACCAGCCTGGTCTCGGACATTCTGTTCGGCTTTACCGGATTGATCAGCATCATCAATCCCTTTGCAATTGCATTCGTCTTTCTTGACCGAACCGAGTCGCTCACCGTCGACGAACGCACCGCGCTTGCCAAGCGTGTGTCGATCAACGCGTTCTTCGTGCTGCTCGTCGTATTCTTTGTGGGCACGCCGGTGCTGCATTTCTTCGGCATTTCCATTGAGGCATTGCGCATCGGCGGCGGCCTTGCGGTGGCGGTTAGCGCCTGGAACATGCTCAACGCTCCGGAAACACGCACCATCCAGGCACCGGGCGCGCCGGTGGACCCGGAGAACGCGATGTCCAAAGCCTTCTTTCCGTTGACGATGCCGCTTACCACCGGCCCTGGCACGATCGCGACCGCGATAGCACTGAACGCGAACCGGACGCACAAGCTGTCCGAATTCCTGACGTCTTCGATTGCGTCGATTGTGATTTCGGTTCTCGTCGCGCTGGTGGTCTATTTTACGTATAGCCGCTCCGCGCACATCGCGCACTTCCTCGGCAAGGAAGGGACGAAAGTCGCGTTGCGGGTGTCGGCGTTCCTGCTGCTTTGCATTGGTGTGCAAATCATGTTGACGGGATTTTCCGAGTTTCTTGCTCCGCTTGCGGGCAATCGCGTCGCGAATTGACGGTACCGGCAAGCAAACATCTTTTCTCGAGGAGGTGAATCATGTGCCGCTGGCTGGCTTATACGGGCAATCCGATTCAGCTTGAAACGGTGCTGTTCCGTGCGAAACATTCGTTGATCGACCAAAGCCTGCATTCGCGAATGGGCCATACGACCACCAATGGCGACGGCTTCGGAATAGGGTGGTACGGGCATCCGACCGACATCCCGTTTCGCTACCGCTGCGCGCAGCCGGCCTGGAGCGACCGCAATCTGCGCGACGCCGCGCGTGCGATCAAGGCACCATTGTTTGTCGCACACATTCGCGCCGCGACCGACACGCCATCGCAGGAAACCAACTGTCATCCGTTTCGTTACGGGCGATGGCTCTTTATGCATAACGGACTCGTACGCGATTATCCGAAGGTGCGGCGCGAGCTGATGATGGCAATCGATCCCGAACTGTTCGCGTCGATCGAAGGGTCGACGGATTCGGAAGTGTTGTTCTATCTTGCGCTGACGTTCGGGCTGGAAATCGATCCCGTGCTGGCGCTGGAACGAATGGCGGGCAGGGTCGAAGAAGTGGGCCGGCGCAACGGTGTCGACGCGCCGCTCAACATGACCATCTGCGCGACCGACGGCGAGCAGATCGTCGCAGTCCGCTATTCGAGCGAACGGCAATCGCGCTCGCTGTTTCATAGCACGTCGATGCGCCATCTGCAGGAACTGTATCCCGACGATCCACGCATCAAGGCAGTCGGCGACGATGCGTTCCTGGTGTTGTCGGAGCCGCTCGTCGACTTGCCGGGCTGGTGGGAAGAGATTCCCGAAAGCACCGCGATCGTCGCAAAGCAACGCACGATCGAGCCGCGTACATTCAATCCGCATGTGCATTGAAGCAAGAACGGGTCGGAGCGCAAAGGCTGGCGTAGCCTTAGCGTAAACCCGGATACTCGAATTGCATGCAGCTGCCGATGTCGCGTTGGGGAGCCCATTCAGGAATCTTCAAGTGACCGCAGACCGGATTATCGACCGTGAGCCCGACCACCGTCGCAGTCGGGCGCGCCTTGCCGCGCGAGTGCTGGAGTCGGAGCGCAGCGTGCTGCGTCTGCTGACGCGCAGCACGCCGCTGCCTGAACTGCTCACGGAAGTCTGCCGTCGTGCAGAGGCGCTGCTTGGCGATGGCGCGGCATGCACGGTGCTCGTGCTCGATACGGACGGGCGCCGTGCGAGGATGGGCGCCGCACCGTCGCTACCTGAGGCGTTCGCCGCGGCGATCGGCGACATTGAAATCGGAGCGGGCGCCGGTTCGTGCGGCACGGCGATGTTCGAGAGGCGGATGATCGTTGCGGAAGACATCGCAATCGATCCGCGTTGGGCGAGCCATAAGCACCTTGCAGCACCCCATGGTTTGCGTGCGTGCTGGTCGATTCCGTTCGAAGGCGAAGCGGGCGGCGTGCTCGGCGCATTCGCGGTGTATTACCGCGAGCCGCGCCGGCCGAGCGCTGTCGAAGAAACGATTTTGCGCGACTTCGGCCGTAGCGTGGGGCTCGCGATCCATCAGGACAGGATCAGACAACGGCTTGCGCAAAGCGAAGAGCACCACCGGCTCGTCGTCGATCACCTGAACGAAGGGATCGTCGTGCAGGCGCACGACGGCGAAGTGCTGGCGTGCAATCCTAGCGCGATGCGCATGTTGCGTACGACGCCCGCTATCATCGGCACAAACATTGATTCGGTATGGCTGCGCTCGCGCCGCGAGGATGGTTCGGTTATCGAAACCCCCGACCGGCCGATACGCAAGGTGCTCGCAACCGGCAAGCCGATTCTCGGCCTCACGATCTCGCTTGATCTGTTCAATGGCGACACGATCTGGATCACGGCCAATATCGTGCCGATCATCAAGCCCGGCGACAGGGCGCCAGGCGCCGTGCTGATCTCGTTCAACGACATCGGCCCGGCGCGTGCCGCGCAGCAGCAACTCAAGTATCTGGCGATCCGCGATTCGCTGACAGGTCTCTACAATCGCGCCTATCTATCGGACCGGATGCGCGATCTGCTCGAACGTGCCCATGACGGCCCCGGCGTGGCCGACCATGCGCGGTGCGTCGCGGTGCTGTTCGTCGATCTGGATGGCTTCAAGAAGGTCAACGACACCGCCGGCCACGAAGCCGGCGATGCGTTGCTGCGCAGCGTCGCGCGGCGCCTCGCGGCGTGCGTGCATAAGAGCGATACGCTTGCGCGCGTCGGCGGCGACGAGTTCGTGATTGCGGTCAGCGGATATGAAAGCGCTGCGCATCTGACCACGTTCGCGCGGCAGGTGATCGAGACAATCGCGATGCCGTTTGCGGTCGCGGACAACGAATATTACCTGGGCGCATCGATCGGCATTAGCGTGTACCCCGAAGACGGACGCGACGCGACGACGCTGATACGTAACGCCGATTCGGCGATGTATCAGGCGAAGCAGCGTGGCCGCAATGGTTTCGAGTTCTTCACGAAGGAATTGAGCCTGCGTCTGCAGCGCCGTTTCACGATCGAGCAATCGTTGCGGCGCGCATTGGCTGCCGGCGAGCTTCGTCTCGTGTATCAACCGATCGTCGACGGCAAGAGCGGCCGCACCGTCGGCGCCGAAGCACTGATGCGCTGGCACAACCCGGAACTAGGTGACGTATCGCCGGTGGAATTCATTCCGGTTGCCGAAGACACCGG
>DASXXR010000335.1:0-2389 GCA_036502945.1 Paraburkholderia sp. | reverse complement strand
TCGCTAGTCAGCCTGACCGGGCGTGGGCGTAGGTCCTGCACTTGCCCGTCGTCGCGCGCCTGATTCCGCTTGGCCATGGCTTATTCCGTCTCCAACCCGTGTTGTGCAGCGTTACTTTTTGCTGGCAGCCCGCTTCAGCAGAGGCGCCAGATACTTGCCGGTAAAACTTGCCTTCGACTTCGCAACCTGCTCGGGCGTGCCTTGAGCGATGATCTGGCCGCCGCCCGCTCCGCCCTCAGGTCCGAGATCGATGACCCAGTCGGCCGTTTTGATTACATCGAGATTATGCTCGATGATCACGACGGTATTACCCTGGTCTCGCAATCGGTGGATCACTTCCAGCAGCAGCGAGATGTCGTGAAAGTGCAGGCCGGTGGTCGGCTCGTCAAGAATGTATAGCGTGCGACCCGTGTCACGCTTGCTCAGTTCCAAAGATAGTTTGACGCGCTGCGCCTCGCCGCCCGACAGCGTGGTGGCCGACTGGCCCAGCCGAATATAGCCCAGACCCACGTCCAGCAAGGTTTTCAGCTTGCGCGCGACGACCGGCACCGGCTTGAAGAACTCGTAGGCGTTCTCCACCGTCATGTCGAGCACTTCGCTGATGTTCTTGCCTTTGTACTGAACGTCCAGCGTTTCGCGGTTGTAGCGCTTGCCGTGGCAGACGTCGCATGGCACGTACACGTCCGGCAAAAAGTGCATTTCCACCTTGAGCACGCCGTCGCCCTGGCAGGATTCGCAGCGGCCGCCCTTCACGTTGAACGAGAAACGGCCTGGATCGTAGCCGCGTTCCTTGGCTGCGGGCACGCCCGCGAACAGCTCGCGGATCGGCGTGAACAGGCCCGTGTACGTGGCCGGGTTCGAACGCGGCGTGCGGCCGATCGGCGACTGGTCGACGTTGATGACCTTGTCGAAATGCTCGAGGCCTTCAATCGATTCATACGGCGCCGGTTCAGTGGCCGAGCCGTATAGGTGATGCGCGACCGCGTGGTACAGCGTGTCGTTGATCAGCGTCGACTTGCCCGAACCGGACACGCCGGTCACGCACGTGAGCAGGCCGACCGGCAGGTCCAGCGACACATGCTGCAGATTGTTGCCGTGCGCCTCGACGATGCGCAGCCGCCGTTCGTCCGGCTCCTTGCGCTCGTCGGGGAATTCGATGTTGCGCGTGCCGGACATGTACTGCCCGGTCATCGACGCCGCGTTCGCCTGCACCTGCTTGGGCGTACCCTCGGCGATCACCATGCCGCCGTGCTCGCCCGCGCCCGGGCCCATATCCACCACGTAGTCGGCCATGCGGATCATGTCTTCGTCGTGTTCGACGACGATCACCGAGTTGCCCAGATCGCGCAGATGCTTGAGCGTGGCGATCAGCCGGTCGTTGTCGCGCTGATGCAGGCCGATCGACGGTTCGTCCAGCACGTACATCACGCCGGTCAGCCCCGAGCCGATCTGAGACGCGAGGCGAATCCGTTGCGCCTCGCCGCCCGACAGCGTTTCCGCGCTGCGTTCGAGCGACAGGTAATCCAGTCCGACGTTATTCAGGAACATCAGCCGCGCGACGATTTCCTTCACGACCTTGTCGGCGATTTCGCGCTTCGAGCCTTCCAGCCGCAGCGTCTGGAAATAACCGAGCGCATCGCGCAACGGCCAGCCGCTGATTTCGAAGATGCCGCGCGCATCGCTGTTCGCGCCGATCCTCACGAAGCGCGCTTCGCGGCGCAGCCGCGTGCCGGCGCAGGCCGGGCACGGCTGGCTGTTCTGATACTTGGCGAGCTCTTCGCGCACCGCGACCGAATCGGTCTCGCGGTAACGCCGCTCCAGATTCGGGATGATCCCTTCGAACACATGCTCGCGCACCGAAGTACGGCCGCGTTCGTTGATGTACGAGAACGGAATCTCCTGCTTGCCCGAACCGAACAGCAGGATCTTGCGGACTTTCTCCGGCAGGTCTTCGACGGCCGTGTCGATGTCGAACTCGTAGAACGCCGCGAGACTTTGCAGCATCTGGAAGTAGAACTGGTTGCGCCGGTCCCAGCCCTTCACCGCGCCCGCCGCGAGCGACAGCGACGGATGCGCGACCACCCGCTTCGGATCGAAGAAGGTGATCTGGCCGAGGCCGTCGCATTCCGGGCACGCGCCCATTGGATTGTTGAACGAGAAGAGGCGCGGCTCCAGTTCCTGCAGCGAATACGAGCAGATCGGGCACGCGAACTTCGAGCTGAACAGCTTCTCCTTGTCCGTGTCCATTTCCAGCGCGATCGCGCGGCCGTCGGCGAGACGCAGCGCCGTTTCGAACGATTCGGCGAGGCGCTGCTTCATGTCCGGGCGCACTTTCAGACGGTCGATGACGACGTCGATCGTGTGCTTGTCGTTCTTTTTCAGCTTCGGC
>DASXXR010000334.1:0-5011 GCA_036502945.1 Paraburkholderia sp. | reverse complement strand
GCGTGACTGAAAACACCAGCACTAGCGCGAGTGCGAGCAATGCGTAGATCGCGCCGGTTGTGATGCCGTCCTGCGCGAGGATCGCCGCAATTGATAGATCCATACTGTCTCGTCCTGGAAAACCGGAATGGAAAGCTTGAGAAGCGTCGCGTCACCGTGCGGATGATCGGCATGATCGACGACGCGTCGAACCGGCCAATCCGCACGGCGCAAACGCCGTTGCTGCCCCCTCGAAAGCCCGGGCCGCAGCGGCTGCCATTGTGATCAAATGGAAATGGCGCACCGTCGGCGCGGCAGGTCATGCGGCCGTCGCGCACCGCGTTACTCGTTCTGCAGCTTCCATTTGCCGCCGACGATCCGCGCGATCACTCGCGCGCGATGATTGCACCCAACGAGGCAAGCGAAACGAATTCCTTGGGCAGCAACGCAATCGTGTTCTTCCTAGGAATCCCGAGCGATGCGGCAGGGCCGGTGGTCGACAGTGTCACGCCGATACCTGTGCGACCGCCGCGCTCGCGCCCCACACAAGCTGTCGCGATGCTGGCGCGAACCCGTCGTTTCGTCTTCGTCATTGCTCGTCTCCAAACGCTCGGCTCGATTGTTGTGTGATCCGCGATAAGAACCGGCTAACTGAATCTAGTGATCATGTACAAGCGTGCCAAGCATGGTTTTCCCTGCAAGCAGACAACAAAAAAAGCGCGTCAACTGCACGCGCCTTTCATTCGATCCCTTTCGCGACCGATGCGTCTCGCCTAGTCCGGAGCAAGCTTCCATTTGCCGCCGACGATCTCCACCATCACCCGCGCGCGCTGATCAAGACCCGCGTGGTCGGTCGCGCTCATGTTGAAGATGCCGTGCGATGCGGGCAAGTCTTTCGTGCTTTCCAGCGCGGCGCGCAGCGCTTCGCGGAAAGCCGGCGTGCCGGGTTGCCCCTTCTTCAGCGCAACCGGAATCGCACGTTGCAGCAGCAGGCCCGCATCCCACATGTGGCCACCGAACGTCGAAACCGACCCCGCGCCGTAAGCGCTCTCGTACGCGTGCTTATACGTCAGTGCGGCCTTCTTCGCCGGATTGGTGTCCGGGAGTTGATCCGCGACAAGCAACGGACCCGCTGGCAGATACGTGCCGTCGCAATCCTTGCCGCACACGCGCAGGAAATCGTTGTTCGCGACGCCATGCGTCTGATAGTACTTGCCCTTGTAGCCACGCTCCTTGAGCGTTTTTTCCGGCAGCGCGGCCGGCGTACCCGCGCCCGCGATCAGCACCGCGTCCGGGTTCTGCGACATCATCTTCAGCACCTGACCCGTCACCGACGCATCGTTGCGCGCGAAACGTTCGCTCGCGACGATCTTGATCTTCGCGAGATCGGCGGCCTTGCTGAACTCCTTGAACCAGCCCTCGCCGTAGGCATCGGCAAAACCGATGAACGCGACCGTCTTTACGCCGTGATTGCCCATATGCTGCGCGATCGCGGTAGCCATCAGGATGTCGTTCTGCGGCGTCTTGAAGACCCACGCGCGCTTCGCATCCATCGGTTCGACGATCGACGCCGCGGCGCCCAGCGAAATCATCGGCGTTTGCGTCTCGCTCGCGACGTCGATCATCGCCAGCGAGTTCGGCACGATGGTCGAGCCGATCAGCGCGTCGACATGATCTTCGCTAGTCAGCTTGCGGGCATTCTTGACGGCCTGGGTTGAATCGGTGGCGTCGTCGAGCACGATGTAGTCGACTTTCTGCCCCGCTATTTCTTTCGGCAACAATGCGGTTGTGTTCTTCTCGGGGATACCTAGCGAGGCCGCTGGGCCCGTTGCCGATACCGTGACGCCGATCTTCACATCTGCGAATGCCGGGCCGCTCCATGCTGCGCAGGCGCCTGCCGCGACGAGTGCCGCGCTGATCCACCGCAATGCCGACTTCATTCCGCTCCTTTGTGCCCCGGGAATTCGAACGAGATCGAAGGCGGGGGCGGGTTCAAAATGCCGACCGCACGGTCGGCGAATGACGAGGAACCGCGAGTTTAGCGGACCCAAGCCGCATGCGGCAAGCGGTTTGCAGACGGAAAATAAATGCAGACTAATTGGGTGAGTGCTGCCGGAAACGGCGTGGTCGAACGAAGCGTCACGCGTTTAGAAGGTCAATTTCGCTAAATCGAAGGTGCAAAGTAAAAAGCGCTGTCGGACCCAGTCCAACAGCGCTTTCGTATGGGCACTGAGTGCCTCATTGTCTCCTCGTTCTCCACCTGCAAAATTCGGGTGCATCAGAACTGTGTGAAGATTAAACAACCCCTCCGTAACGAACAACTAGCATTTACCCTAGTGGTGCACCTTCGCACTCAATTGGGGCGTACTGTCGACACTTCCCGTGCACCGCCCGTCACGCGACCCGCACTGCCCATTGGATCGGATACCGAAGCAAATCTGCGATCCGCCTATCACGCACCTTAAGCGCGCAAGGGTCTGACACGCGCCACAATCTCGCCGACGATGCCCCGTCGAAACGCAAGCACGCACGCAATAAAGATGAGCCCGGTCACGATGGTTGCCGATTCACCGAGCGAACGAAACCAGTCGATACCCGTCAGCGACGCGATGCCACTGCCGATATCGCCAAGCCGGTCTTCGAGCGCGACGATCAGCGCTGCGCCGAGCAGCGGGCCGAACAGCGTGCCCATGCCACCAACGAGTGTCATCAGGATCACGAGCCCGGACATCGTCCAGTATGCATCGCCGAGCGTTTCGAAACCCAGCACGAGCACCTTCAGCGAACCGGCTAGCCCCGCAAGCCCGGCCGACAGAACGAACGCAAGCAGCTTGAAGCGGCCCGTATCATAGCCGAGCGATATCGCGCGTGGCTCGTTCTCCTTGATCGCGGTCAGCACCTGCCCGAATGGCGAGTGCACGATGCGCACGATCAACAGGAACGCCAGCACCATGACAACTAGCACGACGAAGTAAAGCGTGAGATCCGACGAAAGATCCAGCAAACCAAACAGCTTGCCCCGCGGCACGCCTTGCAAGCCATCCTCGCCGTGCGTGAACGGCGCCTGCAGGAAAACGAAGTAAACCATCTGCGCGAGCGCGAGCGTGACCATCGCGAAATAGATGCCCTGGCGGCGAATCGCAAAGAATCCGGCAACCAGGCCCAGCAGCGTCGCCGCGGCGGTGCCGGCAATCACGCCGACTTCCGGCGTCGCACCGAGCGTCTGGATCACATAACCGGTCGTATAGCCGGCCGACGCCAGAAACATCGCATGACCGAACGACAGCAGCCCGGTATAGCCGATCAGAAGATTGAAGGCCGCCGCGAAGAGCGCAAAGCACAGCACCTTCATCACGAACAACGGGTACGCGCCGGCGAACGGCGCCACAATGAGTCCGATTAGCAGCAGACCGTAAAGCGCTTTTCTCTGCATCATTTTTCCTTGCCGAAGAGGCCTGCCGGACGCACCAGCAACACCAGCGCCATAATCACGAATACCACGGTCGCCGACGCCTCCGGATAAAACACGCGCGTGAACCCTTCGATCACACCGAGCAGCAAGCCCGTCAGGATCGAGCCCATGATCGAGCCCATCCCGCCAATCACGACGACGGCGAACACCGTGATGATCATCGACTGCCCCATCAGCGGCGACACCTGGATCACGGGCGCGGCCAGCACGCCCGCAAACGCCGCGAGCGCGACGCCGAAGCCGTACGTCAGCGTGACCATCAGCGGCACGTTGATGCCGAACGCTTCGACGAGCTTCGGGTTTTCCGTGCCCGCGCGCAGATAGGCGCCAAGCCGCGTCTTCTCGATCACGAACCATGTCGCAAAGCACACGATCAATGACGCAACCACTACCCACGCGCGATAGTTCGGCAGAAACATGAAACCGAGGTTGGTCGCGCCGGTTAGCGCCTGCGGCACGTCATACGGCTGCCCGGACGAACCGTAGATCGAGCGGAACACGCCTTCGAGGACAAGCGTGATGCCGAAGGTGAGCAGCAGCCCGTAAAGATGATCGAGCTGGTACAGCCAGCGCAGCATCGAACGTTCGATCAGCATCCCGAACAGCCCGACGATGACCGGCGCAAGCACGAGCATCACCCAATACGGCAGATTGAAATACGACAAGCCCATCCACGCGAGCATCGCGCCCAGCATGAAGAGCGCGCCGTGCGCAAAGTTGATCACATTGAGCAGGCCGAAGATGACCGCCAGACCGAGACTCAGGATCGCGTAGAACGAACCGTTCACGAGTCCAAGCAGCAACTGGCTCAACATGGCCGGCAATGGGATGCCAAAGATATCCATTGAACGCGTCGTCAAAGTGAAAGCGCGATGGGCGCGTCAGGCCCGGATCGGCCCGATGCGCCCAGCACGCGGAACGTCCGCGTCAGCCGCGATCATGCAAGCGGCAGGCGGTCCTCGCCAGCGCTTATTTCCACAACGCGCAGCGCGTTTCCTGCTTCGTCGTAAAAGCCTGTTCACCTGGGATCGTTGCCGTGATCTTGTAGTAGTCCCACGGCTCCTTCGATTCGGCCGGCGTCTTCACCTGCATCAGGTACATGTCGTGGATCATGCTGCCGTCCTGGCGCACATAGCCCTTCGCATAGAAGTCGTCGATTTTCGTCTTCTTCAGCTGCGCCATCACCTTGTCCGAATCGGTCGAGCCGACCGCCTGCACGGCCTTCAGATAGTTGGTCGTCGCCGAATAGTCCGCTGCCTGCAGGCTCGACGGCATCTTTTTCATTTTGTCGAAGTAGCGTTGCGACCACTTGCGCGTGTTCGCATCCTTGTTCCAGTACCAGCTGTCGGTCAGCACGAGACCTTGCGTGGTTTCGAGCCCGAGGCTGTGGATATCGTCGATGAAGACAAGCAGCGCAGCGAGCTTCATCGACTTCGATACGCCGAATTCCTTCGCCGCCTTGATCGAATTGACGGTGTCGCCGCCCGCATTCGCGAGGCCGAGAATCTGCGCCTTCGATGCTTGCGCCTGCAACAGGAACGATGAGAAATCCGACGCCGA
>DASXXR010000333.1:0-3993 GCA_036502945.1 Paraburkholderia sp. | reverse complement strand
AACGCTCCTCGAAGACGAGCGTGGATTGTAGCAAATCAGGCTGGCTTGCGCGATGCCCGCTTATTGCGCGGATTCGTGCGCGGCGTTGCTTTCGGTGCTTTCGCTATTCGGCACAGGCGCGGCCGGCGGGGCGGCGCCGGCGGCGGCGTCCAGCGCGCGCAGTTCGACCATGTCCGCCAACGCCCGAACGGCGAACCGGTGGGTGCGCTCGAGCGCCTGCGCATACATTTCCTCCGGCAGCGGCTGCATGCCCATCGCGATGCGAAAGTACCGCTCCGCGTGAACGCCCGTGTGATAGTGCATCCGCACCCGCTTTTCATCCGCGAGGCGCGGGTTGCCAAAGGTCGCGTGTAGTGCGAGCGCAAGCGGGCCGTCTTCGCCGCCGTGACGGCGGAAGAAGTCGTCGAGCGGAAATCCGCCCAGCGCCGCGTACACCTGGCGCCGGATCACGAGGCTGCTCGGCACCGTGTTGCTGAGTATCGCGGCATGCAGGGCGAATTCCGGATGCGCGACGATTTCCGCTGGAAAGCCGACGAAATCGATATCCAGCCGCATCGACGCCTGTCGCGGATGCCCGGTCAGAAACGTGCTCGCGGCGGCCAAAGCACCGGGCAGGTATTCGTCGTCGGCGTCGATGAACGCGAGCAGCGGCTGCGCTGCGTGGAGCGCCGCCCAGTTGCGCGCGCGGGCCGCGCCGCCGTTCGCATGCATTGACAGCGGCTCGATGCGCGCGTCGTGGCGCGCGTAGTCGCGGATGACGTCGGACGTGGCGTCGGTCGACGCGTCGTCCACCACAATGATCTGCGCGGCTTCCGGTTGCGCAATGCAGCTGTCGAGCGTGCGCGCGAGCGTCGGCGCGGCGTTGTAGCAAGGGATGATGACGGAAACGGGAAGCATCGCGTGCGATCGGTACCTGAAAACAGAATCAAGCCGCCGATCATATTCGGCGCGATCAGACACGCATCTTGATAATAGGGTGAACGGCGATGCGGTACGGTGCTGCGCGACGCCCGCCGCGCTCCACGGCTCGCCCGTGGTCAATCGAATCAGACCGGCAACAGCTCCAGCATCGGCGCAAGCAGCACCATCGCGACGCCGGCCACCATCATCGTCAGGCTCGCGACCACGCCTTCCTCGCTGCCCAGTTCGCGCGCTTTCGCGGTACCCACGCCGTGCGCCGCCGCGCCGAACAACGCACCGCGCGCGAGCCTTGAGCGCAACGGCAGCAGCGCCAGCACGAACTCGCCGAACAGCATTCCGCACACGCCGGTCGCGATCACGAACAATGCGGTCAGATCCTTCGGTGCGTGAATCTTGTCGCTGACCGCGAGCGCGAACGGCGTCGACACCGAACGCGTCATCAGGCTGCGCTGCAATTCAGGGGAAAGGTGCAGCAGTTTCGCAAGCAGCAGCGAGCCGCCCACACCGACGATAATCCCGACCACCACGCCGACCGTCAGCGAAATCCAGTGACGCTTCATCAGCTCGCGATACTCGTAGATCGGCACAGCAAACGCCACCGTCGCGGGCCCGAGCAGCCACATCAGCCAGCGCGTGTCGCGGAAGTAAACCGGATACGGGATATGCGCGACCACCACCACCGTGACCAGCACGATCGGCACCGCGACAAGCGGCGTAAGCCATAACGACTTGACGCGCACGTAGAGCGCCTTCGACGCGAAATAGAGCACCACCGTCAGCACGAAGCAGCCGGCAGCGATGAGCCGCGACGCGTTGTCAGCGAGGAGGGACAGATACATGGCGCTCATGGCGAAAGCCGTTACCTGGAAGAAGTGGGGTTCAGCGAACCGGCCGCTGTTCGACCGCGATGCGCCGCAGCGCGAGCCGTTGCTCGAAGCGCGACGCCTGTTCGACGGCAAACGCGACGGCGACCATCACCATCAGCGTTCCCGCGACGACGACGAGCGCGAGCCGCCAGCCGTCTTCGCGGAACAGCCCGCCATACTGAACCGCCGCAACCGCAGCCGGAATGAAGAACAGCAGCAGTTCGGACAGCAGCCAGTCCGCGCCCGCCTTGATCCAGCGCGGCGCAATGCCGCCGCATAGCAACAGGGCGAGCAGCGCGAGCAGACCCACGACACCGCCCGGCACCGGCAATCCCACTTTACGCACAGCAAAATCGGCAATGAACCACACGCCGGCCAGCGCACCGATCTGCGCGACGATCCGCACAGCGTTGATGGCCGGTTTTGCGGTGCTCGACCTTGCGATCCTCTGGAATCGGGCAACGGAGCTTGTCGTCATGGAAATCCCCAGGTGACTTTTCAAGAGAAACCAGTATAGGGTTATCCCTGATATAAATATAATGACTTAGACTCATCAAGATCATTCCAAATTGGAATTCGACTGGAGAGTTGAACCGTGGAACTGCGCGCCCTTCGTTATTTCGTTGAAGTCGTCCGGCAGCAAAGTTTCACCGTTGCCGCCGAACAGATGTTCGTCACGCAGCCCACCATCAGCAAAATGGTGAAGGCGCTGGAAGATGAGATCGGTTCGCCGCTGCTGCTGCGCGACGGCCGCCAGATGGTGCTCACCGACGCAGGACGTATCGTTTATCTGCGCGGCCAGGATGTGCTCGCCGCGCACGCGCAATTGCAGGCGGAACTGGTCGATCTCGGCACCCTTGGCCAGGGCCAGCTGACCATCGGCATTCCGCCGATGGGCGGCGCGCTGTTCACGCCGGCCATCGCCGCCTTCAGGCAGCGCTACCCGAAGGTCGAACTGAAGCTGATCGAGCAAGGGTCGCGGGCGGTCGAAGCGGCGCTGATCGGCGGTGAACTGGAACTGGGCGGCGTGCTGTTGCCCGTCGACCCGGACGCGATCGATTCACTGCCGATGACACGTCAACGGCTGTGGCTCGTCGCGCGCGCGGGCTCGCGCTGGGACGCAGCGCAGCAGATCCGGCTTGCGGATCTCGCCGCCGAACCGTTCGTGTTCTATGGCGAAAGCCTGGCGCTGAACGACATCGTGCAAAATGCCTGCCGCCACGCAGGCTTCACGCCGACCATCGTCAGCCGCAGCGAGCATTGGGACTTCATGGTGGCGCTGGTGCTCGCGGGCGTCGGCATTGCCTTGCTGCCGGCGCCGCATTGCCGGCGGCTCGATGCTGCGCAGTTCACCTGCAGGCCGGTTGTCGAGCCGGAGATTCTGTGGGAAGTCGCGATCGGCTGGCGGCGCAACAGTTATCTGTCGCATGCGGCGCGCGCGTGGCTCGACGTTGCGCGCGAAATGCTGGGCGGCCAGATCGACGACTTCGTGTACGCGCCGCCGCTCAGCATCCCGATGGGAGCGGCAGAGGCCGCGCCGAAAAAGTAGACGGGTTGGGCCGCTGCCCGCCGTGCGTCTCTGATGCATACTGGGCTATGGCGGTTTTCTGCGCGTTGCAGTTGCAGGGATGCATCACCGGCGCACGTCCGCAAGCGGAGACGGCAAATGGAAAAGTTCGGACCCGGCAAGACCCACGACGTCACCAACCAGGTACCGCTTCTCAGCGGCTACAACCTGTTCGCAAGCGACACCGCGCTTGCCGCGGCGGTCGAGCGCGAAGGCGCCGCGTGGCATCGCGATGCACTCGCGCATGGCGGCGCGGCGCTCACCACGCCCGAAGTGCTGGCGCTCGGCGAACTGGCAAACCGGCACACGCCGGAACTCTCGACGCACAGCCCGCGCGGCGAGCGCATCGATGCGCTGGAGTTTCATCCATCGTGGCACACGCTGCTCGCGCTGCTGCGCCGTGAAGGCGTGCAGGCGCTGCCGTTTTCCGATCCGCAGCCAGGCGCGATGGTCGCGCGTTGCGCCGGCTATTTCCTGCATGCGCAAGTCGAATCGGGCTCGCTGTGCCCGATCACGATGACCTTCGCGAGCATCCCGGTGCTGCAACGCGAGCCCGCGCTGTTCGACACACTGCGCGACAAACTCTACGCGCGCGACCACGACCCGCGCGATGTGCCGCTCGCGCAGAAAACGTCGGCG